>JAEUHD010000039.1 GCA_016793645.1 Verrucomicrobiales bacterium
AGCGTGGCCTGCCCGCATCTGGGCGCGGTCATCGCCCGGACGCTCGGCCCGAAGGATCCGGCCGTGCCAGCCTTCATCAACATCGGACAGCGCCTCGACGTGGGCGAGGGTGAGGAACTCAAGGCCTTCACCACGGCGGGATTCCTCGGCAGCGAGTTCGGTCCGTTCAATGTACCGTTTCCGGACGCCGCCAAGGATGTCGTCACACCCCCGGGCGGCATGAGCCCCGCCCGGTTTGCCAATCGCGACTGCTTCTACCGGCAACTCGTCGAGGCCTCCCCGATTGGCCAACTCGGCAGCGGCTACCAGAAGGATTCCCTCCTCCGGTCGCTCGACAACGCGAACCGGCTTCTCAGTTCACCGGCCGCGCAAGCCTTCGACCTCACCCGGGAGAAGCCGGAAACCGTCGCCAAGTATGTGCCCGGCGGATGGGACTTTTCGAGCCGACTGGGCGGCGACTTCTCCCGCGAGGGCAGCTACGAAAAGGCCAACATCCAACGCTTCGGACTCGGCTGCCTCCTGGCGCGCCGCCTGGCCGAGGTCGGAGCCCGCTACATCGAGGTCACCACCGAGTACATCCCCTTCCTCAACTGGGACACCCACGAGCACGGCCATGAGAAGTTGGCCAACATGAAGCGCGCCATCGACGGTGCGATTGCCCAACTGGTGCTCGATCTGGAGGAACGCGGGATGCTGGACCGCACGTTGATCGTCGTCGCCAGCGAGTTCAGCCGGGACATGATGCAGGAGGGGAAGCCCGACAAACCGATCAAGGACCAGGTGCCGGTGCCCGAACGCATCGACTCCCTCACCCACTACGGCATGCACCGTCACTTCACGGACGCCGGTTGCGTCCTGCTCTTCGGCGGCGGCATTCGCAAGGGGCACCTCCATGGCATCACCGCCGACGAACGTCCCTGCAAGACCCTCAAGGACCGGGTCGTGATCGAGGACCTGCACGCGACGATCTATCGCGCGATGGGCATCTCCCCCAAGCTCGCCTACGAGATCGAGAAGCGCCCGTTCTACGTCACCCGCGACGGGGTGGGCCAACCCATCGCCAGCCTTTTTTCGAAACCTGTTTGAACCTCTGATTCCCATGTCCTCTTTTCAACGCCCCAAGGAGAATCCCCTGCCCCTGAAGACCGCTCCGGGAACCTCGGAGTTTACCATGCATACGGACACCAAGGATGGCGTGGCGATCCTGGTCTGCACGGTCGGCAAGACGGTCCTCCACTATGACGCCCGCTGCATCGGCGATCTGCACGCCATGCTCAAGGCGCATGGGGACTGGATGGACCTGGGCGGCGCCGACGAGCAGAAGGAAGCGAAAGAGGGCACCGTCGAAGCCTGGGGCCGATCCCCCAAGAATCCGGTCGGCGGTTGGTACGGACTCAAGAAGGGACTGCGGGGACGCTTCGGAGTGTACCTTCCCCCGCTGATGGAGGCACTCGGGCTCTGCGAATTGGAGCACCAGCCCAAGGGCAACCGCATGCGGGCGCGGTAACGAGAGACCTGGATTCGACGCCGGTTGGGGAGGTCCGCAATCGGACCGGAGACGATTCCCGGCCCCCGCCATTCTTCGTCACTCCTTCCCGGGAACCGGGGCTTCGCCGGACCCGCTGACTCGCAACCCACTGATCGGCCGGGTGTTCCCCACGACGTCCCCGCTGTCCACCGGCGGGGGGCGGACACTCCTCCCGAGCCCATTTTGGGATGGACCCCGAACGCTCTCCGATGCAAACCTGTCCCGGTCATCTGCTTAAGCAATGCAACCAAGCTGGCAGGACCTGACTGGGCATTGACCGCGACGTTTCGCCGAAATGACCCGCCCCATGGCGATCACTGAAGAAATCAATTCCGGGCAGGAAGTCAGCCGCCGGTTTTCGAACCGGGGATCCGCGCGTCGTTGGAACGACATGTATGCGACGGAGACGCCCAGTGCGGAGGAGCACAACTATCGTTGTCGCCGGGATCGCGCCCTTCAATTCCTGCTCCCCAACCTCCCGTCCCAGGGGCGGGTTCTCGACCTGGGATGCGGTGCCGGGCCCACCCTCCTCGAGTTGCGCCGCCGCGGAATTGACTGCGTGGGTGTGGATGCCTCGGCGGACATGCTGGAATACGCCGGCCAGCGGCTCCGGGAACACGGCCTCGATTCTTCCGGACTCCTGCAGTCGGATTGCCGGCAAACCCCGTTTCCCGACGCCCACTTCGACGCCGTCCTGTGCATTGGCGTCATCAGCTATCTCCCCGACTACGAGCTGGCGTTGCGGGAGATCCGGCGGATTCTCAAGCCGGGCGGCCTGTTGATCATTTCCTGGCGCAATGCCACCCACCCCGCAGCGTCCGATCCGGTGCGCATCGTCCGCGGCCTGTCCCAGCGATTGAAGCGCCGGCGGGCCGCAGGCCAGGGCGGATCACCCGAATTCACTCCGGGCAGGCACCTCAACTATCGGAAGGTCACCCGGAAGATGGAGCGGCTTGGTTTCAGGTACGTCCAGTTCGCCGGCATCGGGTTCGGTCCCTACCAATGGAACGGAACGCCGCTGTTCAGCGAGGCCCGAAGCATTCGCATCAGTGACACTCTGTCCCGAATCCTCGAAGGGCTTCGGGCGCAGTGGCTGATCCGGCAACTCACGGACGTCAGCCTGTGGTCCTACCGCCGGGGGGAGGATTCCCGATGAAGGCCGGTGCGAACGCAACCAGCCAGCGACGCACGGACGCATTCCGAGTCCCCGGGACCGGATTGCCGCCCGCCGCCGAGACCCCGGTTCGCTGATCCCTTTTCCATTGCTCCAACCCATGAGCCAATCCCGAAACACCCCAGAGGCCGGTCCTCCCAGGAATCCGGAACCATCGCCGTCGTTGTGCCAGTCGTGGTGGCCGTCCATCGCCGCCAGGCCGAGGGTCATTGGGTAAACGCCTTTCCGGCGACCCCATTCCCCGCGATCCCGTAACCGGGACCGATGCCCAGCGCCTCCATCACCGCGCCACCGGACTTCACGCCCTTCGAGCCCACCGAGATCGAGCAATCGATCGGGGCCCGGTTTGAGTCCGTGGTTCGACGTTTTCCGGAACGCCCCGCGGTTGCCGGCGACGGCTTCGTGTGGACGTACGAGGAGCTGAACCGGCTCTCCAACCGGATCGCCCGCGCCATCGCGAACCAGGGGCTTCCCCCGGGGGGCGCCCGCATCGCCGTGTTCCTTGAATCCGGTGCGCTGGCCCTGGCGGCCATCCTGGGGGTCCTGAAATCAGGACACGCCTACGTCCCCATCGACCCGGCCTTCCCGCCGGACCGGAACCGGCACCTGCTCAACGACGCGGAGGCCTCGCTCGTCCTCACACAACGCGCCAACCGGTCCATTGCCCAGGCCTTCGCCTCCGGCCGGGCACCCGTCCTCGACCTGGAGGATCTTCCGGACTCCCTCGCGGACTCGAATCCCGCCATCCCGGTCTCCCCGGATGCCCCCGCCTACCTGATGTACACGTCGGGTTCCACGGGCCGTCCCAAGGGCGTGCTGCAGAATCATCGCAACGTCCTCCACGGATGCATGCGCCGCACGAATCTGCAGAAGGTCGCGCCGAGCGACCGGATGACCCTCTTCTATTCCACGAGCGTCATGGGGTCCGTGTACTGCATCTTCGGATCCCTGCTCAACGGAGCCTGCCTCCTTCCGTACGACGTCCGACGGAGCGGCCTCGAGGGACTGGACGCCTGGCTGGACCGGCATCGCGTCACCATTTTCCATTCGGTGGCCTCTGTCTTTCGCGAGTTCGCCACCGCTCCCCGGGCCACGCGCCCGGGGTCGGTCCGGATGGCCATTTTCGGAGGTGAACGGGTTCTGGCCTCCGACATTGAACTCGCCCGCACCCTCTTTCCGGGGACGTGCGAGTACTTCACCGGACTGGGGGCCACCGAGACGGGCACGGTGCGTCATTTTATCCTGGGTCCGGAAACCCGCCTGCAGGGAGCCGTCGTGCCGATCGGATATCCCGTGGACGGCATGGAGATCCTGCTCCTCGACGAGTCGGGCGCGCCCGTGCCCCCGGGGGACGTGGGGGAAATCGCCGTGCGAAGCCGTTATGTCGCCCTCGGCTACTGGAACCTGCAGGACGTCAATGCCCAGGTCTTTCAACCCGATCCGGAGGATTCCCAGGCGCGGATCTACCGGACCGGGGATCTCGGGCAATTCTCCCCCGATGGACTTCTCGAGCACCGCGGTCGCCGGGATTTCCAGGTCAAGATCCGCGGGTTCCGGGTCGAGATCGCCGAGGTGGAGGCCGCACTGTCCGGACATCCCGACATTTCCGATTCCGTAATCGTCGCCCGTGAGGATTCCGGGGAAACCCGGCTCGTCGCGTACGTGGTCCCCAGGCCCCATGCCTGCCTGCAACTTCGGGACCTCAGGCGTTTCGTGGCGTCCCGGGTGCCGCCACACATGGTTCCGGCAACGGTGGTCCTCCAGCAGGCCCTGCCGCGCACCCCCAACGGAAAGATCGACCGCCGGTCGCTGCCGCTCCCGGGACCGGACAACGAATTGCCCGGAGAGGCCGCGGTGGCCCCCGGCAATCCCATTGAGGAGGAACTGGTGTCCGCCTGCCGGCACCTGCTGCGCCGCGACGAGGTCGGGATCAACCAGAACTTCTTTGAACTCGGCGGCCATTCCCTGTCCGCCACGCGTCTCATCGCCCGGATACAGCGGCTCTTCCAGGTGCGCCTTCCCTTGCGATCCGTGTTTGAGGCCGAAAGCCTGCGGGCCATTGCCGACCTCATCGCGTCTTCCGAACCGCAACAACACGCATCCCCGATGCCGGCGCTCCAGCGGCGCCCCGCCGGCACGCGGACCCCGCTCAGCTTCGCCCAGCGAAGGATGTGGCTGATCGATCAGTTGTTCCCCGGTTCCAGCGCGTACAACATCTCCAACTCCGTCCGGATCGAGGGAAGGCTCGACGCGGAATGCCTGGAACGCGCCCTCGGCGAAATCCTGTCCCGACACGAAGTCCTGAGAACCGTCTTCCCCTCCGACGACCAGGGACCGTGGCAGCAGGTTCATCCGGTGGAGACGTTCCAACTACCCCGGACCGACCTTCTCCCGCACCCCCCGGAACAACGGGAGTCCCTCGCCTTCGACATTGCCGAGCGGACCCTGCGGGAACCGCACGACCTCGCCCGCGGCCCCCTGTTCCGAGCCCGCCTCGTGCACATCGACGCGGAAACGGCCGTCCTGGTGCTGGTCTTCAATCACATCGTTTACGACAACATCTGGTCCTCCGGACTCTTTTTCCGGGAACTCGCGGCCCTCTACGCCGCCTACACCACCCGCTCCCAGCCGTCCCTTCCGGCGCTGCCCCTCCAGTTTGGTGACGTCGCCGTCTGGCAGAACGCCGAGGCACACCGGCTGGCCGTCCGCAATGACCTCGACTACTGGCAACGCCAGTTGGCCTCGTGTCCGGGACCGCTGGACATGCCCTTGGACCGTCCGCGCCCGGCCCGGCCCACCTTCCAAGGAGGTCAGGTTTCGTTGGATCTGCCCCGGGAGGTCGCGGCCGCCCTCTCCGAGCTTGCGGCCGCGGAATCCTCGACCCTGTTCATGGTGCTGCTCGCCGCGTGGAAGGTGGTGCTGCACCGATACAGCCGTGAGGACGACCTCATCGTCGGCACCCCCACGGGGCGGCGGCACCTGGCGGACACGGAGCCCATGATCGGGCTCTTCATCAACACGCTGGCCCTCCGCACCGATTGCTCCGGAAATCCCACGTTCCGAACCCTGCTGCAGCGGGTGAGGACCACGACCATTGAGGCCTTCTCCCATGATGAGGTCCCCTTTGAGGACGTCGTCGCCGCGGTGAGTCCGGATCGGGATCGGTCCCTCCCCCCGCTGTTTCAGAATCTCTTCATCCATCGCAACCTGGAGGAGGACCATTGGTCCCTCCCCGGATTGCAGGTCACTCCCCTGAAGACCCACCCCGGGGGAGCCAAGTTCGATCTGACCCTCTCGATCGTCGAGTGTGAGTCCGGAATCCACGGAACCCTGGAATTCTCCCGTGACCTGTACGACGAATCGACGGCCCGCCGCCTGGTCTCCAGCTACGGGACGGCGCTGGCGTCCATCGCCGCGAACCCGGGCACCCCGATTTCGAAGCTCCGAATCCTTCCGGACGCCGAGTACCGCCATCTGGTCGAGGCGCTCAACCAGACCGCCGTGCCGGTTGCGGAGATTGCGGACACCAGTGAAATGTTTGAGCTGCGGGCCGCCCGGCATCCCGAGGCGACCGCCATCCTTGCCGGCCATCAACGCGTCACCTACGGCCAGCTCAACGCCCGGGCGAACGGGATCGCGCGGGAACTTCATCGACTGGGGGGCGGCAGGGAAAAACTGGTCGCCGTATGCCTGGATCGCTCCCCGGACCTGATCGCCGCCCTCCTCGGTGTCCTCAAGTCCGGAGGTGCCTACCTTCCCCTCGACCCCGGATTCCCCCCGGATCGTCTCGCATACATGATCGAGGATTCCGGGGCGTCGGTCATCATTACGGAGCCCGACCTTCAGGGACGGCTGCCCGGGAATCGGGCGCAGACTCTCCTGCTCGGAGCCCATTCGCCCCCGCTGAAGGGGACGGACGATTCCAATCCCGAGCTGACGGCCACCGGCTCGGACCTTGCCTATGTGATCTACACCTCGGGCTCCACCGGAAAGCCCAAGGGCGTGCAGATTGAGCGCCAGGCACTCGCCAATTTTCTGCTCTCCATGAGGCGGGAACCCGGGATCCGCTGCGGGGACGTCCTGCACGCCGTCACCACGGTGTCCTTCGACATCGCCGCCCTGGAAATCTTCCTGCCCCTCATTTCCGGAGCCTCCGTGGTGATGGCCCCCCGCGAGGTGTCCCTCGACCCGGATCGCCTGCAGGCATCCCTCCGGTCCACCGGCTCCACCGTGATGCAGGCCACCCCGGCCACCTGGAGGATGCTGCTGGACAGCGGGTGGACCGGCGATCCGGGCCTTCGCATCCTGTGCGGAGGCGAGGCCATGGGCACCGACCTCGCCCGGCAGCTCCTCGCCACGGGAAGCGAAGTGTGGAATCTCTACGGCCCCACCGAGACCACCATCTGGTCGAGCCTCCAGAGGATCTGCTCGCCCGGGGATGCGCTGCGACTCGGCAGACCGATCGCCAATACCCAGCTCTACGTCGCCTCGCCGCACCTTGCCCTGCAGCCCGCCGGCGCCGCGGGTGAACTGCTCATTGGCGGCATCGGACTCGCCCGGGGCTATCACGCGCGGGAAACGCTCACGGCGGAGAAGTTCGTCCCCCACCCATTCGGCGGATCCGGACGCGTCTATCGCACGGGGGACCTGGTGCGACGCAGGCCCGACGACAGCCTGGAGTTCCTGGGGCGCATCGACAACCAGGTCAAACTTCGCGGCTATCGCATCGAGCTCGGAGAAATCGAATCCCGTCTGGCGTCCATGCCGGGGGTTCTCCGCGCCGTGGTCATCCTGCGCGAGGACACCCCGGGTGATCCGCGCCTGGTGGCCTACCTCGTTCCCCGCAGCGACCAGGCACCCAACCCGGACGACCTCCGGGCGCGCCTCAAGGCCGAGGTTCCCGAGTACATGATCCCCTCGGCGTTCGTCCTCCTCGAGACCCTTCCCCTGACCCCCAACCAGAAGGTGGATCGGCGAGCCCTGCCCAAGCCCGAGGGCATCGACGCGGCCCCCCCCCGGGAGGTCGAGCCGCCCGCCTCAAGAACCGAGGAACTGCTCGGCGGCATCTTCCGGGAACTGCTCGGCGTCCGCCAGGTCGGACGTTCGGACAATTTTTTCAACCTGGGCGGAACCTCATTCCTGGCCGTGCGACTCCAGGCCCGGGTCGCCCGGGAGACGGGGCGGCGTCTGGAGCTCCGCACGCTTCTGGACGCCAGCACGCTGGCCGACCTGGCCGGGGCCATCGACCACGCCGCATCCGCATGCGCCCTCCAGGGAGCCCCGGATGGGATTCCCTGGATCCACATCCCCGGAATCTATGGCTTTCAACAACTCCGTCCTGCGATGGCGGAGGTGATCGGTCGCCACTGCCCCTATTTCGACAGTCTCAAATTCCCGGGAGTGGACGATGACACCGCGCCACTGACCGACATCCACCAGTTGGCGGAAGCCATGGTTCGTCAGTTGTTGGCGCTCGGAATCCGGGGTCCGGTGATTCTCAGCGGCTATTCCTTCGGTGGCCGCGTCGCCATCGAAACCGCGCGCCAATGGGAGGCCGCCGGAAACTCCATCGCCATGGTGGTCCTTCTCGACACCTGGCACCGGGGCGCCATGCGCCGTCGGACCGTCGTGGGACAGGTGCGGGCCTTGTCCGGGCATCTGCGATCCCTGCCCCCCGGCGCCCGCATCCCGCACCTCGCCCGCATGGTGCGACTCCAACTGGCCTCCCTCCATCTCCAATGGTCCCAACGAATCCGGCGTCTCCCGCCGACCCGGCGCGAGGAACTGGAGGCGGCGGCCCATCTCGCCAGCGAACGGTATGTCCCGACAACCTATCGGGGCCGGACGGAACTTCTGATGTCCACGCTGCCCCAGCCGGATGACACGGGCCGATGGGAAATGGACCCCCTCAACGGTTGGGGGCCCTATCTTCACAAGGATTTCCACATCCATAAGGTTCGCAGCGATCACCACGCGATCTTCCTCGAACCGGTCTCCCCTGCGGTCCTGGAAGTCATCGAACAGCTCGCTGCGTCCACCCGCCCCGGGTCCGCCCCTCCCCCGGGCCGCGGAATGGACAGGCCCGCCGCCCACACTTCCTCCGATGCCTCCCACAGGAATGGGGAGAGGCGGCTCTCGGTCACCCCGGACGGCCACCTCTCCGGCAAGC
>JAEUHD010000066.1 GCA_016793645.1 Verrucomicrobiales bacterium
TGGCGGCGCCACAGGCATGGGAGTGGCCGTGGACGCGGCGTCCCGCGGCTACCGCACGTTGCTCCTGGAGCAGCATGACTTCGGCAAGGGAACCTCGAGTCGCAGCACCCAACTGGTCCACGGCGGCGTTCGCTATCTGGAGCAGGGGAACGTCTCGCTGGTGATGGAGGCCCTGCGCGAGCGCGGCATTCTCCGGCAGAACGCGCCGCATCTGGTCAGTGAACTGCCCTTCATCGTTCCGAGCTATGCGTGGTGGGAGGGGCCCTTCTACGGGATTGGCCTGAAGGTGTACCAGGGGCTTTCGGGCAAGTACGGGTTCGGCGCTTCGCGTCTGCTCTCCAAGGAGGAGACCTTGAAGCGGCTGCCGAATGTGAGTCCCGACGGACTGCGGGGCGGGGTGGAGTACTACGACGGGCAGTTCGATGACTCCCGTCTGCTGATCAATCTCGCCGCCACGGCGGTGGAGCAGGGGGCCACCCTGGTGAACTACGCCTCGGTGACGGCGATTCTCCGGGACGCGGACGGATTGGTGGAGGGAGTGACCGCGCGGGACGCGGAGTCCGGACGCGAGTTCACCGCCCGGGCCAAAGTGGTGATCAATGCGACGGGGCCGTTCACGGACTCGGTTCGGCGCCTTGCCGATCCTGGCGTGACGCCGATGATCGCTCCCAGCCAGGGGGCGCACATTGTGCTCGACCGTTCCTTTCTCGACGGGGACACCGCCATCATGGTTCCCCACACCAGCGACGGGCGTGTCATGTTCGCCATTCCGTGGCATGGCCACACGCTGGTGGGCACGACGGATTCGCCGGTGGAGTCCGCGCCCCTGGAACCGGTCCCGATGGCCCAGGAGGTGGAGTTCATGCTGTCCACGGCGGCGCTCTACCTCGCGCGGAAGCCGACCCATGCCGACATCCTCAGCCAGTTCGCCGGGATTCGACCGCTGGTCCGGTCCGGTGACAGCAAAAACACGGCGGCCCTCTCGCGGGATCACACCCTGCACATTGATCCGTCGGGCCTGGTGAGCGTGACCGGCGGCAAGTGGACGACCTATCGCAACATGGCGGAGGACTGCGTCAACCAGGCGGCGGTGCTCGCGCGCCTTCCCGAGCATGCGAGCGTGACGCGGAACCTGAACATTCACGGCTTTCATCAGCATGCGGACCGGTTTGGCGCGCTGCGGTTCTACGGATCGGATGCTCCGGCCTTGCAGGACATCATCCGGCACGAGCCTGCCCTGGGTGAACCCCTGGATGTGGCGCTGCCCATCTGCGGCGCCGAGGCGGTCTGGGCAGCGCGCCGCGAGATGGCCCGCACCGTGGAGGATGTCCTGGCCCGGCGCACCCGGGCATTGTTCCTCAACGCACGGGCGGCGCTGCGGATGGCGCCCGCCGTGGCGCGACTGCTCGCCCGAGAGTTGGGTCGCGACGCCTCGTGGGCCGAGGCCCAGGTGGCCGCGTTTGAGGTCGTCGCGAGGGGATATCTGCCGGCGTAGGCAGGTGGCGTGCGGATCACGAAATCCTGCGCAGGCCGCAATTTGGGGATTGTACAAAAGCCATTCCGAGCACGCCGTGAACCAGCATGCTCGAAAAGGTTCCAAGAATTGACGGACTTGCTGCGTGGTTGAAGTGACGAAGGAACACCCCATGAGTTGAAGTTGCCGATTCGAGTGGAATCATCTCCAATTCGGCTGCCCGAAACGTCCATGACTCGAACCAAGCTGCTGGTATCCATCGTCGTTCCCCTGGTTTTGGGAGGGATCCCCTATGCCGTCATGACGCAGGAGGAGGCGTTCCGGGTTGGTTCGAATGGAACCAAGGCTTTTTTTACACTGGGCATGCTCCTCGGACTGCCTGCGATCGCCTCGCCCGTGGTTTTGCTGTTGTCGTTTGTGGGATTGTTCTTCCGAAAGACGCAATGGGCTTCGGCCCTGGTCGCCTTGGGATCCGTCTCGTACCTCGTTGCGTTCCTCATCTCCTTGAGGCGGTGTGAGTCGATTCGGATGAAGGCGTTTCATCAGCTTGCCGAGCGGAGTCAGCCTTTGGTGGCGGCGATTCGGGAGTTCGAATTGAAGAACGGTCGGCCACCGGGCTCCCTCAACGAATTGGTTCCCGGATTTCTTCCGGGAATTCCCGGTACCGGGATGGGGGCCTATCCGCAATATCAGTACCTTACAAACCCGGTCGTTTATCAGGGCAATCCATGGGTTCTAGCCATCGACACGCCGTCAGGAGGAATCAATTTCGACAAATTCCTCTATTTTCCGAAGACAAATTACCCCCACGAGGGATATGGGGGGCGCCTGGAGCGCGTTGGGGATTGGGCTTACGTCCATGAATAGGGGGAGCGTTTTGAAGTTTCCTTTTCCGCCCATCCGCCTCAGCGCTATATCCCCGCCGAACCCTGTTTCCATGAACCCTCCTCGCTTATTTCGTCTGCTCGCCGTGATCGTGATCGCCTGGATTCAGGCCGTCGGGGCGGACACCCGGCAGGTGCCCGGCGCCCTGCAACCCTGGGAGGATTGGGCGACCTGGAACGACGTTCACCGGTTCTGTCCGACGCCCTATTCGGATCCCAATACGCACCGCTGTTTCTGGCCGTCCCGCCTGGGACTGCAGGTGGACGGCGCCGGCGCGAAATTTGATTTGGGCGTGACGGTGTACGGCAGATCCTGGCTTCCGCTGCCGGGAAGTTCCGAAGCCTGGCCGGTGTCGGTTCAGGCCAACGGCGTCGCGGTTCCCGTGTTGGAACATGACGGCGGTCCCGCCGTGCGCGTGGAGGCGGGACAGTACCGAATTGAGGGCGCGTTCCAGTGGAAGGAGATTCCGCAGCGCCTGAAGATTCCCGGTGAAATTGGAGTCCTGACCCTGTCGCTGGACGGCAAGCCGGTGGAGGCGCCGGTCTGGGATGCGCAGGGCTTGCTGTGGCTCAAGCGCGAAGGGGTCGCCGACGCCGGGGAGAAGAATTTTCTGTCGGTGAAGCTGTTTGCCGCGCTGGAGGACGGCATCCCGATGTGGTGGCACCAGGAGGTCGAACTCATCGTCTCCGGCAAGAGCCGCGAAGAGGAGCTGGGGGCGATCGTGCCGGAGGGATGGAAACTGGCGTCGGTGGCGAGTCCGATCCCCATGCTGGTGGACGAGGCCGGACGGGTAAAAGCCCAGGTGCGAGCCGGCAAATGGACGCTTCGGCTCGATGCCTTTCGAATGGATGATCCCAAGGAATTCCGGTTCGGGGCCGGATTGAAGCCGGCGGTTTCGGAGGAGTTGGTCGCCTTCCAGGCGCGTCCGGAATTCCGCGTGGTCGAGATCGTGGGCTCTCCGTCGGTGGACGTGTCCCAGACACCGGTCCCGGAGATGTGGCGTTCGTTGCCGGTGTACCGGTGGAACGTCGCCGAACCCTTCCGGCTGGAGCAGCGCATGCGGGGCATGGGTTCCCAGAAGCCCGCCGGACTCTCCATTCGCCGGGAGTGGTGGCTCGATGAAACCGGCGTTGGCGTCACGTTCCGGGATCACATCGACGGTTCGATGCAGGAGATCTGGCGTCTGGATGCGGCGGATGGCGAGGAGTTGGGTTCGGTGCGGAGCGGGAGCCAGGGTCAGCTCATCACGCGCAATCCGCAGAACGGCGCCCTCGGGGTGGAGATCCGGTCGCGCAACCTGAACCTGGAGGCCACGGGGCGGATGGGGCGTCCGAAGGAGTTCCCCGCCACCGGATGGCGGTCCGATGCGGATGGACTCC
>JAEUHD010000102.1 GCA_016793645.1 Verrucomicrobiales bacterium
AACATCCAAGGGTGTAGTGCTGCGGAGCGAAGCGGAGCCAGCAACTGCACCCCTGGTTGAACAAGCCCGGGGAAGCGGTGGGGTAGGAGGACGGATCAGTGCCTGAATGGCGCTTGTGTTTTCAGCCGGGGACGGGAGTCAGGCTGGATTTGGGTCCGGGGACGCCGTGGGGCGGAGGTATAAGACGTTTCGAGGGTATTCGCCGGGCGGTGGACTGATATCGGGGATCCAGGGAAGCCCTGAATCGACTGTCATCGACCGTCGGGAGCGATGCCGGGTGGACTTGGGACAAAAGGCATCGGCGACGCACCCGAGGATGGAGAGAGAGGGAGCGTCTCATGGAAGTGATGATGTGATGACGGCGGAGGCCACGGCCGCTGGAGGTCCGCGCTGGCGATAGGTGGGAGCAATGAGATTCAGGGAACGCATCGGCTTGCGACAGCAGGGACAGAGGGGAACCGGGGCCGGTGTTGAGGCCGGCGGCGTGGAGTCACCCCAATGGACGGTTCCGCCGGAATGGATCTGCACTCGCAGGCGATGGGCGCGGGCGGCGGGATGACAGAAGCCGTAGTAGCGGATGGAACGCAGACCGCGGGGGAGGACGTGCCGGAGGTAGCGCGCGACGAACTCCACGCCGGGGAGTGTGCAGATCTCGCGGCGGTTGCCCGCCGCCCGGTTCTTCCACCGGAAGCGGACGGTGTGATCGTCGATGCCCGCCATGCGGGCATCGCTGAGCGCGGTGCGGGCGACGTAGGCCCCGAGATATTTGAGGGCGGAGCGGCCGTTGCCGGCGGGTTGAATGTGGACGCCCCAATCCTTTCCCCAGACGGCGGGATCGACCTGCCAGTGATGAACTCGAAAGAGTTCGCGCAGATGTTCCCGGAAGGCCGCCTGCAGGAGCGGTAGGTGGAGGAGATAGTCCGGTTTTCGGACGCGCACGAAGCGTCCGTTGGCGTTGAGTCCGGCACCCGGAACCAGGCAATGGATGTGGGGATGAAATCCCAGCTGCTGGTTCCAGGTGTGGAGCACCGCGGTGAAGCCACTGGTGGCAGCTTGCAGCCCTTTGGAGGTGGCGAGCTTTCGGGACAGTGATCCCGACACGGCGGCGAAGAACAGGTCGTAAGCCTGTTTGGCGAAGGGTCCGAAGAAGCAGGGGCGCAGTTGCGCCGGGAGGGTGAAGGTGACCAGGAAGTAGGGCGCCTCGACGAGCTTGTGCAACTCGCGCTGGACCCACTGGGCGGTGGCGGCACGGCCGCACTGTGGACAGGCCTTGTGATTGCAGGAATGCCAGGCGAAGTGGACCTGGTGGCAATCCGAACAGGCAAAGGCCCGCCCGCCCAATGCCGGAGTGCGGCAGTGGGAGATGGCCCAGAGGGCGCGGTGTTGATACGCGGAGAGCGCCGGGGATGAGTCCAGAAACTCCGGCAGGAACCGACGCAGCGCCCCGAGCACGGTGGGGGCGGGAGCCACGCGGGTTCAGCGGGGCAGGGTGCGGCAGAGTTCCTCCATCAGCCCCAGCGCCTCGCGGGTGGTTTGATGGGTGAGGTGCAGATAGACCATGGTGGAGGTGATCTGCTGGTGACCGAGCAGCTTCTGGATCGTGTGCAGATGGGCACCCACTTCCAGCATGTGGGTGGCGAAGCTGTGACGCAGCGTGTGGACGGAGGCGGCGGGGAGGTTGAGTTCCTTGCGGGCGACGACGATCAAGCGCTGAAGGGAGGAACAGGGCATGGGCGCGGTGGCCTCGTGCATGCGCCGGGCCGTGGCTTCCGGTGTGTGTTCCCCCCGTCCGACATTGGGGAAGATCAGCAGCGGATGCCGGTGAAACTTCCAGTAGCGGCGGAGTTCCTCATAGAGACAGGTGGGCAGCGGCAGGACCCGGTCCCGATGTCCTTTGCTGTTTCGAATGAGGAGTTTGTTCTCGGCCCCTTTGATGTCGTGGATGGTCAAGGCCAGGCACTCACTGAGTCGCAGTCCGCAGGCATAGATGAGTTTGATCGGGGTGCGGTAGCGACGCAGGCGGATGTGGGCCAGCAGAGCGTGGACCTCCGGACGGGTGAGAACGGGCGGGAGGACATCGTGGTCCTTGGTGCGGATCTGTCTGAAGATCTTCCAGTCCGCGTGGCCGAGAAGGCCGACGAAGAACTGCTGGATCGCGGCGAGGGCCAGGCGGATGGACTTGGGCTTCCAGTGCTTCTGAAGTTTGACGAAGAGGAAGTAGTCCCGCAGGTGGGACTCGGTGAGGAGGGCGGGATCGAGGGCGAAGTGTTCGTGGAGAAGACGCAGTTGGCGGTAGTAGGCGTGTCGTGTGCGGTTGGCGTCATACCGCAGGGCCAGCGCCTGCGCGAAGCGGCCCATGGACTCGTAGGGATGCTGGTAATCGACGGGATTGGCGAAATCCCGCGGCGTGGTTCGGACCGTGGAGGCCGGCGGCGACACGGTAGGCGGGGCTGAATCCGCAGCCTGGGAGCGACGCAGCGCCCGAGCGTTGCGGAGGTGTTTTGGGTGAATGGTGTAGGACTTGGTGCTTTTCATGCACCGCCCAGCCTATACGCTCCCCCCATGCCGTCAGCCGGACCCGGCCCAACCTTGGAACCCCGCTCCCACCTCCGCTTCGCCGCGCAGCGGCTTAGTTCAACCAGAGCGATGCAGCGAACTGCCGCCCCGCTGGGCAGGCGGACGGTTCAGGTAGTTTGTTCGCGACTATTGCAGCCGACCGGGCGTTTCCGGCGGCGGTCGTTGAGCTTGGTCGGTTGACCGCTATGAGCAAATGGCTTCACATGACATTGTCGGGAGTCGCGTTTGTTGCGATCTGGACGGCGGTCATTGTGGATTGTTTTCGCGATACGCGGGCAGATGTTGATTTAGGGATTTCGACCAGCAAGCTCTCCTTGACTGATAACGCGCTCTGGAGCTTTCCGCTCACAGTCTTCTTGTGGGCTTTGTTCGTGAGCGCTCTGCTTTTGGTGATTTGGATGATTCGGCGCAGACATGATTACGCATCGGTCTAACATCAAACCATGCCACACCAGCGAACTGCCTCGCCATTGTCTGATCAGAGGCCCATTCTCCGCTCCACCACCGGCGTCCGCGTTCGCGGAGCGCGGGTCGTTGGCGGTGCTACGCACCATCCGTGAACCAACACAATACGCCCATGAAACCGACCAAACGAATCTGGAAGCGAATTGCACGTGGCGGCGCATTCCTTTTCCTTGCCGTCTGCGCCCTCGCGATCTGGAACAAGCATGACTTCTGCGACGGATGGGCCGACCACTACGCATCCCTTGCAAAGCAGCTTCGAGCAGACGCGGAGAACCCCGGTCTTACACCCAGCGAACGGAGAGAGCACTTGATCGCAGCCGAATGGCACGACGTCATCTCTCACAAGTATTCGGCGGTAGCGCACCAGCCCTGGCGTCCCTATCCACGCCACCCACTCATTACACCAGACGAACAGCGCATCGCCGCCATCAAGCATTGACGACGACACCCCTGGAACAGTCGCTTGACACGAACCGCCGGCCCGCGGCTCCAGGTTAGATACCTCGCGTGATCGGGCGCTGGATTCGCTGTCAGCTCCCGTTTCCGGCGGCGGTCGGTGAGATCTGGCGTAGGCGGATTCTGCTCGCATTGACGAGAATCAAGATATGAACCCCACCGAGACACCAGCCGCACCATACCCTTTCAAGTTGTCGCAGACATTTCTCGTCGTTTGGTCAGTGCTGGCATCCGCAGGTGCGGCCGTCCTCTTGGTCGCCGCAATTCTCTTCGCGACGGCATCCACAAGGAACGCCCATTCTTGGGAGTATTGGACACAGTATGGAGATCCGAGGGCATTTATCGAGGGTACGGCCGAGCGTCTGGAGACGGGTTGGGAGGTTGTCACTTTGTCCGTTTCTGGGTCGAAGTTCGAGCCGGTAGGCATTGTGGTCTTGCGGCGACCGAAGCCCTGAGATATGACCATGATACGTCAAGTCAACGCCAAGGTTTAGGGTGAGTTGTAATTCGCCGGACCGCTGCAACCGACGCCGCATCGTGGCGCGGCTGAGTTTGCTCTAGGCCACTGCACACACCATGAGTCATCCCTCAAGAAGTACGGACGGAAGCGCGGGGGATGCCGACTATGCCTCTATCGGCGTCGTCTACCGCAACTACCGCGTCGCGGACCCTCGTATCGCTGCGTTCGTTCATGCCGCTCTCGGCGATGCGCGCACCGTGCTCAATGTAGGCGCTGGCACCGGTTCCTATGAACCGACCGATCGGCTTGTCACAGCCGTTGAGCCTTCGGCTACCATGCGCCGAGAGCGTCCCATACATCTTCCGGCGGCAGTCGATGCGTGTGCGGAGGATTTGCCCTTTGCGGATCACTCATTCGACGCGGCTATGGGCACCTTCACAGTCCATCAGTGGTCAGACTTGGCTGGCGGGCTTAAGGAGGTGCGGCGGGTCACGCGCGGTCCCGTGGTCATTTTGACCTGCGATCCGGCGCTGTTGCGCACGTATTGGCTCTATGAGTACTCGCCTGAGGCGATAGAAACCGAGGCATCGCGCTTTCCGGAAATCTCCGCGTTGGCCGGTGGTCTCGGAGGTGTGACCAGGGTAACGCGTGTGCCGATCCCGTTCGATTGCACGGACGGCTTCAATGATGCCTACTATGGGCGGCCGGAGATGCTCCTCAATCCAGCTGCTCGGCTGGCCTGTTCGGCGTGGAGCTTCGTTGCACCTGCAGCAGTTTCCCGATTCGAGGCCAATTTGGCTCGCGACCTTGCTGACGGCACATGGGATGCGAGGCACGGCCACCTGCGTGAGCAGGAATGCCTGGAGGGTTCACTCGTGCTGGTTGTATCGGCTCCCAGGGATCGGCACCCATGAAGCAACACCACTAGGGGGTTCACCACTTATGTTTACCAGACACAAAGACAGCGCACCAAAACGTCAGCGAGAGAAGCTGACTTCAATCGGTCTGCTGGCTCGCGGAGATGTTGCCGAGGATAGATTAGCCGTCACCTGGGTTGATGTTGCGGTCGGCGGTCGGCAGATTCCGCACAATCACCCGGAGGTGCAGATCTACGTTATTGTGGCTGGGAGAGGACGGATGCTCGTGGGTGAGGAGTACAAGGAGGTGAGCGTGGGCGAGCTTGTTTATGTTCCTTCAGGTCTGATGCACGGCATTGAGAATCTCGGTGAAGGCGTACTCAGTTACGTTTCTGCAGCCAATCCAGCCTTTGATTATTCCGAGGCCTATGATCGTGGCCAGTTGGTTGGCGACGCTTACACGAAACAATGACGCAGCTTAACATCGCTCCACACGATCCGGCATCCTCCGGTACGAGATCGAAGGCTCTTGGGATCCAGGCTCTGGATTTCCTGCCAGCGCCCGTTTCCGGCGGCAGTCGGTGAGATCTGGCGTAGGCGGATTCTGCTCGCATTGACGAGAATCAAGATATGAACCCCACCGAGACACCAGCCGCACCATCCCCTTTCAGGTTGTCGCAGACATTTCTCGTCGTTTGGTCAGTGCTGGCATCCGCAGCTGCGGCCGTCTTTTTGGTCGCCGCAATTCTCTTCGGGACATCATCCACAAGGAACGCCCCTTCTTGGGAGTATTGGACACAGTATGGAGATCCGAAGGCCTTTATCGAGGGCACGGCCGAGCGCCTGGAGACGGGTTGGGAGGTGGTCACGTTATCCGTTTCTGGGTCGAAGTTCGAGCCGGTAGGCGTTGTGGTCTTGCGGCGACCGAAGCCCTGAGATTTGACCATTCCGCCTATTGATTCTTGCTCAATAGGGTGACCACGCGACGGCATACAGCCGCGGAGCGGCGAGAGACAGTAGCCCACGGCGTGAGCCGTGGGTTGGGGCGGGAATCCCGCTCAGCCCCGGAGGGGCGGAAGAATGCAGCTTCGCCGCGTGGGCCGGGCCCTCTGCCGCCCCTACGGGGCTTGGGATCCTGCCAACACACACCCCGGGCTCACGCCCGGGGCTATTGTCTGGCGCGCCTCCGGCGCTGGGGAATTCCAGCCACTGCGGGTAGGGATGGTACGTCACCCTATTGCGCGAGTCTCAGTAAACTGGCTTCACCGAACGCCGGGATCGCATCTCCGTGCAAGGTGACAGTTTCGTGGTGCTGGATGCCCGCGTCGCCACTTCATGGGAGGGGATGTTATCGTGGACCGGGGGGCGGGCGCGGGGCATGCTTTGGACATGAGAATCCCTTGGGGGTGGTCTCCGGCCTTGGCGTTGGTCTTGTTTGCGTTCCCGGCCTATGCCGAGTTTCGCGCCGGCATTGCGGTGCGGACGATTACGCCGGATCCGCTGTTGCCGGTGTCGGGCGGGATGGGGCCAACGCATCCCGCGGCCGAGAAGCGCGGGGAATTGACGGTCCGGGCTCTTGTCCTCGAGAACGAGGGCGACCGGGTGGCCATCGTGAGCACCGATCTGCTCGGATTCCCCGCCGTGCTCGGCGACCGCGTGCGCTCGCGTGTGACGGGGATTCCGGGCGATCACATCCTGATCGGTGCCACGCACACGCACAGCGCCCCGGATGCCTATGCGTTCCCGGACGGCAAGGGGGGGACGACGGCGGATCTGAAGTACCTCGACACCGTGGTGGCCCGGGCTGCCGAGACTGTCACCGAGGCCCTGCAGCAGTTGAGTCCCGCCTCCCTCCGGGTGGCCTCGGGCGAAGCCAAGGGGCGGATCGCCTATAATTACTATGCGCCCGATCTATACGATCCCCGTGTCAATGTGCTCCAGGCTGTTGGCGCGGATGGCCGTCCGCTCGCCACCCTCGTCAATTACGCCATTCACCCGGAAGTGATCGGCAGTGATCGCGGCATCTGCAGTCCGGACCTCATTGGACCGTTGTGCGACCGCATTGCGGCGGCCGGCGGCGGCACGGCGATCTTCATGAACAGCGCGCAGGGAGGCATGATCACGGCGGACAATCGTCGTCCTGATGGCGAGGTGAACACCTGGGAGGAATGCATCCGGATCGGGACCCTGCTGGCCGACGAATCCCTGCGGGTCGTGAAGGACGCCCCGCTTCAGACGAATCCGAGGATCCGGGTCACGACCCGGGTCGTGAAGTTCCCCGTGGAGGCGGCCGGGATGCGCGCGGTGCTCCAGGGTTCGCCCCTCGGGTATTCCACCGATGCGGAGGGACGCGTTTCAACGCGCCTCGCGCTCGTCGAGCTGGGCACGGCGACATTCCTCACCATTCCGGGTGAGGCCCTGCCCAACATGGGATTCTACCTCAAGCGCAAGATCCCCGGTTCCCCCGTGTTTCTGCTGGGCCTCACCAATGACGCCTTCGGGTACATTCTCACCGCCGTGGATTGGAACAGCTTCAAGCGCTACGACTACATCACCCGGACCTCCTTGGGCGAACAGACCGGGGAGATTCTCATCCGCGAAGCCCTGCAGTTGGCGAGTGATGCCGGGCTGAGTGGGAAATGAGGGGTGCCGGAGCCGCTGGTTTTTGAAACGTCTTGACGGTTCCGCGCTTCTGCAGACGCTGGTTTAACGGCTCACTCCGGCTTCGGAAGCGTGCCCTTCCGGTAGCTTTCGAGCGTCTTCCCCAGCGAGGTTCGGGCATCGTCATCGGCGAGTTTCACGGCGGCCTCCTGGAGTTCGATCGCCTCGGTCTTCATGCCCTGGAGGAACCGGACCCGCGCCAGGGTGTCGAGAATGGCCGGATCCCTCCCCTGCGTCAGGGTCCGGGCCCGCAGGGCCAGGCGTTCCGCCAGCACCAGGTCCCGTTTTTCCAGTGCGGGATCGGACACAATCCTCCAGGCCAGTTCGTTCTGGATCATCGGTTCCCCGGGATGCGCATCCGCCATCCGTCCCATCAAGGCAAAGCCAGCGTCGTAATTCCCGCGTCCAAAGAAGATGTCCAGCCGGACGCGGTCGAGTCCTCCCTGGTCATTCTCCGGGAGCTGTTTTGCGAACCCGGCGAGGTCGGACTCCGCGGTGTCCCAGTCCCTGGCCTGGATCGCGACGCGGAGCTTCCTCCAGGCGGCTTCCAGGACTCCGTTGCGTCGTTCCTGTTCCGCGAAATCGGCGGCCGCCTTTTGAAGATCGTAGGTCCCGGAGATCACCTGGGAGAGCACCTTCTCCTCAAGGGTCATCGGGTGGCCGATCCAGGCAATCCGCCCCTTGGGATCCACGAGGAACGCGGTCGGAATGCCGTTCTGTCCCGCCGCCTCCATCCATGTTTCCGCCATGGTTCCCTTCTCCGAGCCCTGTTTGTGGTCCAGTGCCACCCGGTAGGTCATGTTGGTCCCCATTTTCTTCACGAACGGCTCGACGAGGCTTTCGTCGTTCTCCCAGGCGTCCTGTCCGATGACCACCAGTCCCCGGTCCTTGAATTTCGCGGCAACCTCGTTGAGGTGGGGAATCGAGGTCCGGCAGGGCCCGCACCACGTCGCCCAGAATTCCACCAGATAGGTCTTTCCAGGTTCCAGGGTGGCCACCGGATCGCCCTGGATCCATTTTCCGGTCTGGAGTTTCGGGGCGGGATCCCCGATGCCGAGGGTGGCTGCGCGAGTGGAGAAGAGGCCCGTGCACAGGGCCAGCAGGAGCATGGGGAACCGGGAGTTCATGGGGGCGAGGCGATCCTTCGAAGTAATGGGAGTCTTGAGGGCGATTCCCGTTCAAACACAGGGCCCATGCAAGCCTTCGGAGAAACGCGGCCTGCCGGGGCGGGTGTTGCGTTGCCGGGGGTCGTGGACGGGGCGTGGACGGACTTGACCGCCGGGAACGCGACCGCATTCTCCGCGGCCCGGTGAATCTGGATTCCCTCAATCCGCAACAGCGTCAGGCGGCCGTGACCCACCGGGGTCCGGTCCTGATCCTTGCCGGTGCGGGCACCGGGAAAACCCGCGTCATCACCTGCCGCATTGCGCACATGGTCGCCCGCGGCATCGCTCCGGACGAAATCCTGGCGGTCACCTTCACCAACAAGGCCGCCCGCGAAATGCTGGAGCGGGTCAATGAAATGCTGCCCCGGGAACGCGGCGCCAACGGCGAGAAGCCGGCCCGTCCGACGGTGTGCACCTTTCATTCGCTCTGCGTGCGAATCCTGAGGCAGCACATCGAAAAGCTCGGGTACCGCAGGCATTTCGTCATCTACGACCAGGGCGACCAAATCGCCGCGATCAAGAAGATCCTGGCCGGGATCAACGAGGGCGCCACGAAGACGGATCCGGCCGCGGTGCTGTCCCTGATCAGCCGCTTTCGCAATGGCGGCACGCGGGCGGACGCCTTTGGGGAACCGAATGTGCGGGCGCTGGCGGAGCATGTGGCCCGGCGCTACGAGTCCGCACTCCGGGCGTGCAACGCCGTGGACTTTGACGACCTGATCCTGCTCGTCCTCCGCCTGTTCCGGGAGCATCCCGACGCCCTGGAGGCCTGTCGTGCGCGCTATCGCTACGTGATGGTGGACGAGTATCAGGACACGAATGCGGCGCAGTTCGAACTGGTGCACTCGCTGACCCGCGAATCCCGCAATCTCTGCGTCGTGGGCGACGACGATCAATCCATCTACGGCTGGCGCGGGGCCGAGGTGGCCAACCTGCTCGATCTCGAGAAGCACTTCCCCGAGGTGAAGGTGATCAAACTCGAGCAGAACTACCGCTCGACCAACGTCATTCTTCGCGCCGCCAATGGCGTCATCGCCCACAACCCCCGCCGCCGCGGCAAGCAGCTCTGGTCCGCCAAGGGTGAGGGGGACAAGATTCTGCTGCACTGCTTCACCTCCGACGAGGAGGAGGCCAAGACCGTGGTGGAGAACATCGAATATGACCGCCTCGGACGCGGGGTTGGATGGGGTCACCAGGCGGTGCTGTTCCGCACCAACCTGCAGTCGCGTCCGCTGGAGACCGCCCTCCGGCAGGCCCGGGTCCGGTATCACCTGATCGGCGGCCAGAGCTTTTTTGACCGCCGGGAGATCCGGGATTTTCTGGCCTATCTGAAGACGTTCCTGAATCCGCACGACGACGTGGCGCTGCTGCGCATCGCGAACACCCCGGCGCGCGGGTTGAGCGACGTGACGATGGAGCGCCTGCTGGCGGCGAGCCAGGAGCGGAACAGCAGCGTGTTCACCGTGCTGCGCCACACGGACGTCCAGGCCGGCTTTGCCGCCCGAACCGGCGAGGCCCTGCGCCGCTTTCATGCCTTCATCGAGGAAATCCGTTCACCGCTGGAGGCGGACGGCGGACTCTGCCTGGAACAATGGGCGGAGCGCTGGCTCGAGGAGATCGGGTACTTTGCCGAACTGCGACGGACGGAGAAGACGGCCGAGGCGGCCGAGAGCCGCTGGAAGAACCTGCGCGAACTGATGGCGGGACTCGACGATCCGGAGGGGCCCCGGGTGCTGCCGACGGTGCCCGCACCGGCTTCGGTTCCGGCGGGCCTCCCGGTCGCCGTCCAGTCTCCCGGCTCCACCGCGCCCCCGGCCGCGGAACCCCGGCACCACCGGATTTCGCGCCGACCGCTGGAGCGTCTCAACGAGTTCCTGGAGGACCTGGCATTGGACCAGGAGCGCGAGGAGGACGCCGAAGCCGGGGATGCGGTGACCTTGATCACCATGCATGCGGCCAAGGGACTGGAGTTCCCGCACGTCCACATCGTCGGGGTGGAGGACGGTCTCCTGCCCCACTCCCGGTCCAAGGTGGAGGGCACGCTCGATGAGGAGCGGCGGCTGTTTTACGTGGCGATCACGCGGGCCCAGGAATCGCTGAAGGTCTCGCATTGTTCCGGACGCAAGCGCTACGGCCAGCTCATGCCGTGTCATCCGTCGCCCTTCCTGAAGGAGCTTCCGGCGGAGTGTGTGGAGGACGGCGCCATGGCGGGGACCGCGCCCGTGGACAGCTCGGCGGGGGGCGATTGGTTTGCGGCGATGCGGGCGGCGATCGAGTGATGGGGGCGGTTTCCAACCCCCGGGAATTACCCACTTCTTTTCCCCGGAACCGGCGCTCCGTCGGATTTGCATTTATTCCCGGGAGACGGATTCTACCCGGACGGAGCCGGCATTCCGGGATTCCCCCTGGCGGGCGGGCTACAACCTCCATCCGATCCTTGGGGTGGGACCGCCGGTTGGCTCCGAACCATGGCCATGCACAGCGATTCCTCCGGACCCCTGAACCTCCTCGAACTGCTGGAGGCGGGATTGGACACCCACCGCAACGATACGGCCCTGGAGCAGGATCAGGTCCGCATCACCTATGGGGACCTGATGGCCGGCTACAACCGGATCGCGCACGCCCTGCAGGCGCAGGGGGTCGGACGGGGGGCCACCGTGGGGATCTGCCTGGACCGTTCCCCGCGGCTCATCCAGGGCGTTCTGGGCATCCTCAAGGCGGGTGCCGCCTATGTCCCGATGGATCCGTCCTATCCGGCGGAACGTCTGGCGGCGATGGTGGAGGACGCCCGGCCGCCCGTGATCCTGACGGAGCGGGCGCACGAGCACCGATTCCGGGGATCGCCGGCCCGGACCCTGGTTGTCGAGGATTTGGATTCCTCCCGGGGACCGGAGTTTTCCGGACCCTGTCCGGCGACCGCCTCGGATCTGGCCTACGTCCTGTTCACGAGTGGCAGCACGGGGCGTCCGAAGGGTGTGGCCATGCCCCACGGCGCGCTGGTGAATCTCATCCGGTGGCAGCAGCGCACCTCGGTCACGGGGACCGGGGACCGCACCCTGCAGTTCGCACCGATCAGCTTTGACGTCAGCTTCCAGGAGATTTTCGCCACCCTGGTCCAGAGGGGCAGCCTGGTGTTGATCACCGACGAGGACCGGCTGAACTCGACGCGGCTTCTGCGGCGGATTCGCGACCAGCAGATCCACCGGCTGATCCTGCCCTTCGTGGCCCTCCAGTATCTCGCAGAGGCGGTGTCCCGGACCGGCGAGGTGCCGACCTCGCTCAAGGAGGTGTTTACCAGCGGGGAGCAACTGCGCATCACGCCGGCCATCGCCCACCTGTTTCATCAGCTCCCCGGATGCCGTTTCTGCAACCAGTATGGTCCGACGGAGGGACACGTGGTCACCGAGTTCGAATTGACGGGCGATCCCGGGTCCTGGCCGGCGGTTCCGCCCATTGGACGCGCCATCGACGGGGTCACGCTGCGGGTGCTGGATGAAGCCCTCCAGCCGGTTCCGGCGGGATCCGAAGGCGAACTGTTCCTGGGTGGGGCCTGTCTGGCGACGGGCTACCTGAATCGTCCGGAACTCA
Organism: Verrucomicrobiales bacterium; assembly: GCA_016793645.1. Taxonomy (GTDB): domain Bacteria; phylum Verrucomicrobiota; class Verrucomicrobiia; order Limisphaerales; family UBA9464; genus UBA9464. The sequence continues at coordinate 12,231 of JAEUHD010000102.1, forward strand.
CCGCGGAACGGTTTGTGGAGGATCCGCTGGCCCCGGGCTCGCGGCTCTACCGGACCGGGGATCGTGTGACCGTCCTTCCCGACGGAGCGCTGGAGTATCACGGCCGGATGGATGGCCAGGTCAAGGTTCGGGGATATCGCATCGAGCTGGGCGAGGTTGAAGTGGCCCTTGAGAAGCATCCGGCCGTCGCCCATGCGGTGGCGAGCGTGCGCGAGGATCGCCCCGGTCTGCGCCGGTTGGTGGGGTATTTCGTGCCGCGCGCCGGCAGGGACGCCGGCACCAACGACCTCCGGCGTCATCTGGGCGCCCTGCTGCCGGATTACATGGTGCCGTCGGCGTTTGTCGCCCTGGAGAGCCTGCCGCGCACTCCGAGCGGAAAGATTGACCGGCTCGCGCTGCCAGTCCCCGACATGCGCCGTCCGGCGCTGGAGGTGCCCTATGCGGCTCCGCAGACGGCGGTGCAACGGACGCTCGCCGAAGTCTGGGCCGACCGTCTCGGACTGGATCGCGTGGGTCTCGACGACAATTTCTTCGACCTGGGCGGCAATTCGTTGCTGAGCATCCAGTGCATCGCGCAACTCGAGGAGCGCGGCCTGCGCCTGCCCATCGTCAAGCACTACCAGCATCCCACCGTCCGGGCCTGCGCGGCGTTTCTGGAGCGCACCGTGGACACCTTTGAACCGTCGGAGCTGGCCCGGGCCCGCCAGGCGCGGAGAAATCCCGGCCGGAGGTCCGACATCGCCATCGTGGGCATGGCCGGAAAGTTTCCCGGTGCCGAGGATGTCGGGCAGTTGTGGCAGAACCTCCTGGCCCGGAGGAACAGCGTCACCCGTTGGACCGTGGATGAACTGGATCCGTCCATCCCGGAGGACGTGCGCCGGAATCCCGACTATGTGCCTGCGCGCGGGGTCCTGTCCGATGCGGACAAGTTTGACGCGGCCTTTTTCGGGGTGAATCCCCGGCTTGCGGCCCTTATGGACCCGCAACAGCGCGTGTTTTTGGAGACCGCGTGGGCTGCGCTGGAGGATGCCGGTTACGATCCTGCGAAAGTGTCCGGTCTCGTCGGCGTGTACGCCGGCATGGGCAACAACACCTACTACACGCGCAACGTCCTCGGGCATCCCGAACTCATCGAGCAGGTCGGCGAATTCCAGGTGATGACGTCCAATGAGAAGGACTACGTCGCCACCCGGCTGGCGTTTGAATTCGATCTGCGGGGACCTGCGCTGAGCATCCACACCGCCTGCAGCACGTCGCTGGTGGCCGTGGCCCAGGCGGTGCGCGCCCTGCGGGATGGCGATTGCGACATGGCCCTGGCGGGCGGCGTGGCCATCACGGTTCCGATCCAGAGCGGGAGCCTTTACAACGAGGGGGGCATGTACAGCCCGGACGGCTCCACCCGCGCCTTTGATGCCGGGGGCAAGGGCACCTGCTTCAGCGATGGCGCCGGGATGGTGGTATTGAAGCGCCTGGAGGATGCCGAACGCGACCGCGACCAGATCCATGCCGTCATCAAGGGCGCGGCATTGAACAACGACGGCTCGGACAAGGGCAGTTTCACCGCGCCCAGCGTGCGCGGCCAGGCGGAGGTGATCGCCCTCGCCCAGGCCGATGCGGGGGTTTCGCCGGACGACATCACCTACGTGGAGGCCCACGGAACCGCGACGCCGCTCGGGGATCCCATCGAGGTCGAGGCGCTGTCCCTGGCCTTCCGTCAGGGACGTCCCGCCGGCGGCACGCCATCGCATTGCGCGCTGGGTTCCATCAAGAGCAACCTCGGCCATCTTACCGCCGCTGCCGGCGTGGCGGGCCTGATCAAGACGTCCCTCGCCCTGCGTGAAGGGACCATTCCCGCCAGCCTTGGCTTTGAGCGGCCGAATCCGGCCATCGACTTCGCCTCGAGTCCGTTCCGCGTTGCCTCGGAGAACCTCCCCTGGCCCCGCACGGAGCGGCCGCGCCATGCCGGCGTGTCCTCCTTTGGCGTCGGCGGCACCAACGTCCATGTGGTCCTCGCCGAGCCTCCGCTCCCGCCCGCGGTCAACGGATCGCGGGACCAGCAGGTGCTTTTCCTGAGCGCCCGTTCCCGGGTGGCGCTGGAGTCGATGACGGACCGGCTTCGCGACTGGCTGACGGCGCATCCGGAGGCGTCCCTCGCCGATGTGGCCTACACCCTGCAACTGGGTCGCCGGCACTTCCCGCATCGTCGCACGGTCGTGGGTGGGTCGGTGCGGGACCTGATCGCCTCG
>JAEUHD010000268.1 GCA_016793645.1 Verrucomicrobiales bacterium
TCGTGGCGATCCTGGCAAAGGCCCCCGGGGCCAAACGCCGCCAGATTTGGAAGCCGGTCTCGAGGGCGCCGCTGTTGTCAGTCCAGGCGAGATTGACCTGGGTGCTGGTGGCGGCCACGGCGTCCAGTCCGCTGGGTGCCAGCATGGCCTTGACGGTATCCACTGTGGAGAAGGTGCTCACGTGCGGCGTGCTGACCGCGCGGACCTTGTACTGGTAGGTCTCGTTCCCGCTCACAGTGTCGGTGTAGGAGCCGGTGTTGGGCGGCGCGGTGAACAACAGGGTGGAAACGCCGGCGCCCACCTGACGCCAGACCTCGTACGCCGCCTCGTTCGTGGCGACGTCCGTCCAGGTGAGCTGAACCGTGACGCCATCCGAAGTTTGCGCCACGAGGCCTGTAGGCCGGTCCATGACGAGCGCGTCGGCGCTGTTGCTGAAGTCCGTGTGTGCGGTGGCGGTGATGGCGCGGACTTGGTAGGTGATGGAGTGGCTGCCCAACAGACTGGAATGGGTGAAGGTCAGTTGGTTGGCCCCCTTGGTTCCCACCAGGGTCGCGGGGGCTCCATCCACCGAGGCCCAGATCTCGAAGCCGGTTTCCCCGGTGAAGTGATCCACCCAGGTCAGCCTGACCTGCGTCGAACTCAGCGCCACCGCCGTGAGGCCGGTGGGAGCTCCCGACGGGTTGGTCGCAGCGGTGGCTTCGTTGGATTGTGTCGAATGCTCCGGATCATACTGCGCTCTTATCCGGTAAGTATAGGCCGTGCCGCCGGTGACGCTCACATCCTGATAGGAAGTCGCGTCGGCCGGCAGGGTGGCTACCGGCGCATATCCGCCCGCTCCAGAACGTCGTTCGACCACCAACTGCACCGATAGCCCTTCCGTTCCCTGCGGGGAGAATAACCACGCAAGATCCACCCGGGCGGAATTCACCGCCAGCGCCGTCAACTCGGCGGGCCGCGGATAGTCGCGAGTGGTGGCTGTGACTTCCGCGGACGGGTTTGATCGAAGGAGACCGTACAAGGTCCTTATCCGATACGTGTAAGTCGTGCCGCCAAAGACCATGCGATCCTCGAAGGAGCTTTCGTGTATGCCGAGTTGCAGAATGGGTTCAAAGCCGCCTCCCCCGGTCTTTCGCTCAATTTCGAATTCGGTCGCTCCAGTTGAAGGAGGAGGGTTCCAAGTCAGAAGCATCCGGGTCGGCGCAAACGAGACCGCGTGGAGGTGGTCCGGCGGCGTCCCCACCTCCGGATCGCACACGTCGCCAAGGCCGTCGCCGTCCACGTCCTCCTGGCCTGGGTTGGCGGTCTCAGGGCAATTATCCAGCGAGTCAGGCAAGCCATCGGTGTCGCCATCGATGATGGTAGCGGCACCGACGAAGCGCTCGCCCTGGGCGTCCCGCGGAAAGATGCGGTAACTGGCATAACCGTCTTCCAGGCTGGTCTTGGTGATGACCAGACGGAACACCCGACCGGGCGTGGTGTTGTTGAAGTCGAAGATATCCGACTCGCCCTCCGTGAAGACTGCCGTGCCGGTCACGTCACCGTGCGAACCGATCACCGTTCCAATGGAGGTCAACGAGGCCAGCGAATTGCCCACCAAGCCCTCGAACTGGGTAATCCCGTTGCCGTGCTGCATCACCTCCACCTGGTCCACTGTCACCGGTTCGTCGAACACGTAAGTGATCACCGCCCGCGCCGGGTCCGGCACGTTCGGCGCCACATACTGATGATCGTGTATCGCAAGCTGGGTCGGATAGGTCGTGCTGATCAGGTATCCGATGCCGCTCTCCGCCACGAAGGGGAACGGCGGTGCTGAGACACTCCAGACCTCATCAATCAACGCGTGGCTGGCCGCATCGCTGCTGTCCTCCGGAACGCTTACGCGGATGACGTGGCGCAGGGTCACCGGATCACACACATCCCCGATCCCATCGCCATCGGCGTCCGCTTGGTCGGGGTTGGGCAGCGTCGGGCAATTGTCCGATGTGTTGTCGACTCCATCTCCATCCCGATCCGGATCGCACACATCGCCGACACCGTCGCCGTCCGCGTCTGCTTGATCGGGATTGAACTCCGTCGGACAATTATCAATCGAAGCGGGAAGCCCATCGCCATCCGTATCCGGACCAGCAACGGTGACGGTGAGGTTCACACCGATGTAGTCCTCAACGCCATCTCCATGATCCGTGGAGGGTTGGACGTGGAACTGGAGGACATCGCCGCTGGTGACGTTCAGATTCAAGACGAACTCAGACGGATGCGGGCGGTCATAGGGATCTCCACCATGAACGAGTCCCGACCGCAACGGAGTCCCGTTGAGGGTGAGTTCCCAGCCATTGGCCCGTCCAATATCCCGGAGAGCCCAGGTATTTCCGGTGACCAGAACGGGTCCGGTCAACGGACTTGCCCACGTGATGGCGAGGTCGGACCCGCGGAGCGAGTGGCCATAGACGTCCCCCGCCTGAAGATCCAGGAGTGATAACTCACTCCCGATGCTTCGAGACCAACCGAAGGGGGAGTCTGGACTACCCCAGATCGGAGGCGGTCCGGGAGGATCGGTGAAAACGTCGCCGCCGCGAAGGTTGGAAGCCCCCGGCACACCGTCCAACAAGTACGACCAGGGAGGATTGGGATTGGCCGAATCGCTCCAACCGGCCGCCAGATCATACACCGCCCGCTGACACGCGTCGCCGGTGCCGTCGCCGTTTGTGTCTTCCTGCCCCGGATTCGGAACGCCAGGGCAATTGTCCACTGAGTTGGGCACCCCGTCCCCATCCACGTCCGTGTCGATCACATCTGCGACTCCGTCGTTGTCCAAATCCTCCTGGCCGGGGTTGGCGACATCCGGAGCGTTATCCGTCGAGTCGGGGACGCCGTCGGCGTCTGAGTCCACAACGTAGATGAGCACGATCCGGCCGGGATAACCTGGACCTGGTCCTCGATTTGGACCCGTCTGATGGCCGCCACGCCCAACGTTGCCAGCGTAGTAAGGATCCAAAGTGTTCCCCGGGAGGTCATCCGTCGCGGCAATGGTGGTGCCCCCAGCCAGAGCAAAACTGGACCCACCTCCCCCTCCTCCGTCACCGGGGTCGGGAGAATATGAACCACCGGTGTCGGAACCTCCTCCACCTCCGTAGTAACCGCCCCCTCCTGACCCGCTGGCGCCGTCGTTCCAAGCCCCCGCGCCTCCGCCTTCAAAGAGCCCTCCAGGTGATCCTCCAATGCCTCCCCCTGCTCCGCCCGCAGTCTGAGTTCCCGGATCCCCATTTTTGCCCGGCCAGATATTGGCCGTCCCAGTCCAACCGCCCCCGCCCCCGCCTCGGGCCGCTCCAGGGTTGCCTGTAGAATATCCGCCGCCGCCCCCAGCACCGGCGGTGAGGATCTCGATACCCGATGAATTGCGGATCGCGGAACGCCCACCGCCTCGCCCCCCCCCACCGTAGTTATCCTTTCTCCCACCGCCCCCATAAGCTCCGAGGCCGGTGCCCGGCTGACCTCCTGCACCAACGATGAGGGTGAGCGTTTCTCCGGGAGTGACCGGGAGAAATCCCTCAACAAATCCGCCCCCGCCCCCTACATCCGCATAGGCGCTATTGCCAGCGGCACCTCCTGCGCCCCAAGCCTTCGCCCAGACTCGATCAACACCTGGTGGCACGACCCACGTTTGATCGGTGTGGGTAGCAATGAAGGCGTGAATCACGCCGTCGGTGTTCGTGGAGACCGCCGTGCCAACGAAGCGAATTCCCTGCGCGTCCCGCGGGAAAATGCGGTAGGTGCCATAAGAACTGTCGAAACTCGTCCTCTTTATAATCAACCGAAGCATCGCCCCAGCGGTAACGTTATTATCGAAATGGAAAATATCGGTCTCCCACTCGGAATACACATTTACTCCAGTTTGGTTCTGGCGACTCCCCCAGGCGTATCCAATGGATACTAGCGATTCGGGTGATTCTCCAACGAAACCCTCGATCTGACTAATGCCGTTAGCATGTTGAATAATCTCCACCTGGCTCACCGTGACTTGCTGATCAAAGTAGTAAGTTATGACCGCCCGATTGGGATCGGGAGTCCCGCCTGAGTAGCTGCCGCCGTCGTGCAGAACAAGACCCTCTGGAGGTGTTGTCGTCCGATCAAGGGTGGGGTTGACCAACCATCCAATTCCTCGCCCGTTATTAAACGGGTATAGCAAGCCAGAAGTTGACCAGACGTCGTCTATCAGCGGGAAGCAGGAGGCAGAACAGCTCCCTATTGGAATCTCGATTCCGATGATCTTCGGAATTGATGGAGGATAGTAGTCGTTATCGCAGACATCTCCTATGTTGTCACCATCTTGGTCAGCTTGGTCGCTATTAGGCTTTTGGGGGCAATTGTCGACACTGTCAACCCACCCATCGCCATCTGAATCTGCTTCTCCAGGCAGGACGATGACAGTAAACCCTACTACCCTAACATTCCCCGCACCATCGTCAAACCTCCAGTGAATTATATAGTCCCCAGGAGTATTAAATGTCGTTGGATCAGTTGTCGTTCCTTGTATCAACCCCGCACAATTGTCCGTGGCTACAGGGACCCCACCCCACACATCGCTGAATGTCTGTCCGATGCTCGCATACAGTGGAAACCTGTCCCGCCAAGCCTCCGTATCTTCACCCGGAATGTACGGCGGAGACGAGTCGATCACAGTTACATCAAATGTGTACGAACTACTGGCATAACAATGGTTGGGCTGGCAGGAGTAGTCAATGGTCCCTGTCACGTGAGTTGTGCCGACTGGAAAGTAGCTACCGCTGGGAACTGAGTATGACCAGCAACCCCATGAGGACGGAAAACCCTTCAATTGAGGATCACTCCAAGAAACATTTAATCCACCGCACTGATTTTGGGCTAATGTTCTGACGATGTTTCCAGGATGAATTATTTCGGGGCTGGGGGGGAGGGTCGCATTTTCACCCACCGTAACCTCTAGTGAATAGGAATCCCCTACCCATTCGCAGTCTTTCGAAACCGGCGTGACCTGCAATGCAACCTCCACGTTGTAGGTGCCGGATGGTAAACCGGCAAACTGGTGGTAAAAGTGGTGTGGTTGGGAGGCGAGAATATCAGCCTGATTTACTCCACATACATGAATCGGAACAATTGGTCCGCCAGTGACAATGATGCGAAAGAAGTTAAATTGATCGTTTGGAGTGATGTCCACCACGATCCCTCCATTCCAGCAACCGGGAGAGGCGTTGCTGGATGTTAGATCAAAATGAAATCCGGAGACTAGGCTTGGAAATGATAGGAGGAGAAGTAGTAGAAGCGGCCGCTTCCTAGAGAACAGTTTTGAGAACGCATTCATGGCAAATATGGGGTAGATTGTGGCTGCTGGCGAAATGGAAATGGTGCGAGAAGGGAGTGATTATCCGATCTGATTATTTGGTGTTTTGGGGCTTCGGATGGATTGGGTTCGGCCTTTCATCAAGTCGTGATTGTTTGAATTTCCCGAATCCATTGAGTGGACAACCAGTGCAACCGGTTGGGAACGATGGAGAGGCAGTGCCGATCCGCACCCGCGTGGACTTTGCCAGTCCGATTGGCAAACGAGCGGTAGGCCTGCTGCGTAGGTGGGGTTCAGGGGCCGCGGTAGCGGCGAGGTTCAGGCCCCCGGTGTCATCACTGCCCTTTCCCAGTGACCCGGATGGATTGACGTTGAACTTGAGGATGTCTTCGGAGTGGAGATCGGGGATCACTTGCTCGGAGCCCGCGAATCCCTCGCTACCGATACTCTTCGACCAGTCAAGGAGCTGCTCGGGGATCCCCCAGATCCGGGGCGCCCCTGGCGAGGCGTGTGAGGGACCATCCCCGCGCAGACGGGACGCGTCAGGGGACCCATCATCGAGGAAGTACAGCAACCGGCCGTTCGGACTCATCGTGTCGCTCCAGGCGGAGGCCAAGTCGTAGGTCCGGGCGCGCGGGTGGATCGCCAGAACGACCTGGGAGGTAGTCCCTGCAAGTACCGGCGCGTTTGGCGAAATCACCGACATCCCACCCGCTAGTGCGAGAGGGAGGCGCACAAAGGGCCATTTATTTTTCGGCTGATTGAGGCGCTCGCCGAAGTTCCCGGAGGAGAGTGGGTTGGAGATCCGGATTTTTGCCGACCTCCTGCCCGGTTGCTTCCAGGAGGGACGCCAAGACGCGCGAACACGTCCCGGGGGATAGCTCTGTGACCGGAGCGGAGGCGCCCGGTGGGTGGGCGAGGGCGGGTTCAATCCCTGTTTGTCTGGCCCAGGATCCGCGGGGTTGCCACTGCACCCGACAGGCTGAAGCCTGCACTGGGGCGCTTGCGTCTTGGTTTGTAGTCCGGTCTTTAGGCCGTTCCCCTTGCGCCCGGCCCGACCCCGTGAGCACCCGACAGGCTGAAGCCTGCACTACGGCGCTTGCGTCTTGTTTTGTAGTCCGGTCTTTAGGCCGTTCCCCTCGCGCCCGGCCCGACCCCGTGAGCACCGGACAGGCTGAAGCCTGCACTACGAACAGGGCTTTCGCGTCGCGGGCGAGCGGGGGGACTTCAGGATCCGGACCTGGATCGGACCGTATCCGCGGAGACAGGACCGCTCTGCGTTTCCGGACGGGTTCTCAGACGGACTTGCGGGTTCGACGCCAAACACCAAATCCACACAGACCCAGCGCCCCAACCACTGCATACAGTTCGGGCTCGGGAACGCAGGTCGGATCGTAAACTGGGGGTGTGATCGGCGAAATTACCGAAGAAATGGGAGCCTGACCGGGCCCGAATTCAACGACCCCATAACCGGCGGCATTTCCTCCAAAGGGATAGTTCTCATAGTCATTCCAGGTTCCGAACAGGTCGGCATGCACCGTTGTCCCCGGGGTCCAAATGTGGGCAAAATCCTCCACACCCCTCGCGTTGTCCGGCTGCCCGGTCGACCAA
>JAEUHD010000181.1 GCA_016793645.1 Verrucomicrobiales bacterium
GCGCCACTCCTCCGCGCTGCCGGCGCGGAGGCAACATCACCCGCGGGCGGCAGCCCGCAGCCACCCTGGGAGCATGGGTGGGGGCGCGCTCCCGCGCGCTCCTGACTTCCGTCCGCGGCAACACCGCCGCGGACACCGCACGTACCGACGACCCGGCACTCCCCAAGCAGCGCAACTCCACACGCGCCACCCCTCCGCGCTGCCGGCGCGGAGGCAACATCACCCGCGGGCGGCAGCCCGCAGCCACCTTGGGAGCATGGGTGGGGGCGCGCTGCCGCGCGCTCCTGACTTCCGTCCGCGGCAGCACCACCGCGGACACCGAACGCACCAACGCCCCGGGTCTCCCCAGGCAACGCGACTCCACACGCGCCACCCCTCCGCGCTGCCGGCGCGGAGGCACCATCACCCGCGGGCGGCAGCCCGCAGCCACCTGGTTGGGTCAATCGACGGTATCCAACTGGGGTTCTGAAGCCACCGGCACCGGCTTCCCGCTCCCGCCGACTCGGCTGCCGGTCTGGCGGGTCTCGTGCGGCTGGTTCGGACGCAGCATGCGCTTCTGGCGCTCGCGGTCGCCGGCGTTGCGCACGACCGGGATCGGCTTGCCGGTGTTGATGTCGAGTCCGGTCACGTACATCGCCGCGGAACCCGTCATCGGCAGGGGAATAAAGTCCTGAACCTGTTGGAGATTCCACCGCTCCTTCTTCAGGAACTGTTCCACCGCACCCATCTCCTTCTCGGTGCAGCCCGGGAAACTGGAGATGAAGTACGGCACCAGGTACTGCTCCTTCCCCGCCTCTTCGCTCAAATCAAAGAACTTCTCCATGAATGCCGGGAAATCGCCCGCCGGCTTCCGCATGCGGCGCAGGACCTCCGGATGCATGTGCTCCGGCGCCACCTTCATGTGGCCCGAGACATGGTTCTGGACGAGTTCCCGGGTGTACTCGGGCGTGCGCAGGGCGACGTCCATGCGGATGCCGGATTGCACGAAGACATGCTTCACGCCCGGCTGCTTCCGGGCGCCGCGCAGGAGATCCAGGCCCTCCTTTTCGTTGAGTTCCAGCACGGGGCAAATGGACGGCCAAAGGCAGCTCGGCCGATGGCATTTTTTACACTCCTCGGAGTGCCCATTGCGCGCCGCAAAAAGGTTCGCTGTGGGACCGCCCAGATCGGAAATGGTGCCCTTGAAGTTGCCGGACTCGGCGACCTTGCGGATCTCCTTCAACACGGAATCCACGCTGCGGCTCGACAGGAATTTCCCCTGGTGGAATCCCAGGCCGCAGAAGGTGCATCCGCCCGGACACCCGCGGGACACGATGATCGAGTCCTTGATGGTGGCGAATCCCGGCACCGGCTCGGTGTAGCTCGGATGCGCCAACCGCATGAACGGATACTCATACAGGGCGTCGAGTTCCGGACCATCCACGGGAAACGCCGGCGGCTCCTGGAGCACGGCGCGATTCCCGTGCATCTGCACCAGGCGGCGTCCGCTGTAGGGCGTCTGCTGCGCTTCGACCACCTTGGTCAGCCGCATCAGGTGCGTTTTGTCGGCCTGCAACTCCTCCCAGGAGGGAAGAATAATGCAGTCGCTGAAATCCGCCGCCGCGGTGGCCTTGCTGCCGAGGAACACCGCAGTACCCCGAATCCCCCCAAAGTCTCGCCGTCCCGACTGCAGTCGCTCGACGATCTCGCGCACTGCCCGCTCCCCCATGCCGTACACGAGCACGTCGGCCTTGGCGAGGGACAGGATGGAGGGCTTGAGTTTGTCCTCCCAGTAATCGTACTGCGCGACCCGGCGCATGGAGGCCTCCATGCCGCCCAGCACCACCGGCACGCCGGGAAAGGCACGACGCGCCATCTGGGAATACACCACCGCGGCGTGGTTGGGGCGCTTTCCCGGGACACCCCCGGCGCTGTACACGTCCTCCTTCCGCTTGTGACGGGCGGCGGTGTAGTTCGACAGCATGGAGTCGAGGTTTCCCGCGGTGACGCCGACAAACAGGCGCGGGGCTCCCATCCCCTGGATCGACTCGATGGTCGTCCAGTCCGGCTGCGCCACGATGCCCACGCGGAGTCCCATCGCTTCGAGGACGCGTCCGATCATGGCCGCCCCGAAGGACGGGTGATCCACATAGGCGTCGCCGGTGATGATCAGCACGTCGAGTTCGTCCCAGCCACGCACGTCCATCTCCTCCCGCGTCATCGGAAGGAAACCGTTCGACTTCGGTCGCGCTTTGAACTGGATCGGCTCGGAACCCATGTCACCGACCATCAGACTGCATGTCCGTCCGATTGGCAAATGGAAGCGGAGTGAAATGGTCTGGTTACACTCCCTGAAGGGGAGAGTTTTCAGTATTCAGTGTTCAGTCTTCAGATCCAAACCCTCCCGATGACTGAACACTGAACACTGAACACTGGTCACTGGTCATTGGTCATTGGTCACTGGTCATTGGTCACTGGTCATTGGTCATTGGTCACTGGTCACTGGTCCGTCGTCCGTGGTCCATTCCCTCTGAAAACTGACAACTCCCCTCCCCACCATTCCCTTGCCCCATCCGCATTCCGGCCCGAGCGTCTCCCGAGTCCCCCGCCCTCATTCATCCCATCCGCTCCATGAATGCCGAATGCGCTTTACCTGCCGGCGCCGTCCTTGCCGAAGGACCGGTCTGGCACGAGGGACACCTGCACTGGGTCGACATCGAGAAGGGTGAGCTTCACCGATGGCACCCGCCCTCGGGTACGCGACGTCACTGGACGCTTCCCGGGCGGGTGGGATTCGCCATACCCACAGAACGCGGTGATTTCCTCCTCGGAGTGAACGATGCCCTGGTGCGAATGGATTTGGACACGGGCACCCGGACACCATTCGCCACGCCGACCGGGGAGCCGGCCGGCAACCGGTTCAATGACGCCAAATGCGACGCCGCAGGTCGTCTCTGGGCGGGCACCATGTCCGTCCGGGAGGAACCCGGTCGCGGCACGCTGTACCGCGTGGACTTTTCCGGAGAACTCCATGCCACCGTGCGCGGAGTCGGCATTTCCAACGGACTCGCCTGGTCCCCCGATGATCGAACCCTCTACTACATCGACTCCCCGACGCGCCGCGTGGACGCCTTTGATTTCGATCCCGCATCGGGCGAGATCTCCAATCGCCGAACAGTCGTCACGTTGACGGATGGATTCCCCGACGGCATGTGCGCCGATGCCGTGGGCAATCTCTGGATAGCCCTGTGGGGCGGCTGGGCCGTGGCCTGTCACGATCCCCGCACCGGGCGTCGCCTCGCGGAGGTTCGGGTCCCTGTCGAGGCCGTCACGTCCTGCTGCTTTGGCGACGGCGACGCCCTGTGGATCACCACGGCCAGCCGGGATCTGGACGCCGCCGGGCGAATCCAGCAACCGCTCGCCGGCGGCCTCTTCCGCGCAACCGTCGGCGTGGGAGGCCCGGTCCCGCCGCTCTTCCGGGGTTGAATTCCCCGGGTGGATTGTACCCATCCCCGGTCAGGCCAGAATGCCGCGGATGACCTCCCCCTCGACGTCGGTCAACCGGAAGCGCCGACCATTGTGAAGGTAGGTGAGTCTCTCGTGATCCAGTCCCAGGCAGTGAAGGACTGTGGCATGCAGATCGTGGACGCTGACCGGGTTCACCGCCGCCTTCCACCCGATCTCGTCGGATTCGCCGTAATGCACCCCACCGCGAATCCCGCCACCCGCCATCCAGACCAGGAACCCGTGGGGATTGTGGTCGCGTCCATCCCCCTTCTCCGATACCGGCATGCGACCAAACTCCCCGCCCCAGATCACCAGCGTCTGGTCGAGCAATCCCCGCTGCTTCAAATCGGTCAGCAGGGCGGCCACGGGCTGGTCCGTTTCCAGCATCCGGCGCGAATGCTGGTCGCGAAGTCCGTTATGGGAATCCCACTCGTCGTCGCAGTAGGCCTGCACGAAACGGACGCCCCGCTCGACCAGGCGCCGCGCCAGCATGCATTTCTCGCCATAGGGCCGGGTGACGTCCTGGTCGAGTCCGTAGAGCCTGCGAATGGATTCGGGTTCATCCGCGAGGCGGACGGCCTCGCTCGCCGCCATCTGCATCCGGAACGCCAGTTCAAAGCTCTCCACGCGTCCCGACAAGTCAGGTTCCCCGGGAAACCGCGCCGCGTGGTCGCGGTTGAGGTCCCCGGCGAGATCGAGCATCCGACGCTGCCGTTCCTCGGTAATCTCCCCGGGACGGTTGAGGTTGAGAATGGGCGTGCCGCGCGCACGGAGGGCGGTGCCTTGGAATTCGCTGGGAAGGAAACCGGACCCCCAATTGCCCGCGCCGCCCTTGCTGCCCTTGGAGTTCTGGAGGACGACAAAACCCGGGAGATTGCGATTCTCCGATCCCAGACCGTAGGTCAGCCACGAACCCGCGCTCGGATAACCGGCCCGGATAAACCCGGTGTTCATCTGGTACATGGCCGGGCCATGCGCCGGGGACTCGGCATGACAGGACCGGATCAACGCGAGGTCATCGACATGCCGGGCAATGTGCGGCATCCGGTCGCAGACCCAGGTGCCGCTCTCGCCGTATTGACGGAAGGCAAACGGCGACTTCATCAGCGGCCCCGGACTCCCAAAGAAGACGTCCACGGGCAATGCGGGCTGCCGTCCGTCGTTGCGCGTCAGTTCCGGCTTCGGATCGAACGTGTCCACCGCACTCGGACCTCCCTCCATGAACAGCCAGATCACCGACTTGGCGCGCGGTGGCCGGTGAAATCCGCGAATCCCATCCGAGGCGGTCAATAGGTCGGCGAAGGCGAGCGACCCGAATCCGGCGCCCGCCCTGCGCAGGAATTCACGCCGGCTCGTTGGCGTCCCCTCCACGCGCCCACAAGGGAACCGGCGCGCATTGGATCGGGAGTCATTCGACATAGATGAACTCGTTCAAGGTGAGCAACACGTGGCAAAGGTCGGTCAGTCCTTCGACAGGCAGGGCAGCCCCGGTGGCGTCCGGAGCCTGGGACAGGAATCCCGCAACCCGCGCCCACTCGTCATCCGACGGAAGTCTCGCCAGGGCCAACGCATACGCCCGACGCACCTGCGCCCGCGGGTCCAGGCCCGCCTCCGTGATCACGCGTTGGGCGAACTGCGTGGCGGATTTCCGCACCCAATCACTGTTCATCAGCGTGAGTGCCTGGGTGGGGACGGTCGTGACGTTCCGGCGGCCGCAACTGGCCAGGCCATTCGGCGCATCAAACACCTCGGTCATCGGATTCGGGACCGAACGCTTGGCAAAGGCGTACACGCTGCGTCGCCACAGGTCCGGGCCATCCTGCAGATTCGTGGGATACTCGTCCTTGCTCCGGGTGGCCATCGCCTCCTTGGGAATCAGGGGGCGGAACGGCGGGCCAAACATCCTGCGGTTCAACCGGCCGCTCACCGCGAGAATCGAGTCAAAGAGGGCGTCGGAATCCAGGCGGACCGGACGCCTCAACGCCCCCGGGGTTCCGTCCGCCTTCTGGCGATAGGCCGCACTGGTTACGATCAGGCGGTGGATGGGCTTCAAATGCCACTGCTGGCGCACCAGTTCCCCGGCGAGCCATTCGAGCAGTTCCGGATGCGATGGCGCGTCGCCCTGGGTTCCAAAGTCATTGGGCGTCCGGACCAGTCCCTCGCCAAAGTGGTGCTGCCAGATCCGGTTCACGATGACCCGGGCCGTGAGCGCCCCGGCGCCCCGGTCCACATCGGTCAACCAACGCGCAAGCGCACTCCGCTGATAGGTGGTGGGGGGATGGATAAATCCGTTCGCGTCCACCGCAGGCACCCCGGAAGGAACCTCCTCTGCCGGGAGCGCCACCTCCTTCCAGTACTCGGAATAGGCCTTGCCCCGATCCATCACCTGAAGGAATCCGGCGGTCACCGGCTCCTTGCGATTGAGGACACTGCCGCGCCCGAGCAGAAACTGGGGGAGCGGATCCGACTGTCGATCCATCACTCCCAGGCATCGTGCGGACACGACGGCATTGCTCCCGGACCGGTTCGCCGCCGACTCCAGGGCGTCCCAGGTCGTGCGACCGGATTCGGTCAGCCATTGCCGGAGGTCGGAATCCTCCACCTTCAACCGGGCCCCGTATTCCTTGTAGAGCGCCGTCTGCACGGGAACGAAGAAATGCTCCGGCTGCCGGAGCCAGAACTTCTGTTCATCGGTCAATCCCAGCGCGGACATCCGCGACTCGCGGCAGGCGGTCCGCTGCTGCTCCCTCCACGCCTCCCATTCGCGCCGGGGTTTCGAAAGCGATGCCACGCGGCGCTCCGCAGTCGAGAACGCGGCCATCATGCGGTAGTAGTCGCGCGTGGGCAGCGGATCAAACTTGTGGTCGTGGCAGCGAGCGCACGCAAGCGTGAGGCCGAGGAACGCCGATGCCGTCGTGGACACCATGTCGTCCAACTCGTCGTACCGGATCCGAAGCTTGTTCTCCTCGGTGTCCGCAGGCGTCGTATCCTCAAACGGCGCGGCCGCCAGAAACCCGGTCGCAGCCACCGCATCGGGATTCCCGGGCGCCCACTCATCCCCGGCAACCTGCCACTGCACAAAGGTATTGAAGGGCAGATCGTCATTGAAGGCCCGGATCACCCAATCCCGATAGGGCCAGGCCTCCTTGCGATCGAGGTCGCTTTCATAGCCATCGCTGTCCGCATACCGGGCGACGTCCAACCAATGCCGTGCCCAGCGCTCTCCAAAATGCCGGCTGGCCAGCAACTGGTCTGCGAGTCGCGTCGGCGCGTCCGGCGCCGGATCGGCTTCGAAGGCTTCGACCTGTTCCGGAGCGGGCGGAAGCCCGAGCAGGTCGAGGCAGAGGCGTCGGATCAGGACGCGACGGGGAGCCTCGGCGGGAAGCGGTCCGCCCCGGAAGAGGAGCGCATCCACCGGATGGGAATGGGTTCCCGGAGGCACGACGGTTTGCAGGGGGCGAAAGGCCCAGTGATTCCGATCGGCGTCCGTGATGCTCCGTTCGCCCGGGCTTCCCGCCATCGCCAAAGCCGTCCACAGGAGGAAAACACCCAGCGCCCGTCCGAGTCCCAACGGCAGGGAGACCCCCGCGCAGCACGACGGACCTGGACCTCGGGGAAACACGGAAATCACCCTGCCACTCCCTGTCCCGTCATGCACCCAGATTTGACATCCACCGCAGTCCATGGCCGGGGCGGACGCGCCCCCGTCGGCCATCCGATGAAGACCCTCAACGCACCG
This sequence comes from Verrucomicrobiales bacterium, assembly GCA_016793645.1. Classification (GTDB taxonomy): domain Bacteria; phylum Verrucomicrobiota; class Verrucomicrobiia; order Limisphaerales; family UBA9464; genus UBA9464. Next base: position 7,226 of record JAEUHD010000181.1, read on the forward strand.
GGATGTTCCCACTCCGAGCCCCCTCGTCGGACTGCCAATACCCCTCAATCTGATTCACGGCATCCCGGAGTCCATCCATGCCGTCAAACCGGCCGGCGATCGCCCTCGCCCGGGATCGAACCTCCGGGACAAGCACCTTCCTCAAGGCTTCGACGATCGGGCCCGCGCGGTGGTCGGCGCGCGGGAGCCAGGTCCCGACGCCAAGACGCACCACCCGTTTTGCATTGTCGAGCTGATCAAATCCGAACGGCAGGATGACCTGCCCAATCCCGGCGCCGAGGGCCTTGGCCGTCGTTCCAATCCCGCCGTGGTGAACCACGGCCCCGCACCGTGGAAACAGGCGTTCAAAGGCGACAAACCCACAATGCTTCACAAAGGCCGGAAGATTTTCGGGAAGTTGTTCCCGAAACCGGGTGAGGAGGATGCCGTTCCACCCCCCCAACCGACAGGCTTCGATGCATTCCGAAAACAACGCCGCGGCGTGCTTCATTCCGGTCCCAAAGGAAAACGCCACGGTCGGCCGGTCGCGGGCGCAATGGGCCCCCAGGTCCCCGGGAAGTCCCGAGTCGTCCCGGCTGTCCCCAATCGGGAATCCGGTCAGGCGCAGTTGTGGCGGCCAGTCGCCCTGCGGCGGGCCGTACCAGTCGGGGAACAGTCCGAGCGCCAGCCGTTCCGAAAGCCACCACTGAAACACCCTGCGGACGGGAGCCATTCCGAGCGAGGACCTCAGGCGGTTTAATCCGCGTCCCACCAGAAACCAACCCACGAGGTCGAACGCCCGATCATAGGCGGCACCCACGAACCGCGGCGCGTTCGGGGACAATGTTCCGCCGCCCATCATGGCGGGCGGCGCCATCCTGCTCGGAATCAGCCAGGGCTGGAGCACAATGCTCACAAGGGGAATGGACCGTTCCTCCGCCACAAGCCGGGCGCCGATCACGCCAGGACTCGCAATGAGCGCGCTGTCAGCGGGCGAAACCAGTCGCCGAAGCTCCGCGTACTGGCGGTGCATCAGGGGTCGCCCCCACGTCGCAATGGTCCACGGACCCAGGATGGGATGCCAAAGGCTCCTGCGGGAGAGAAGATCCTCCGTCTCAGCCCCGGAGACCAGAGTCAGGAACTCCAAGCCGGCATTCGCGGCCCGGGCTCTGAAGTGTTCATGGGTCGCGAGGGTGACCCGATATCCTCGGGACCGCAGGACCCGGCCCAGTCCGAAAAATGGAAAAATGTCCCCATCGGTTCCAACCGTGGCGAGCACCGCGTGCCGTTGGGAAACGTCTCCCCGCATCTCTGGCAATAGACCGTCCGGGACGAGTTCCGTCCCGGGAAATCCGAGTCCCGGTCCCGTCGCCCCCCTCCCCGCCGTCTGCCCCTTCACAATCGATTCTCCGGTTCCTGAAACTTTCGCGCCGTCCGGTGAGTGAGTGACAGGGTCATGAAGACGACGCTGATTGCGAGGAAGGATTTGATCGAGGAAATGTCCGCGGCTCTGGCCTCGCCGCGGATCAGCCGGTCCCATCGCGAGGCAAAGCCGATCCGAGTCCACATCCCCATTCCGAGTCCCACGAGCGCCGGCACGCCACCCCGGGTTCACACCAGGATTCGCGCATGGGATGCCCTTGAAGCGGCGGAAGGCCGTGTCTTCGACTGCATCGTGAGGGGCACGTTGCTCCTTGCAGCGGCGGGGAGCCTCGCCTGGCTTGCCTACGCCACACTCCGATTCTTCCTCGCCTGGCAGGGACTCGCCGCGGGACTGCGACTCGCCCTGACGTGACGGCGTCCCGGCCCCCGGCCCGCCTCCGAGCGTTTGCGGGGTTGAAGGGCCCTATCCCCGGTTTTCCCGCCGGGCCTTGAGGAATTCGACCGCCATCGGGATGCAGCTCACCACGATGATCCCGATCACCACCAACTCGAAGTGCTTCTTCACCGGCTCGAAGTTCCCGAAAAACCATCCGGCGGGGAGGATCAATCCCACCCATAACGTGGTGGCGAAAACGCTGGCGGCGAGGAATCGCGGGAAATCCATGGCGCCCATGCCGGCCACGAACGGGGTGAACGTTCGAACGATGGGCACGAACCGCGCGAGCACGATCGTCTTCCGGCCGTACTTCTCGAAGAAGGCGTGGGTCCGGTCCAGGTGCTTCTGCTGGATCAACCGCGGAAACCTCCGGACGAGTTCGCGTCCCGCCAGGCGGCCGACCCAATAGTTCACGTTGTCACCGGCAAACGCCGCGGCAAACAGCACGGCCGCCACCACCCAGATGTTGATCGGGCTTCCGTCCCGCGCCGCCACCGCCCCCACGGCAAAGAGCAGCGAGTCCCCCGGCAGGAATGGCGTGATCACCAGTCCGGTCTCGCAAAAGACGATCACGAAGAGGAGCATGTAGATCCCCGAGCGGTACTCGGCAGCCAGGCCGTCGAGCCGGTCGCTCAGGTGCAATACGAAATCGAGGGCCTGTCGGATCAGATCCATGTCGGCCGGTGACCGTGCGGGAACTTCGCCTTGCCGGGCAAGCGGGTTGTCGGATTACTGGGGACATGAACGCGGCCATTCTGCATGGGCGGCAGCACCTCCGGGTGGAGGCGGTACCCGAGCGTCCCCTGGAACCCGGGGAAGTTCGCGTTCGCATTGAGGCCGCCCTCACCTGCGGCACCGATCTGAAGGTTTGGAAGCGCGGCTACCATGCCCGGATGCTCCGGACGCCGTGCGCCTTCGGACACGAATTCGCCGGACACGTCGCCGAGGTGCATCCGGACGTCCGGGGCTGGAAGCCCGGGGACCGGGTGGTTGCGGCCAACTCCGCCCCGTGCGGGGAGTGTGGCGCGTGCCAGCGTGGCCAGGAGAACCTCTGTGACGACCTCACCTTCCTCAACGGTGCCTACGCGGAGTCCATCGTGGTTCCCGCACGAATCGTGGAACGGAATCTCCTCCGACTCGAACCCGGCACGGGCTTTCGCGATGCCGCGCTCACCGAACCGCTGGCCTGTGTGGTGCACGGTCTCCACGAACTCCGGGTGCAATCCGGGGAGCACCTGCTGATCCTGGGGGCCGGTCCGATCGGCCTGATGGCCGCCGCGCTTGCCCGGAATCTTGGGGCGAACGTCACCATCGCCGGACGCGGCGCGCGCCGCCTCGCGGTGGCCCGGTCCCTCGGGATTCAATCCATCGTCGATGTTTCCGGGCAGGATGACGTGGAATGGGCGATCAAGTCCCAGGGGGACATTTCCAGCTTCGACGCCGTCTTTGAGGCTGTCGGCACCCCCACCACCTGGGCCGCGTGCGTCCGCCTCGTGCGCAAGGGGGGACGGGTGAACTGGTTTGGCGGGTGTCCCGGGGACACCTCGGTGACGCTGGACACCGGGCTCATCCACTACTCCTCGCTCACGCTCCTCGCCAGTTTCCACCACACGCCGCGCAGCATCCGGCGCGCCCTCCAGCACATTGAGGAAGGCGTCATCCGGGCGGAGGATTTCGTGACGGACGAAGTACCGCTCAGCCGGCTTCCCGAGACCTTCGTGGCCATGGCCGGGGGAAATGCACCGGTCAAAACATCGGTGGACGTCCGCCGCTGAGGGCACGCCCTCCGGCAATCCGCCAACGTTCCTCCCCCAGCAAGTGCTGCAGACCGGCGACCTGGCACACGGCCCCGGCGATGACCGTGTGTTCCTGCTGGCGAACCAGGACACAAAGTCTCAAGTGCTCCGCCTCAGCCGCCAATTCCCGGACATAGACGCCGACCACGGCCCCGGGCCCCGTTACTCCGACGATCCGGTTCCATCCCCGCGCCTGCATCACGGAATCCCCGGCGGACAAGACATCACCAACACCCGGACTCCGCTGCTCCGCGTTTGGATAAATGCCGCACTCGAGTCCGCTCAGGGGGCCCAGGAGCGCCTGGGCATCCGGATCCGCACCAAGGCAACCCAGCCCGGCGCGCAATCCACCCAGCGCCAGGGTCCCCAGGCGCAATTCAAGGCCCCCACCCGGATGAACGGCATCCCGGAGCGCCGCGGCATCGCCCCGGAGACTGAAGGAGGAGACGACCCGATGGAGGGCCAGCGAGGGAAGCCCGATGCAGAGGGCGACCACGATCCAAATCAGGCTCGGAGGGCGCCCCTCCGCCGCCCCCGAGGCAGCGTCGTTACTCTGAAGCGGCGGTGTCATGATTCACCCGGGCCCGAGGCGACTATTTCTTCCCCTTCTCCGTGGCCTGCCCGACCTTCTTCAGGGGATCGATCCCGAAATGCTCCCCCAGCGCCGCGAGCTTTTCCGGTTGGATGTCGCCCACCACGTTCACGAAGACCGCCTCACCCTTGCCGTCCATCACCGTGACGACGACTCCGGCAATGGAATCCGGCCCCTTCGTCTTGATGAACACGCCGACGTCCTGGGCATCCTGCTGGACGTTGACCACCCGCTCCCACCCGCTGGTGGCCAGGCCCGAGCGCAGCGAGCGGATGCGGTCCGACAGTTCCGCGCGATTCCCGTCAGTGACGCCCACCACATTGACGCGGACCGCCTCGATGCCGCGAAGAACCTCCGCCACCTCGGGTTCCTCCTTGGCGGCGATCTTCGCGGCCATGGTCAGAAGGCTGCCCTTCAAATCCACCTCGACAAACTGACCTCCCCCGGCTGGAGCGGTGAAGGTCCCCAGGTCCACATAACCGGGGGACGCGGAATCCCCGAGGAGCGGCGACGAGATCAAGGCCGCGGAAAGGATGGGAAGGGCAAACAAGGAGAGGATGGGCTTCATGATGGAGGTAATAATGGAGTTGATGTGCTGCGGACCGTGGGGCCCGCCTCCTGAGCACACGGACGGTTCCCTTCGGGTTTCAAAATTCTTGGGTCGCCCGTCTTCATGTCCCCGTGGGGAACGCGCCCCATCCCTGGGGACAGCCCCGCATTCCGGGGCCAAACCCGGGCCCCGTGGAGCCCGGATGGGGATCCAGACCCGGACGTCCGGGTCCTATTCCCCAACCCGGAAAGCTGGAGGCGAAGCACACCATTTCCGAGAGAATTCATATCGAATCTCATATGTCCTATTGACATATAAATAGGCACTCGGGAAGGTTGCACCATCATCCCTGCACGTTGCCTCGCCTATGACCCGGGGGCCTCCAGGGCAACCTGCTGCAGGTGGATTTTAAATCATGAAAGCCCCCGCAGTTCTTCTCATCGCGCTCACACTGGCCTCCGCGCCCCGAACCCTCCACGCCCATGGCTCCATGGAGCGCCCGGTGAGCCGGGTTTACCAGATCTTCCAGGAGGATCCCCAGAGCCCGGATCACGCCTCAAGCCGCGCCGCGATCGCCGTGGCCGGGACCCAGGCATTCTACGACTGGCATGAGGTGAACCGGCTCGTGCCGGACTACAACTATCAACGACTGATTCCGGACGGTCAGCTCGCCAGCGCGGGTCGGGCCAAGTACGCCGGCCTCGACCTCCTCCGGAACGACTGGCCGGCAACCCCGGTCAACCGAGGGCCGTACCACATGATCTTCAATGCGCACATCCCGCACGACCCAAGCTTTTTCCAGGCCTTCATCTCCCGTGCGGGATGGAATCCGCTGCAACCACTGCGCTGGTCGGATCTTGAACCGCTGCCCGGCGCGGAATTCTTCCGCCGGCAGGGCAATCTCTACACCTTCGACACCGAACTGCCCGCACGCACCGGGAGACACGTCATCTACGTGATCTGGCAGCGGATTGATCCGGCCGGCGAAGCGTTCTTCTCCATCAGCGACGTCGATTTCGGCAACGGATCGGGATACGGCAACCCCTACGCCGGCCCCACCGTGACGCCTCCCCTCGACCACTCGGGACACACCAACGTCACGCCCTGGTTTCGGGTGCAGAGTGATTGGGGCACCGGATTCAACGGGGAAATCACGGTCACCAACAACACACCCTACCTGTGGAACGGATGGAACATGTCCTTCAGCCTGAATGGACAGATCCAGAACATCTGGAGTTCGCATCTCGTCTCCCAGAATGGGAGCCGTTACTCCGTCACCAACGACACGTGGAACAAGGCGGTCCTCCCCGGACAGAAACTCGTCTTCGGATTCTCCGCCACTCCGTCCTATGCGCAGGTGGGTGCCCCCTATTCGTTCCTCTTCAACGGCGTCGCCGCCCTCCCGGGCACCGGCACTGGAGGCACTGGAGGCACTGGAGGCACTGGAGGCACTGGAGGCACTGGAGGAACGGGCGGGACCGGAGGCACCGGCACGGGCGGCGGAACGGGGACCACGAACCCACCTCCCCCGTTGAGCACGAACAGCGTCACCATCGGCTCCACGACCCTGACCTATGTGGAGGACAGTCGCTGGGGCACGGGGTTCAACGGGACCGTGCGGATCACCAATCGGGGGACCACCGCCATCCAAGGATGGACCGTGGGCTTTGATCTGAATGGAACGATCGCCAACCAGTGGAACGCGGTCCGAAAGGGCGTGACCGGCAGTACCTACAACTTTGGAAACGAGACTTGGAACGGAACCATCGCCCCGGGCGCCACCGTCAGTTTTGGCTTCCAGGCGACCGGAGGCGCCACCACCAAACCGACCAACTTCCGCTTTAACGGCGTCCTATCGGGAGGCGCCGGAACGGGCGGTGGTACCCCACCCCCCTCCGGCACCACGCAGGGTTCATTGACCTTGAAGGTGACCAGCAACTGGGGGAGCGGCTTTACCGGGGCGGCGACCGTCCGGAACGCCACAGGACCCGCCCTCAACGGCTGGACCCTGACGTTCGACTTCCCCCACCAAATCACCTCGATCTGGGACGCCGTCCTCGTGTCCCGCGTCGGGAACCGGTACACCCTCCGGAATGCCGCCTGGAACGGTTCGCTGGCCCCGGGGGCGAGCGTGACATTCGGGTTCAACGCCACCCCGGGAGGCACCGTCACCCCACCCTCCAACGTCACCCTGAAGTAGCCCCCCCCAAGTCGGCCTGACGGGCCGCCAGTCCACCAGGACTGGCGGCCCCTCTTTTTGCCGCCAAAGGGTGCCATTTCCCCGGGTTTCCGGCATCCCGACCCCACTTACCCCTCCACCCATTGTGCCCTTGTGAACAACTTGCCACCGTATATTGTGGTTTTCGCCTTGCCGGCACCGGACGCCAGTCCTTGAATTTGAGGCGCCATGTATCTCAAGAACCTGACCGTCCTCGGCTTCAAGTCGTTCGCGGACAAAACGACGCTGAACTTCCAGCGCGGGACGACGGCGATCGTGGGGCCCAACGGATGTGGGAAATCGAATGTTTCCGACGCCATCCGGTGGGTGCTGGGAGAGCAATCCGCCAAGGCGCTGCGCGGCGGGGAAATGGCGGACGTCATTTTCAACGGTACGGACAACCGGAAGCCGATTGGCATGGCCGAGGTCAGCCTGACGATTGGCGATGTGGATACCGCCCACCTGAAGGCGGCGGGTGTCGCGGTCGAGTTCAACGAGGTCACCGTGACCCGGCGGGTGTTTCGGGACGGCGGTTCCGAGTACTTCATCAACAAGGTCGGGTGCCGTCTCCGGGACATCCAGCAGTTGTTCGCGGGAACCGGGGTGGGCAAGACGAGTTACTCGGTGATGGCCCAGGGCAACATCACCCAGATTCTTTCCAGCAAACCGGACGACCGGCGCCTGGTCTTCGAGGAGGCGGCTGGCATCACCCTGTTCAAGCAGCAGAAGCGGGAGGCCCTGCGCAAGCTGGAGAACACGGATCAGAACCTTCTCCGGGTGGAGGACCTCATCAAGGAGGTGAAGCGGCAGATCGGTTCCCTGCAACGCCAGGCAGGCAAGGCGCGACGGTACAAGGCGCTCGCCCAGGAACTTCAGCATCTCGACACGCAGCTGGCCCGCCACCAGTTCGACATCTGGACGGCGGAGATCGCCGAGCGGACGGCCGCGACCGCACAACTGACGGCGGACATGGAGGCCGCCCAGGAACGGGTGTTGCGGGTTGAGGATGAGATTCTGCAATTGCGGTCGGCGCTCAGCGACCTCGACCACCAGATCTCCGCGGAGCAACAGCGTGGACTGGAGTTGAAGGCCCAATCGGAACGCCACGAAAGCCGGATCCATTTCCACGAGGAACGCATCCGCGAGCTGGAGTCACAAAACGAGCGGGCGCTGCACGATGTCGCCCAGGCGGACGAACGGCGGCAGATCGCCGAGCAGGAACTGGCCTCGGTCCACCAGCGATTCGCGGAGTCCCAGACGCGGGTGGCCGAGTTGCGGACCGCGTTGCAGGAGAAGCAGGCGGCGCTCACAACCGTGGAGCGGGAGTTGTCGCAACACCAGGAGACGCTGAGGCAGGCACAGTCCCAGGCATTTTCCTCAGCGCAGCAGCTCAGCAGGGCTCGCAATGAGATCAATCAACTGGACCTCCAAAAACAGGGCAACGTCGTCCGATTGGAGAAGCTCCACTCGGAACAAGCGTCCCTCTCCGAGGAGAACCGCCGATTGGAGGTTCATCTGGGAGACTTCCGCAACCAGGTGGAGACGGGACGCCTTCAAGCCCAGACGACGCGGGGCACCGTCGAGGAACGCCAGCAACGGTTGCGGGCGTTGCAGCCGGAGATTCAGCAGGCGCAGGCCACCCTGGATTCCGTCCTCCGCCAGCAGGCGGAGACGCGCAGCCGCCTCCACCTGCTGGAACAACTGGACACCCAGCACGAAGGGTTCGGCGAGGGCACGCTCGCCGTCCTCAAGCAGGCCCGCAATGTCCTCGGTTCCCTGGCTGACCGCATCCGCGTCCCGGCGGCGCACGTCACCGCCGCGGAATCCGCGCTCGGTCTCCACCTTCAACTGGTCCTGACGGAACAACCGGAGAGCGCCGCCGAGATCCTGGCCGACCTCCATTCCAACCGACGGGGGAGGGCCAGCATCGCCGCACTCGCGTTCCGGGGACCGGATTCCGATCCCGGATCCGCGTCCAGCCTCCCGATCCCCGCGGGTGCGCAGCCTCTTTTCCCGTTGATCGAGTGCGACGACGCCGTCCGCCCCCTCATCGCCGCCCTGCTCGGACGCACCCTGGTCGTCCCGGACCTGGCCGCCGCCACCGCGGCGTATCGGGAGGGTGCGGGCCAGTTCGATCTCGTCACGACGTCGGGCGATCTTCTGACCCGGCATGGCGTCTTTACCGGGGGTTCGGCCGCCGGTTCCGGAAAGGCTCCGGCGAGCATTCTGGGACGAAAGAACCAGATTGCGGAACTCCAGTCATCCCTGGCCCAACTCTCCGAGCAGGTCGCCGAGGCAAGCCGCGCCAAGGGGGCCCTGCAGTCCGAACAAACCGCCCTCCAGGCCAGCATCGAGGAAGCCCGCACCGAACTGCGCGCAGCCGAGGTGGCCATCGCCTCACGGGAAGGCGAGTTCCGGGCGTTGGAGAATTCCCGGAAATCGCTCGGCCAAAAACTCCAGACGGTCGCCTATGAGCTCCAGACCCTCACGGCGCATGAGGCCGAAGGCGTGGAACGACGCCAGAAGCTCGCGGAACAGGTCACCCAACTGGAGTCCGCAGAACAGGAAGCCGCGACCCGGGTCACTTCACTGGGACAGGACCTTGAATCCCTTCGGCAACGGCGGGACGCCGCCAATGCCGCGGTCGGCGACGCGCGCATCGCCCTGGCCACGGAGGAGCAGGTGCTGGGCGGGTTCGGCCGGCAACGCCCCCCGCTCGAAGCCCGCATTCGCGAACTCACCGCCCTGGGCGAACGGCTCCGACAGGAACTCGGCGCCTTCTCCGGTCGCCGCACCCAGTTTCAAACGGAAATCGACCAGTCCCGGCGCGACATCCTCCGCCTCACGGATGAGCGTTCCGCACTGTCCGACCAGATCGCCGCATTGTCCGAGCGCCGGACCGCCCAGGAGACCGAGGTGACCGGACGGGAGGAGTCGCTGCGAAACGACCGCAGCCAGCTCATGCTGGCCCAAACCCGCCGCGGACAATTGGAGGTCGAACTCGCCCAGAAGACCATGTCCGTCCAAAACCTGCGCGAACGAATCCAGTCCCGGTACCAGATCAGCCTCGATGAAATCCGGGGCGAGGCCATCCGGATCACCCTCGCGGACGAGGGGCCGGCAAAGGTGGAGACCGTGACCTTTGAGGAAATGGAGGCCGCGGGATTGACGACCGACTGGGATGCCGTGGCGCAACAGGTTGCCGCCCTTCAGAAGCGGCTCGACGAAATCGGCCCGGTCAACCTCGTCGCCATTGAGGAGTATGAGGAGACGGAGCAGCGGTACACGTTCCTCACCACCCAGCATGAGGACCTGATCAAGGCAAAGACCGAACTCACCGAGGTCATCAACCGGATCAACGCGGAGACGAAAACGATGTTCGTCGAGACCCTGGAGAAGATCCGCGAGAATTTCCGCACGATGTTCGTCGAGTTGTTCGGCGGTGGCAAAGCGGACCTGAAACTGGTGGAGGGCGAGGACCCCCTCGAGGCGGGCATCGACATCTATGCCCGGCCTCCGGGAAAGCAGCTCCAGTCCATCACCCTGCTGTCCGGTGGCGAACAGACGATGACCGCGGTCGCACTGCTCTTCGCGATTTATCAGGTGAAGCCGTCGCCTTTCTGCGTGCTGGACGAGCTCGACGCCCCCCTCGACGAGTCCAACATCAATCGCTTCGTGAAGGTGCTGCAGCGTTTTGCCGAATCGAGCCAGTTCATCGTCATCACCCACAACAAGCGGACGATCTCGATGGCCGACATCCTGTACGGCGTAACCATGCAGGAGCGCGGGGTCAGCAAGATCGTGTCCGTGAAGTTCAATCAAGCGGAGGGTGCCCCGGAAAACCGCACCAGTGCCCCGCCGACCCCCATTCCTGCGCCCGAGCCCGGGGCCTCCCCGGAGGTGGCCCCGGCGCCGGCGGATGACGCCGACGCCGAACTCGTCCTCGCCAAATAGGGACGGTTCCGTCTCCCATCCCGTCCGCCATGTCCGCATCGCCCATTCTTCCCGGAGCCGCCGTCGGTGTCCTTGGCAGCGGCCAACTGGGGCGGATGTTCGCCCTCGCGGCACGGTCCCTGGGGTACCGGGTGCACGTATATTCCCCGGACACCGACACCCCGGCCGGGCAGGTCGGCGACGTGGAGATTGCCGCGGAGTATTCCGACCTGGACCGGGTCCGGGACTTTGCGCGAGCGGTTCGCGTGGTCACGTTCGAGTTCGAGAATGTGCCCAGCGACACAAGTCGCGCCGCCGCGGAATTGGTGCCGGTCCGGCCCGACGGCCACGTGCTCCACATCACCCAGCAGCGTCTGCGGGAAAAGACCTTTCTCCGGGACCACGGGTTCCCCGTGACGCCCTTCCGGGCCGTTCGCAGCGAAGCGGACCTGATCGGGGCGGCCCGGGACTTGGGGATTCCGGGAGTGCTCAAGACCGCGAGCTTTGGCTACGACGGCAAGGGCCAGCAATTGGTCCGGTCGGAAACCGATCTTCCCGCAGCATTCCAAGATCTCCGGGGCGCCGAGGGCATCTACGAGGCCTTCGTGGAGTTCGACCAGGAGATCAGCGTCATTGCGGCCCGGAGCACCTCGGGTGTCGTCGAGGTGTTCCCCGTGTTCGGGAACTCCCATTCCCGACACATCCTCGACATCACCGTTTGCCCAGCCGTCATTTCCCAGTCCCTGGCCGCCCAGGCCGCGGAAATGGCCCGGGGAATCCTGGACGCCCTCCAGGTGGTGGGTCTCCTGACGGTGGAATTGTTTGTGACCCGCCAGGGGACGCTGCTGGTGAACGAGCTGGCGCCGCGGCCCCACAACTCCGGCCACCTCACGCTCGATGCCAATGTGACCAGTCAGTTCGAGCAGCAACTGAGGGCCGTCTGTGGACTTCCCCTCGGGTCCCCCGCCCTGCGCGCTCCCGCCGCCATGGCCAACCTGTTGGGCGATGTCTGGCTGGCAGCCGGGGGAGTGCCGGATTGGGCGGCGGCGCTCTCGGATCCCTCCATCCGCCTCCATCTGTACGGAAAAGCGGAGCCCCGCGCCGGACGGAAAATGGGGCACCTGACCGCAGTGGCGGCCACCGTGGAGGAGGCGGTCCAGAAGGTGTCTGCCGCACGTGAGCGCCTTTGCCGGACGCCCCGATAGCGACCGGGATCCCGCCATCAGCCAAGGATGACTTCCCGGCGAATTCGCCGCCATACACGGCGTGAAGGGAGTCCCCCGGGAGCCACCTGCGTGGCGGATGTTCCCGTTGCCACGCCGTCCGCCAGCCATTCCTCCGGATCGCCTCCCGACTCCGCCGAGGCAATGACCCCGGCGAGCAGGGCATCCCCGGCACCCACGGAGTTTCTGGCCACCACCTTCGGGACTCTGGCTTTCAGGACCTTGGTTCGCTGTGCATGAACGAGCAGGGCGCCCTCCGGCCCCCGGGATACCAGAACCCACCCACCGGTCACTGAGGACAACGCCCGGGCCGCCCTGACCAACGCCTCCTCACCGCGAAGCGTTTTTCCCGACCACTGGGATAGTTCGAAGGCATTGGGTTTGACCAGGAATGGCCCCTCCCGGGCCGCCAGGGCGAACGGTTCGCGGTCACAATCCAAATAGACCCGGGCCCCGCCCCGGCGGGCCGCCGAAACCATCCGGGCATAGAGCGAAGCCGGGGCACCGAAGGCCATCGTACCGGAAATCACCACGGTCTTTGCCTTCAACGCCTGATCGCAGGCGGCCGCGCCCAGTCGCCCCGCCTCCCGGGAGTTCAGTCGGGGCCAGGTTGGATTGAAACGCAACTGCGGTCCCGTGTCCGGTGTGATGACCACGTTGGCACGCGTCGCCCCCTGGATCGGAAACACCGTCGCCCGGAGTCCCTCGCTCCGGAGTCCGCCTGCCAATTCCCGTCCCGTGGCACCGCCGAGCGGAAGAAAAAGCCGTGAGGGATGTCCCCGCCAGGCAAGCCACCGCGCGACATTGATTCCCTTGCCGCCGGGCCATCGGGATTCCGAGCGAAGTTCATTCTTCTCCTCGGGAAGAACCGTCGGAACGCGCCATTCGACGTCCACGGCCGGATTCAGCGAAAAGACGAGCGTCCTCACATCATCCGCCTACTGGGGAACCTGTTCGATCCGATAGTAGCGCTGAACGTTGTCCGCAGGCGCGGGCGGGAGTTCGACGGTCAGGACATCTCCCGGGGCGGTCGCCACGGTGGTGCCCGAGCCGGGCGGAATCTCGATGGCGGTCCAAAGGGCCAGGGGCACCTTCAGATCGTCCGCAAACGAGATCCGATACTTCTCACCCGGGATCGTGTCGAAGACGAGCTGCGGGGGATCTCCGGGAACGTAGGTTCCCTGGAAGGGCGCCGTGCTGATCAGCAATCCTCCCGACTGCGTGGCCGCCTGCACGGTGAAGTTGATGGCATTGGTGGATTCCACCGCCACCTCCAGGTACCAGAGGCCCGCCAGATCCGGGACCTGATTGGTTCGGACCGACACCCGTTCGCTGAGCGATCCGGGCTGCGGGAAGGAGAAGATATTCGTGGGATCCGCAAACGCAGGCAGGGTTCCGCGCGACGCCCGGAGCGTGGCATCCCCGGTCAACGAATAGATCTCAAAGAGCAGCGCCGGCGTATCCCGAGGCACCTCGAAACTGAAATAGGCGCTGTTGGTCCCCGGCGAGTCGATGGCCGCGTAGGGAATTGCGTTGGTGAGGGGGATGATCGTGGCCGTCGTCGAGATGTAACTGCCAATCACATCAAAGGTGACGGAGCCCTCCACCTCGGAAACCACCGTGACAAACCAGCGTCCGGGCGACAACGGCACCGGCAGGCTCGTGGCCGTGAGAAGGATTTCCTCGGTCGCCGTCCCGGCATTGGTGCTGGCGTAGTCGTAGAGGGTCGGCGACGGCAGCGGGAGTTCCCGGTGGAGGTAGAGACTGACGTCCTCAGTCATGTTGGTGACCACGAACGAGCCGGAGATCGGGACGTTCGTGATGTCGAGGACGAAATAGGCCTCCGAAAACTGGTTGGTCAGCAGGCCCGCGGTGGGAATGCCATTGGTCAGGGGGATCACCCGGCCCATCGACTCCACCGCAAGGATCGTATAGGGGATGGGGGTTGACGGAGCCACCCCCGGATCCGCCGCATAGACCCCCAGGTACCAGGTGCCCGGAGTGAGGCGTACAGGCTGGGAGGCGACATCGATGTCGATCTGCTCCACGGTGACGCCGGTGTTGGTGCTGGCGTAGTCAAACTGGGTCTGCGTGGGCAACTGCGGAGCCCGGCGTGCAACCAGGTTCACGTTGCCCGCCAGGTTCGTCAGGATGAACGACACGCCGAGCGCATTCGACGACACGTTGTAGGAGTAATACTGGAACAAACCATTGTTGGCGTTCGTCGCCGCCAGAGGGATGCCGTTGGTCAGCGGTGTGATTTGGACCCCCAGATCCACCTCGACGGTGAACGGATGCGCCGCCGCCGTATCGAGGTTCTCCACGGACAGATAGTAGCGCTGTCCCGGTACCAGGAGGGGCGGGAGATTGGTAGTCAGAACTGAAAAGAGGAAATTGGTGCCGGTGGTGGGGAAAATCAGCCGGGTGTCATCCGGAAGCGTCCCATTCCCAGGAACCCCGGTGGGATTGTACCAAAGGGCCAGCGGGCTTCCATCCAGGCTTCGAAGGAGGTTGGTTGCCGTGGAGGCCTCCAGCGGCACATCGATGTAGAAATAAACCGAATCCCCGGAGGCAACATTGGTCGAGTAGGGGATGCCGTTCGTCAGGCGGATCGCCGGGATGGTGGCCGGTGCAAAGGTCAGGGTCAGTTCCCAGCCGAGGAGCTCGCCCTCATACGGTTCCCGGGTGTCCTCCAGCTCCAACGTCCAGATCCCCTGCCCGGCCCCCATGAGGGAGTTGACCGGTTCCTCGGGAAGGTAGGTGACGGACCCCTTGGTCTGGAGAAACGCGACGTCATCCACCAGAAGACCCGGGGAATTGGTGGGCGTGGTCAACCCGACAAAGTCCAGCGTCACCGTCGCCCGGGTTGCCCGGATGTCGTAGCTGTTCGTGGTCCAGGCATCCGCCACCGCCTGGACAGGCGGGGGAGTCACCGCCACTCCGTCCACCAGCACCGCCGTCTCAAAGGTATTCGTATCCTCGGGATGCAGCCGGGCCAGGAAGGAGATCTTGTAGCGTTCGCCCACCACGGCATCGAAGGACCGCCGCACCACGCCGTTTGAGACGGCGAGGAAGTTCAGCCCGCTACTGGCAATCAGGCTGTCCTGAACCACCGCCACGGAATTGCTGAGCACGCTCCAACCCCGGAAACTCTCGCCCGCGGGGTAGTTGGTGGCCGGGATCGCATCAAACGTATCCACCGAGAGCAACTGTTCACCGAACACCTGTCCCGTGAACGGCGGCGGCACGAACTTGATCTTCTCGAAGGACCGGTTGGTGTTCTCGCTGAAGGTGGCGAAGACGTAATTGGTGACGAGTTTCCCGGGATTCATCACGCCCGGGGCCGAGGTGAGCAGCACCTGCCGGCCCGCCTGGTCGGTGAGAACCCCGGACAATGACCCCACCCCCAGGGCTCCCTGCGAGACAATGCCGGGACCAAACCGTCCGCCCGTGGAATCCCCCCACCATCCGGCAATCACGGCATTGGTGGACCGGTCCGGAATGGCCACCCAGCCTTCAATGGTAAATTCCCCCACCCTCGGCATCTGAAGATCATTGGTGACGATGCCAAATCCCGGCGTCGGCACGAGCAGTGCGGACTCATTCGGGAACGCCCCGGGCACCAACTGGACCTGATGGGTCACGGCGGCCGCATTGGGTCCAAGAAGATCGGGCGTGCGGTTGAGGGCATTGATCACATTGAACGGCCACAGCGCCATCAACCCGGTGTTGCGGTCGGACGCCTGCTTGGGTTCGCCGCCGAGGCCGTTCTGGTAGATGTCACGAACCTCCTGGGGCCGCAGGGCACGGCGCCAGATTCCGAAGTCATCGAGCTGCACCTGCTGATTCCGGAACTGGAACTGCGGATCATATCCGAAGAAGAACTGGTTGCTGGTCACCGGACGGAAGTCCGGCGGCAGGACCTGCTCGGCGACCACGGATCCATTGACATACAGGGACGCCCGATGGCTGCCCGGCTCAAAGCTGAGGGCCACATGCTGGTATCGGAGATTCGTGCTGATCACCGTATTCCCCAAGCCGCTCGTCGCCTCCCCGCCCCGATCCTCAAACACCACGGCGCTGTACCCGCGCGGATTCTGGAGCCGGATCGAAAGGTCCGAGACCCTCGGATGGTCGACCCGAAGTCCGACGTCCATTGCGGTCACGGGCCGGGGATCATCCACCGTCAGCGACGCAAACCTGCGGGCGGCATCCGGAATGACCCCAAGATCCTCGGTCTCAAATGTGCGGGTGAAGGACGCATCAAGGTTCCGCTCGATCCGTCCGCGGATGTCAAAGCAGACATAGGCCGCCGAGGGATTCAGCACGGCGATGAAGTATCGGCCGGCCTGCAGCGGCGGCACGTCCCGGACCCCGAGGGACACACTGCCTCCCGACGAGGGAATCTGGGCGTACTTGTCATTGTTGGCGGGATCAAAAATGTCCGGGATGGCGTCCCGCTTGATAAACACCTCAAGCGGCACGGGCGGCTCGATGTTTCGGATGGTCACCGTCAGCCGGCTCGCCTCCGGGGGCACGATGATCACCTCCAGATCAATGAAGCCTCCATTGACGCAGCGGCGGACAAAGTCGTCCCCGAAATCATTGAGGAGGAGGGTCAGCGAGAAGTCGTCCACGCTGCCGGTGTTGCCCAGGGCATTGTCCACCGTATTCAGGAACCACGGTCCGACCCCCGTGTACCCGAGGAAATCGATCATCGACCCGGGGCCATCGGCGGGAATCGTATCCGCCCGTCCGGCACCGGTGTCGTCATAGTTCACCGTGACGTTGGTTCCGCCGATGAGGCTCTGGAGACGGGTGTGATTCTGCAGGACCACCTTCTGCTGGTTGAAACGGAGTTCGCTGATCAGGTCCGGGAAGTTTTCGTGGGACTTGGTAACCGTGGCGATCACCGCCCGAATCGGGTCGCGGGTGATGTTGACCGCCAGGTAGGTTTCAATGCCGGGATGGTCGGGGGTTCCGTCGGGAATCGCCCTGCCCAGCGGAATGGCGAACGGCTGGGGATTCCCCTCACCGTCAAAGGGGGACTGATCGGTGCTGAAGCCAATAAACCCATATTCCCCCGCCTCGTGATCCTCGGATTTCACGCCGACGTAGAACACATTGTTGACGCTGACCGGCTCCCCGAGAAAGGCCAGCAACTCGCTGCCACCCCGGGACGTCGACTTGTCCGCATTGGCCACAGCCTCCGGATTCAGGTCCAGCAGCCTCGGGTCCCGGGAGACATACAGATCCACGTCCGGTCCATTGGTCCGGCTGCGGGACAGATTCCCCACCGGAAACGTCAGAAAGACGACGTTGCTCCCGTTGACGTTGGTGACATCCAGATAGGTGCTCTCGCCTGGTGAATTGGTGAAAACGTAGAAGCGCCATTGCTTGAAGGATCCATTGGTGCCCCCCACCAGCGGGGAGTTTTCCCCGGCGCGCTCGTTCAGGAGCGGCACGCTGTTGGTGATCGTCCCCACCGCGGGTCGCACATAGGCGATGGAGATCGGGTTGAAGGCCGGACCCGCCTGGAGAACGCCGACCGTATTGGTATCGGAGGCATCCACATCGGACGAGAACGCCAGAGCGAAGTCCTGGACGACGTTCGTCGGCGAATCCCGCCGGGCATTCACGTTCACCCGGTATCCGACCACCGTGATCACATAATTGGAGGAGAGCGGCGGAGGCAGGACCAGTCGCTCGACATTGTTGACCTGGTCCATGGTCGGCAGTCCGTTGGTCGGAATGTCATTGGTCGTGCGGATGCGGGAAAAGCCGGTTTCCGGATCGAAGTCATTGCCCCAATAAATCTCCCCGGTTGCCCTGTTGGACACCACCAGGTTCAGGTCATTGACCAGTTTGGGACCCACGAGCGGATCGCCCGGGGGATCGGTCCAGACCAGGGCCAGTCGGAGCGGCTGATTCGCCGCATTGGTGGAAACGATGTTCAACTCGAGATCCACCGACTCGCCGGTGGCGACGCCACCGGAGGAATCCATCCCGATCACGTCCGTCTCGGTCCCGTTGACCACGGCCCGGAACCCGCGGCCCAACGCGCGCTGCAGGTTGGGAAGTCCCCAGCCGGCGTAATTGATGGAAACGCCCGGGATGGGAACGTAGTCCGGGCTCGTGGGATGCGCGGAGTTGATCAAAAGCGCCTTGTAGGCCGCGGCGGACGGGAACTGGTTCACCCGTTGTTCGAAGTACTGCTGGAGCTGCGCCAGAAAGCCGGAAATTGCGGGTGCGGACATGCTCGTCCCCAGTTCATAGCGGTAATCGGGCAGGACCCGGGCGTTGATCTCGTCGAAGAGGACTGCCGTGGGGAAGAATGGCGAGTCCGAGGGTGGCAGGGGATCCGGGGACCATTGCTGCGAGCGGGTCGAGATCACGAAGCTTCCACCGGCCACCACGTCGGGTTTGAAGCGGCCGTCCACGCCCTCAACACCGATGCCGACATTTCCACGGCTGGAGTAGTAGGCCACCTGCCAATCCGTGTCACTCAGGGGCAACAAGGCCTGGTTGGTAAAGTAGGGCCCTTCATTGGTCTGCCAGCCGGGCTTGATCACCAGGCCACCAATCTGGACCGGCTCGGCGTTGGTGTCATAGATGATGGCATTGGTGAAGGCCCGCAGGCTTTCCAGGGCGCCCACCGTCACCACGTTCTTGGCATTTCCCGGAGACACCACCGAGTCCGGAAAACCGCCCACGCCATTGTTGCCACCAAAGCCCTGATTGCCGGCGCTGAACACATACAGAATGGGTTGGTCCCCCGTCTTCCCGGGAAGCGCATCCCGGACTGCGGCGTCATAACTCGCGGAATGTGTGGAATACTCGAATTCATCGAACCCGATGTATCCCCAGGAGTTGTTGGAGATCAGGACCTCCTCCTCCGAATTAAACCGCTCCGGGGCCTGGGCCGCGGTTTCCTGAAGGAACGAATCGCCGGCCGCCGGTCCGTAGAGCAGGTCAATCGGCAGCACAAACAGGGAAGCTTTCGGAGCCTTCCCCTTGAAACTGGCGTTGGTCACCGATCCCTGCGGAGGACCATCCGGGCTCTGATTGATCGTCCCCGACTGGGAGCCGTCCCCGGCGATGATTCCTGCGACATGCGTTCCGTGGCCGCTGGGGTCGGTCAGGATCTGGGGTTCGTTGGGAATCGTGTAGACCCGGTTGGTCAGGTCCGGCTGGCCGGCGTCGACCCCGGTGTCGTTGACGTTGACCAGGACCTTGCTGCCGTCGAGACCGTCAAAGGAGTCCGTGTTCTCGGGAACCGTCGTGGAACCGAGGGCGTAGGCAGTCAGGTCGTTCGCCAAGCCGACCGTGCGACGGGGCTCAATCCGATGCACCGACGGCATTCCCGCAATGGCCACAAGGGAATCGCGCGGCACATCCACGGTCAGCAAAGTCCCGAACGGCCCGCGCTCGCGTCCGATCACCCGTGCCCCGAGCGCCGCCAGATCCGACGGCTCGCCGGAATCCGCGGCCACGGTCAGGATCAATTGGACACCCTCCGGCAGGGGCTCCTCGTGCAGGGCCAGGTTCAACAGCCGGGGAGTGAGCTTGAAATAGGGCTCCAGAGGCAGGATGGCGGCCACGCCGCCCGCCACGGCAAGACGTTCCGCGGCGTCCGGGGATGCCCGAACCAGAAGTGCGTTGTTGGGAACATAGGAAACGATGGACGCACCTGCCGCGGCGAGTTCGGCTCGGAACCCCGGGGTGATGGGCCCCTCGGCTTGCACGACCCACGCCTCCGACGGACCGGAGGACCGCAGGGAGGCCGGAATCTCCAGGGGTTCCCCATTCGCCGTGTCGATGAGGGCGTTCCGAAGCAGCAGGGCATGCTCATTCCGCATCAAGACATCCACGGACGCGTCGGTGTTACGAAGTCGATTCGTCATCGTCGCATCCTGACGCGACGGGGCGGCGCCCTTGGGAAGGCCCACCACCGAAACCCAGCGCGGTTTGACCGGCACCGTCCGGGCGGAGCCCACGGAGGCCGCCGTGGACGCCTTGCTTGGGGACTCGTCCGCACTGGACGCGACCGGGTCGGGACCGGACGAGCGGCGGAACAACCCTCGCTCATGGGCACGCCAGGCAAGGAATGCGCACACCAGCGCAAACAGGGCCAGTGCCAGTTGATCTCGGCGGGAATGACGCATGGAAGGCGGGGGACGGGGCCAGGGGTACGTGCGCCGGCTACGGATTGGAGAAGATCACACGCTGACTCTCAATCACCGGTTCGAGCCGGCGTGGATCGCCGTCCAGACGGAGGACGGACTTGGTCACGTATTCGCCGGTGATCGTGTAGTTGGTGGCAATGCCATACAAGGGACCCGGACGGAGATTCACGGCGTTCGGAGCCGGCTTCAGTGTCTGACCGAACGAATACACGACGAATCTCGGTTCATCGGCGCGCAGCAGGGAGAGGATCTGCTGGGGAAGACGCTCCAGAACCTCATCCGAAACATTGCGGACGGCAGGCCAGTTCAATCCGGCCCTGAGGAAGGGGGCGCGATCCGTGAGTGTCGGCACCTGAAGAATGGAGCCGAGTTTTGGCAACACGCCATCGGGATTCACGGGAACGCCATTCGTGTCTCGGGCGTGCAACACCGACAGGAGCCCGGGAGTCTCCCCGTTGATGCTGTTGGTGTAGCCGTTGAGGATCTCCTTGATGTACCGGGACCCCGGTTCAATGAAGAGGGGCTGTGGATCATCGGCGGGAACGGGGTCGGCATTCTCCAGGACGGGAACGGCGGACAACAGGGCCGACCAGGCCGCCAGGTTTGTCTGATTCACCCCCATTTGCCCCCTGGCCGCATTCTCATTCAGGGCCGTGGTGAACAGATCCACGAATTTCCAATCATTGGTGGGCATCGTGCGGAAGTTCCCCGCCCAGCCACACCACGTGAGCCGGGTTCCCACGAAACGGGTGTAGCGGGAGGGCTGACCTTCGCCGACCTCAAAGGGCAGCCGGGATTTGAGGTACAGCGTCTGCCAGGGCGTTCCCCGATGGACCCGCCCCAGTTGTCCGATCCCTCCAAAGGAGAACGAGGCGTTCGTACCGACCGGGAATTCCCAGTCGTTCGCCGAGCGAATCTGTGGATCCTTGTATGCGTAATGAAAGGCATACCCCGAGGGCGAACCGCTGGGAGCCCGAGCCCCCGAGAGATTGTTATTGGTGCCCCAGGGAGCGTAGGCATTGACCCACTTCCGGGTCGGGCCAAGGTCGAAGGTCGTCGACGTGATCTCCAGCTTCACTTCTCGATCGGAACCCCTGGTGATCCCGTAGAACTCGTCGGGGATTTCCAGATACTGGCCTTCCGTCATCAACGTATAACCCGGAAACAAATCCTCACGCGTATAGTGAACCAGCGGATCATTCGCCATCCGGCGATCCGACATGATGACGCGTGGTGACGGGTTGAATCCAACCTGCACGAGCGTTTTCGAACCAAAGTCATTTTGCGCCTGCTGCGCCGAGCTGCCGACCGGCATGATTCCATAGAGGAACAGATTCATCCCGTTGGTCGCCGCCTGGATCTCCTGAACCGGAGGTCCCCCGCCAGGACCCTGGAGGTTCCGCCACAAGTTGGGCCCCACGGGCAGCCGCCCGATGGACGCCAGCATCTGATTGTTGATGCCCACCGTCCGGGTGCCGGAGCCCACGGCCAGGTTGGTGGACCAGAATATCGGTGCTGCGGAGGGCGTATCCGCACCCAACAGATTGTTGAAGAACCCTTGGGAGGATCCATCGGAAGGCATTCCCAGGGTGGAGAGGATGTTGGTCCTCACCATGACGCTCTCCAGCGTGACAAAATCCAGCAACCGGCCCGTCACGTCATCGGTGATGGCGCAGTAGAAATGGTTGGTGACATAGACCGAGAGAACCGGCGTCAGGTACTGGCGGTTCTGGGCGGAAAGGGTGACCCATCCCTCGTTGGTCCGCGTCGGCGAGATTGCCAGGTGATTGACAGGGTCGAAAATGAAGGAAGTCACCACGGCGAACCCACCCGGAACCGTGCCCGCCGTGGTTGGAAGCCCCACGGGTTCCTGAATGAAGTTCGGGGACGTCGTGTCCCGACGGATCACGAATTGTTCAATGTCCGTGGTGCGCGGATACCCGGGAGCCACCCGTTCCCCGGCCTTCCACCCACCCAACACCTTGTACTCAGTCCCCAGGAGCTCCCTCCGCCTCAGGATTGGCGCCGGATTCCCGCCTAGGGTCTCATCCCTAAGCGCCACCTCCATGATATTGGTGGTGATGATGCGGACGTTGCGCTTGAACTCCTTGTTGTACGAGTTCCACAACTCCAGACCGAACAGGTTGGTGACATTGACCAGGAACTGGAAGTCGGTGCTGAACTTCTTGGAGTTCGCGCCGTCAAACGGCAGCTCGCTTGCGGCCATCACGGTCTGCGGATTCGGCCGGCGCACCCGAAGCCGGCGGGTGGGCTGGACCACGGTCTGCCACATCGCCTCGTTGAAATTGGGCAACCCCTTCTTGGCACCCACCACCCACGGGATTCCAAAGACATTGAAGCCTGTCCGTGAGGTCTGTTCATCCTCGGGAAGACTGGACGTCAGACGGTTGACCGCCTGGTCCGCGGTCACCCAGGGATACCGGTTGAGGAACTCGGAAGAGCCTCCGAGAATCTCCTGATAGCTGTGGAGGCGGAGCAGATCCGGCGTCCGTTCGTCCCTGTAAAACAAGGGACGAAACACCGTGGGATAGGCGATGCGATCCGCGGCGGAGCCGATGAAGCGGTTCGTGCGCGCATCATAGATATTCGCAGCAACCTGCAGCAACCGGTGAACCTGCGCATCATAGACATGATTCGTCCGGATCCGCGCAGTCCCGCTCTGTATCGTGACGGGACCATGAATCGCCAGTCCGGGGACGTTGGTCCGCAATCCCTCGGGGCGGAACGGCAATCCGTTCGTGAACTCGGTCAGCAGCAACCGGTGCGCGGCGTTGGTGAACCATTCCGTCGGGCCCCACGGCCGGAAGGTCGCGATCCGGGCCGAATCCTGAACAAGATCCGGATTATTCAGGTCGGGGGCGTAGTTGAGGTTCAGCTTGGCGCGCCGGTAGAATCCGTAGGGATTCTTGGACGGCCTCCGGCCAAGCACCGACTCCGCAAGGTCACTGTACGCGGGATGGAATCCCGACTCGTACCGGGAGTCCCCCGAGTCGGTGCCCAGCTGGCTCAGCAGACGGTAAAAGGTGTGCGAATCGTACGAGCTGAGCGGGGACGTCTGCTTGCCGTCCGCCCTGTTTGTATACTGCCCGGTGAGCCGGGCGGCCATTCCCAGCCGGGGACTCAACAGGTCATTCAGGTCGACGAAATGGTTGGTGAGATCGGCCCCCACCCAGGCCTTGTCCGCGAGATCGTTGTCATCCAGCCGTCGCCGGATATCCGACAGGGTGAGCACCAGCGGTCCGTCAGAGTACCCATCCACAAAATCCCGGCGGAAGAGATTGTTGATTCCGTTGAAGTCAGGCTGTCCGGAATCCACCGCGTAGAAGTTCTGCGCGGAGACCGGGACAAAGTTCTCCTGACGAAACCGCCGGAGACGTTCCGCATCCGAAAAGGAAAGTCCCGAGGAACCCAGGGCCATGTTGGTGCGGAACCGGTAGTCGGCCGCGTTCGCCAGCCAGATGTTCGTGTTCAGTTCGGCCAGGAAACCGGCGGGATTGATCTCCCAGGCACCCACTCCCTGGTTCCGAAGATAGCCGCTCTCGATCAGGACATTGGGCTGGTTCGTCGGGGGCAGCACTTCGCCCAGGTTCAGCCGCTTGGCGTCGTTGCCGAAAAAGTTGATGTCGAGGGTGCGCGATGCGGGCACCACAACGTAGGCAAACCGGCCCACGAACCGATTGGTTCCCGAGTGGGGCACATCCGGATTCTGCAGCAACCCGATCCACTCGGGATCCCCCCACATCCATTCCATCTCGAGACCGTTGGTCCGCCCCAGCTGATCCCGCTGCCACTGGATCCCGTTGGTCTCAAACTGACCATTGCGGTTCAGGTCGAGGTAGAATCGAAAATCCATCGGCCGGGCGGGATTCCGATTGGTCTGCACAAACACCGGGGGTCGCGGGTCGTAATAGAGATTCCCCAGCATCCGGGCGTAGTCCTGGCGTCCGTCCGCCGAGGACAGATCAAAGAACGGGACCCCGTTGGAGCGGTAGTAGCCCACATTGGTCAACGACCGGTAGTTGAGGGTGTCGAGGAATGACGCACCCAGATTGAAGAACGGATTCTGGTAATTGGTGGACACCTGGAATCCGCCATAGGCGAGCCGGTTGGTCTTCGCCGCCATGCGGCTCGTCAGACGCCCCTGCGCATGATTCAGTCCCGCCTCCGCCACGTAGCGGGCATCGATCTGCTCGGCATAGGTGGCCACGGATGAACGCTCACGCCGGCTCACCGCCAGGAACGCCACGGCGGTGATGGTCACCACCGACAACATCAGCAACGTGATCACCAGCGCGACGCCCCGACGGGCACCGGCGTCTCGCGCAATTGGAAAACGGATGGGGATCATGGAAGCGGGACCGGCGCGGCCGGCAATGGAATGCGCTGGCGGAAGACCAGGACGTTCGCGGCGTTGTTGGTCAGAAAACGGTTCCGAACCGCGGGAACATCCATCGAGCGGTATTGATCCACCAACTGGGTCGGCAGGATGCCCAGCTCAATTTCGATGGCCGAGGGGAGCATCTTGTTCTTGAAGAACGTGCCATCGACGGGAAACGCCGGTGCAACGGTGCGGGGACCAATCAGGGTATCGGCAGGAATCGGAAAGTTGGAAACCCCTCGGTCGACCTCATCCACAAGGGTGGCATCCAAAGGCTGACCCTGGGGACCGAAGGGCGTGACCCGGAAAAACACCACCCCGTCGATCAACCGGCTGACGTGATTCGTCCGATAGGCGGAGTCGTTGAGGAAGCGATTGTTCAGCACCGAGATCTCCTCCGCCCCCCGCACGCCCCTCGCCCCCACCGGGCTGGTATCTTCGTAGCGCCACAACGTCCCCAAGCCGTCCACCGTGTCCATCGGGTTTTCCCCGGCGACAAAAAGCCCGGCCCCCAGCCAGCGACCCGGCTGCGGTTCGATCAGGTAGAACAGTTCATGGAGCGCGGATTTCCGACGTCCCTGGTCCCCGAAAATCTGCTCCCACGGCAGGCCATACAGCCCTCCCTGCGTCCGGATGACGACGAGGTTGGTTCCCGGGGGCACCGTCCTCTGAATCTCTCCCCGACGGTCCACCAGGTAGTTGGTGTTGATCCCGGAAGCGGCGGCCCGCATCACATCCCTCACGAGCAGGTCCAGCACGGAACGCCCACCCTCCGAGACATCAACCTGATTCACATTGGCGCGAAGCGCCTTCTGGGTCTGGTCAAACAGGGCGTAAAGTGCAAGGACCACAACCGAGAGGATCCCGATGCCAATCAGCATCTCCAGCAGCGAGAAGCCCCGCTTGGAACGCCGGCGCAATGCACGGGGGGATGGAAAAACTGGCTTCATGGGCGGGTCAAGGGCGCGGATCCCGGTTGATGGAGGCGCGGTCAAATTTCCGCGGGCGGATCGGTGTCGAAGGCCAATAGACCGTGCTGGGCCGGTTGGTCTGATACAGGGTAAAGATGGGACGTCCGGAAACTTGAGTCCGAAGAGTCCGTACCCCCGGCCCAACCCGATACTCATCCCCCACCTTGAACACGGGCCACCGGAACGTCAGACGCAGGTCATACAAGGTGGCGGCCAGGGGATCCGTATCCACACGATTGACCCCCGCCGACTTGAAGAACTTGATCACATTATCGGGGTCGAGCCGGTACGCATTCAGCCAGCCACCGCTTTGGATGCTCTCGAGGGTGAAAAGATTCGTGAAGGACGGATTCTCCCGCGTCATATCCAGGCTCGGCGTCGTCGCCGCCGGGGTGAGTTCCACGTCCATCTGGTATCGGAAAGAGTCCTGGAACTGGTTTTCGTCCACCGCACTGTTGACCCCGGGCGAGCCCCGAATCTGGGCATTCTGTGCCCCGGAAATCGATCGGAACACCGCCGTGATCCGGTTGCTGTAGACCACTCCGGAATCGGCCTCGAAGGTGGGAAGGGTCAACATCCCGACGATGTCATTCGCCGTGGTCAGCAGCACGTTGGGATTGGGGACCGAGTCATTGAAGAACGGGCCGCGAAATCCATAAATTGCCGGGACCGAACCGCCCCCTCCAACTCCGTTGCCGCCCAACTGCTGGTGGTTGACGAGAACGTAGTCCAGGTAGTTCGTCAGATCCCCCCACCCTCCCTGCCCGTTCTTGAGAATATTGATCCATTGCTGTCCCTCCTGATCAATGATCGTGTCCTCGCGATTTTGCTTTTGAACGGAAAGCCCCAGGGGCAGGACGCCCATGATGGCGACCATGGCAAAGGCGATGATCCCGATGCACAGCGCAAGTTCGATCATCGTGAACGCGGCGGAGTGTCGGCGACCTCCGGCAGAAGATGGGGTGCGAACGCTGTTCACGGCTGGGGCGGCTTTTGGTACTTCACGCGGCCGGTCAGTGCCGAGACGCGAAGAACGTGGTTCGTATAGTTTTTGCGGGGTGTCTCAATGACATCCGGGACCGCCTCGAAATCGTATTGGTTGGTCTGGCCCAAACCCGACTTTCGATTGAAGGACGCGCTTCCGATGCCCACCGCCACGAAACGGTCGGAAAGGGTAGTTCCATTCCCGCGGGGCCGGCCATCGTACAGGAAATCATAAAGCCGCCCCTGGGCATCAAATCCGATGGCGGGCAGACTCACGTGGCCCAGTTCGAGCGCGTCCCCGGCGCGGTCGGGCCCCAGGGGAAACGGAACCGTCAAGGTGGGAAGATTGGTCAGGATGATCTGGTTGGCGATCCCGGTGACGAAGGGTGGCAACTGAATTTGCAGGCCGTTGGTGGGGAACAACGCGCCTTCGGGGAGCGCCCGCCATTCCGTCAGGTACCGGCGCCGCCGGACACCGGGTTGTTCGCCGACACTCGCCTCGGTGTAGATCGCATAGGCGGAGTACTGCAGCGGAAAAGCGTTGGTAAAGACCCGCAATCCGGCCTCCCGAAACAGGCGGTCCTCGTCGGTGGCCACGGGAAGCTTCAACAGGGCCTGATGCGCCCGACTGAGTTCATAGGGAAAGTTCGCATCCTGCTGAAACGGGGGCTGGAGGAAGACCATGTACACCGGCGCCCGGTTCTTGATCGCCTGAAGCCGGGCATAGGCGAGGTCGTCCTGCACCTGTCGTTGCGCCGCCCCGATGACGTTTTCCTGCCCGAATCCGCGGAACGCGGGAATGGCCATGAACGTGATGAGCCCGATGAGGGACATCACCACCAGCAGTTCCACCAGCGTGAATGCCCGTGCGGGAAACGGGATTCCCACCGGAATCCGGGGGTCCACAGTTCTGGAGGCAATGCGACGCATGGCGTTTAGGGAGCTGGTTCAGCGCCAACTATAGATGTTGTCAAAATTGTTGCCCTTGGCATTGGCCGGCTGTCCGGGTTCCCACCTGCCATCCGGGCCCAAGGACATCACCAGCACCGTCTGGGACACGAATCGCGCATTGGGATTGGTCGCGGGCAGTACGTCGGATTGTCCCGGCGCAGGGAAGAAGTCCAAAACCCGGTTGTCGTAATCCAGGTCGATTCGGATGATATAGGGGTTGCCCCAGGGATCCCGATACACACGATCCAGTTCACCCACCCCGTTCGGCCCCGTTCCCTTGGCGGTCTTCGCATTGAGGAACGTGGTCCTCTTTTGATTCAGGTTGTTGTTGAAATTGATCGCCTGTGCCGGATTCGGCGGGGTGGCCAGGTCAAACTGCACCGCATACGCCGGGGCGCCCGCGGGAAAATTGTCCAACTCCGTCTGCGTCAGAATCGCCAAAACCTCGGCGTTGCTGATGTTCCAACCGTTTGCGGTGTTCTGGTTCCGCACGGTTGCCGTATCGATGGGCTTCCGGACGGCGTTCCACACCTGCCCTCCGCCCTGCTGGGTCCCATAGGTAAAGTCCGGCCACTGCTCCGATATGGCCGCCCGGGTCTTCTTGGATGCCGGCATCCGGCTGTAGGTCGCCAGGTACTGGTTGATCGCCCCGGTGAGATTGGCGATGTCAGCCTCCGCCTTCTTGATCTTCGCCTTCTTGCTGGCCGCGGAAAGCGCCGGCAGCAGGAGACCCGCCAGGATGGCGATGATGGAAATGACGACCAGCAGCTCGATCAGCGTGAAGCCGGATTGCGGACGTGGATTCAGGGTGCGTTTCATGGGAGGGAAGGACTACCAGTTTCCAATGATCAACGGGGGTTTGCCACCACCCTGGGGGAGTTCGGCCCAGAGATCGTAGCGGCCGGGGTTGTTGGTGGGGTTGGTTGACACGTACCGCCAGGGGTTCAAACCGGGGTTGGTCGGGACGGGCTGAAGGTTCGGGGCGATGGCTCCCGGCCAGGGAATCCCATTGCCTTTCTTCCCGGAGGCGTCCGTGGAGAACCCCACCGTCAGTACCTCCAGGTCAACATATCCGGCGGTCGACTTGCTCCGAAACAGTTCCGCGTACTGGCTGGGCTTGAAGTTTCGCCGCAGGAGCTGTTTCCGCTGCTCGCGGTCGAGTTTCACCTGCTGGGCGGCGGTGCCTTGGATCCGGGGAACGCTGTTCAGCACTCCGTCGCGTCCGAAGTACCGGAGAAAGTCATTGGGATCGATCTCCTCGTTGTCGTCCGTGGCGATCAACCGCTGCCTTTGATTGTCCACCAGGACCCCGGTCAATTCGTAAAACAGGGAGGTCTGGGTCGGATTGGAGCGCTTGAAGTTCGGGTCGTAATTGTCCGGTGGATACACCCCAAACTTCGCCTTGTACGAGTCGATGGCACTGACGACGGCCGCGAGTTCGGCCCGAACCCGGGACTCCTTCATGCGCCGGTTGGCAACGGGAGCCAGTCCCACCACGAAGCCCGCCAGCACCGCGATGATGGATATCACCACCAGCAATTCGATCAGCGTAAAGGCGTCCGCTCGGCGGGACACCGGACGGGGGGCGGGAGGACGCATCGGATTCATGGCTGCGGAAAACACCAAGGGTTCTACACCGGTCAGCGGTCTTTCAATTCCTTTTCCATCCGTTCACTGAGCCACTGTTTGATCATGCTCTGATAATTCAGGTATCGCTCACGGGCGAGTCGCTTGATCCGGCCGAGCATGCGCGGATCCATGCGCAGGGTGATGGTCACCGATTCGGTCTGTTCCGACGCCCCGGTTGTCGCGGCCTCCATCAGGCGGAGATCCACTTCGGTATCCGCCCAGAAATCGGATTCGGCCTGTTCGCTGTCGAACAGGGGCACCTCATCCCAGGACGTGAGCATTGTGGAGGGCATCAGACCTCAAGGGTTTGGCGAAGCTTCCTCTGGTAGAAGTATTCCTCCTGCCCGGTGAACTCCCGCGCACAAATCACCCGAATTGACCGACCATTGGTGCGGTAGACGCTGAAGATGCCCCTGCCGGATCCCGCCCGGCCAAGGTTGAAAAACCGGGCCTGCACCCCAAACCGCGCCGAGTCCGGAAGCAACTTGGCCGCGAACGGGTCCTCAAAAGACTCCTCAATGTCCCGCACCGTCAAAGAACCATCCAAGGCGAATGGCGGATTGTTCCAGTCGAACTCCACACGGAATACGGTAAAGCAATCGCCAGTGCAATGTAACTACTTTGTATTTACATCCCGCGGCGGATTGCTGTCAAGGATACCTTCGGAAATTGATTCCGGACGGCCTGAAATCGGGCTTGAGGCCCGGCATTGCTCGGTTATTCGCCCGGTCCACCGTCGTTGCCACCCAGCTTGTCGATAAGGGTGATCAGCGGGAGGAAGAGGGCGATGACGATGCTGCCGACGATGACGGCCAGGAACACGATCATGATCGGCTCCAGCAGCGAGGTCATGGCGGCAACGGCATTGTCCACCTCGTCGTCGTAGGTGTCGGCGATCTTGAGCAACATCTCGGGGAGCGCGCCCGTTTGCTCACCGACGTCGACCATGGAAATGACCATGGGAGGGAAGACCCCGGATTTCTCCAAGGGTGCCGTGATGGTTTCGCCCTCCTTGACGCTTTCGTGGACCGACTGGACGGCGTTGGCGACCACCACGTTACCGGCGGTTTCCCGAACGATGTTCAGGGCCTGGAGAATCGGCACACCCGAACTCACCAGGGTGCCCAGAGTCCGGCAGAACCGGGACACCGCGACCTTGCTGATGACGCTTCCGATGACCGGGAAATGGAGCTTCGCCTTGTCCCAGAGCCAGAGCCCCTTCTTGGTCTTGATCCCCAGTTTGAAGGCGATGATGACGCCAACGATTGCCCAGATGACGGGTCCGGGAAACACAGGCAGACCGAAATAGGAGGCGTCGCCAATCAGGATGGTCTTGTTTTTGATGGCATCGGAAATGGACAGCACGAACTCGGTGAATCCGGGCATCTGTCCGTCGCCCAACAGATCGGCGAAGATCTGTTTGAACTTCGGCACGACGACCACCATCAGGAGGCCGAGAATCGCCGTGGCGACCACCATGACCGCCGCGGGATAGAACATGGCCGCCACGACCTTGCCCTTGATCTTCTCCGCCTTCTCCATGAACTCGGCGAGACGGTTGAGCACGACTTCGAGCACACCGCCAAGTTCGCCGGCCTTGACCATGTTGACGAACAGCCGGTTGAAAATCTTGGGATGCTGCGCCAGGCCCTCCGAGAACGTACTGCCGCCCTCGATGGACAGCGCCAGGTCGTCAATGGTGCTCTTCAGGGTGGCATTCTTCTCCTGCTTCTGGAGCACGCGCAGCCCGCGCAACAGCGGGAGACCGGCATCCACCAGGGTCGCCAACTGGCGCGTAAAGGTCGTCAACACCTTCGTCTTCACCCCGCCGCCCAACCCGGGGATCTTGATGTTGAGATTGACCCCCTTCTTCTTGCCGCCCGCCGCGGGAGCCGCTGCGGCACCCTTCTTGGCGTCCTTTTTCTCCTTCGGCTTCTCCGCCTCAACAACCTTGGTGGGGAAATAGCCCATCTCCTTCAGCCGGTTGATGGCATCCGCCTGGGAGGCCACTTCGAGCGTCCCCTTCTGCTCCTTGCCACGGGAATCCATGGCGACGTACTGATACTTGGGCATAACCGTCCTTTCCCTCCGAGGCTAGGTGTACTTCAACACTTCTTCGACTGTGGATTCACCAGCGTAAATGTTGCGCAAACCGTCATCCCGAATGGTCACCATGCCAAGCTCAATCGCCTTCTGGCGAATGACGACCGTGGGGGCGCGCTCGTTGATCAGGTTTCGAACCGGATCACTGACAATCAGCAGTTCGTAAATGCCCTTGCGCCCCTTGTATCCGGAGTCGTTGCAGGTGGGGCAGCCTCTTCCATAGAAGAAGGTCTTCTCCCCAAGGTCATGCGCCGAAAGCCCCAACTGGGACAACTGCATTTCGGTGGGCTCGAACGGCGTCCTGCAGTTCGTGCAAATCTTCCGGACCAACCGCTGCGCGAGAACACCCAGCAGGGTGGACGAGATGAGGAAGGGCTCCACCCCCATGTCCACCAGACGGGTCACCGCACCCGCCGAGTCGTTGGTGTGCAGCGTGGAGAGCACCAAGTGACCGGTCAGCGAGGCCTGAATGGCGATCTGCGCCGTCTCCAAGTCACGCATTTCCCCCAGCATGATGACATCGGGGTCCTGCCGAAGGAACGCCCGAAGGGCCTTCATGAACGTGAGCCCGGCCCCTTCGTTGGTCTGGACCTGCATGATTCCCTCAATGTCGAACTCGACCGGGTCCTCCACGGTCAGAAGCTTGGAATCGATGGTGTTGATGCGGCGCAGGGCGGAATAAAGGGTCGTGGTCTTGCCGGAACCGGTGGGGCCGGTGACGGCGAAAATGCCGTTGGGCTGGTTGATGGTTTCGACGGTGAATTCGTAGATGTCCGGGGGAAGATTGAGCGATTCCAGCTCCATCTTCACCGCGGAGCGGTCCAGAACACGCAGCACCACGGACTCCCCGAAGGCCGTGGGCAGCGTGGACATGCGCAGGTCGATCTGTTTGCCGCCAATGTTGACCGAAATACGGCCGTCCTGCGGCAGGCGTCGCTCGGAAATGTTGAGGTTCGCCATGACCTTCAGGCGCGAGGTCACCGGGCTGGCCAGATGCTTCGGCGGCGGCGACATCTCGTAGAGGGCACCGTCGACACGATAGCGGATCTTGAATTCGTCTTCGAAGGGCTCGAAATGGATGTCACTGGCCCGATCCTGCACCGCCTGCATCAGCACCAGATTCACGAACTTGACGATCGGGGCGTCATTGAGTCCGTCCTTGATGTCGGGTCCGGTGGGTTTGTCGTCCTCATCGGAAACCTCCCCGGCCCCTCCCAATTCCTTGAGAACGTCCAGGTAGCCCGAGCCCGCCTGGGCCGGATAGAACTTGGCGATCGCCTTCTGGACGTCCCCGGGATCGGCAACCACCAATTGGATCTGGTGCTTGACGGTGAACCCCAATTCATCGAGCACCGCGGGATTCAGGGGATCCAACAGTGCGATCTGCACCGTGTCTCCATAGAGGGCCACGGGCACACACTGATACATGCGCGCACTCTCGGCCGGCACGGCCGCCACGACGTCGGGCGTGATCGCCCCCTCGTCAATCTCCACCACGGATGTCCCGAGGTGTTCCGCCATGATCTGCAGGACGGTGTCCCGGTCCAGCAATCCATAGTCCTGAACCACCTGGGCAATGGGCTTTCCACTGCGTCCCTGCTCCTGGAGCACCTCCTCCATTTGGAGGTCGTCCAGCAGACCACGCTCCCGGAGGAGCAACAGCAGGGGATCGGAAACGATTTCAGACATGTTAACGGCGGGGTTCTGCCGCGGCGGCCGCCGCCTTGGCGGCCTTCAGTTCCTGGAGCTTTTGAACAATCGTGGTCGGATCCTGCGCCTTGGTGATGACCTCCTCCTCGGCGATCATTCCCGCCTCGTATTTCTCGATGAGGAAGCTGTCGAGGGTGACCATCCCGAACTTGGCGCCCGTCTGGATGTCGGACTGGATTCGGAAGGTCTTGTTGTCGCGGATCAGCGCGCCGATGGACGGCGTGTTCACCATGATTTCGAAGATGGCGACGCGTCCGGGCTTGTCCACGCGGGGCAGGAGGAGCTGCGAAATGACCGCCTGGAGCACGGTCGAGAGCTGGATGCGGATCATCTCCTGCTGGTTGGTCGGAAACGCGTTCGTGATGCGGTCGATGGTTTTTGCGGCACCCGTCGTGTGCAGGGTTCCGAAGACCAGGTGTCCCGTCTCGGCGGCGGTGATGGCCGCTTCCATGGTCTCGAGGTCCCGAAGCTCGCCGACCAGGATGACATCGGGATCCTGCCGCAGGGCGCGTCGGAGGGCCTCCGCGAAGTTGGGCACATCGACGTTCACCTCCCGCTGGGTGATGACCGCCTTCTTGTGCTTGTGGTAGTACTCGATCGGGTCCTCGACCGTGATGATGTGGGCCTCATCGCGCTCCTCGTTGATGATGTTGATCATCGACGCCAGCGTGGTGGTCTTTCCCGACCCGGTCGGCCCGGTCACCAGAATCAGTCCGCGTGGTCTCCACAGCAGTTCCCGGGCACTCGGCGGAATGCCGATCTGCTCCATGGTCAGAAGCTTGCTGGGGATCTGCCGGAGGACGAGCGCGAAATTCCCCTTCTCCTTGAAGGCGCTGACACGAAAGCGGGCCAGTTCCCCGAAGGCAAATCCGAAGTCGGCACCCCCCTTTTCCCGGATTTGCTGGATGTGGTCCTCCGAGGTGATCGAACGCATCAATTCCTCGGTGTCCTCCGGCTTCAGAACCGGCCCTTCGACACGGTGAAGGATGCCGTGCAACCGGATCACCGGGGGAATGCCGACGCGGATATGAAGGTCGGCGGCGCCTTCAGAAACCATCAACTGCAGCAGGTCCGACATCTGATACGACATGGCAAATCCTTGGGGTAATCGTGAACGATGGAAAAACTCTACTCAGAACAGCACGGGAAATGCCAGAAGGGTGTCAATGTTCGCTGACCGTTGCGCGGACGACCTCGTCCACAGTAGTCAGACCGGCCAGAACCTTGCGCGTTCCGTCTTCCCGCAACGAACGCATGCCGAGCTCCAGCGCCTTCTTGCGGAGCACATTGGCCGGCACCTTGTCGAAGATCAACCGGCGGACCTCGTCATTGACCACGAAGATTTCAAAGATTCCGAAGCGCCCGCGGCAGCCGGTCTTGTTGCAGTCCGAACATCCCTTTCCCTTCCTGGGAGTGGCCTGCGCCAATTGTTCCGCCGTGATACCAAGGACCTTGGCCTCCTTCTCCGGCAGTTCATGGGGGGCTCCACAGTTCTTGCAAACCTTGCGCACCAGGCGCTGGGCCATGAAGCACCGGGCGGAGGAGGCGACCAGAAACGGCTTCACCCCGATGTCGATCAGACGGGTGACCGCGGACGGGGCGTCGTTGGTGTGCAGCGTGGAGAAAACCAGGTGACCGGTCAGGGACGCATTGATCGCGATGGTCGCCGTCTCCATGTCGCGAATTTCCCCCAGCATGATCACGTTGGGCGACTGCCGGAGCATCGATCGCAACGCGGCGGCAAAGGTGAATCCGATGTGTTCGTGAACCTGAACCTGGTTGATGCCCGCGAGCATGTACTCGACGGGGTCCTCGACCGTGATGATCTTGCGGTCCGGGCGGTTGATGTAGTTCAGGCAGGAGTACAGCGTCGTCGTCTTGCCCGAACCCGTCGGGCCGGTGACCAGAAGGATGCCGTCCGGAAGGCCGATCAAACGCTCGAACGTGCCCTGGTCGTCCGCAAAGAAGCCCAATTCCGCGAGCCCCAGCTTGAGGCCGGACTTGTCGAGAATACGCATGCAGATGGACTCGCCATGCTGCGTGGGGATGGAATTGACGCGGAGGTCGATGGTCTTCCCCCCGACATTCGTATTGATGCGACCATCCTGCGGAATCCGACGTTCGGCGATGCTCATCCCCGACTGGATCTTGAGCCGGGCAAGGATCGGGGCCTGGAGGCGTTTCGGCAGGTCCGGTTGCTCGACGCAGACACCGTCAATGCGGAAACGGAGTCGGAACCGCTTCGCCAGCGGTTCCAGATGGATGTCCGAGGCGCGCTTCTTGAAGGCGTCCACAATGACCTGGCTCACCAGGCGGATGATCGGCGCATCGGCATCCACCTCTTCGGTGTCCTCCCCGACATCCCCCTTCAACCCGGTGACCTCGACCTCACCCTCGGTGATGTCCTGGATCATCTTCGCGATCCCGCCGTCGTCCCGGCCCGCGCCCCCGTAAAACTTGTTGAGTGCGGCCTCAATGTCCCCGGAGCTCGTGACGCGAAGTTCAACGTCCCGATTGATTGCATGCCGAAGGCCGTCCACCGTGTCGATGTCCGACGGGTCGCTCAGCGCCACGATCACCGCACCGCTGTCACTCTGACCCACCGGAATGGCGTTAAACTTCTTGGCTACATGGCGCGGGATTAGCGCGATGGACTCGTCGGAGATCCTCAGATCCCCCAGATTGACCGACTCCACCCCGAAGTAGGTCGCCTTCGCCATCGTGACAATCGAGGGGTCCAGGGTTCCCCGTTTCACGAGGGTGTCGAGAACCCCTTCGCCCGCGGCCTCGGCCTCGATGCGCCCCTCCTCCACCAACTCGGGAGCGAGCAGGCCCGCTTCGAGCATCGTATCGATCAGATAATCGTCTTTGGCAGCCACAGGCAGGAATGGTTGCGTGCTCCCGGAAGGAACGTCCAGCCCGGGGAAACAAGCGCGCAGGAGTAAAAGGGAGCGCTCAATCCAAAGTCAAACTTTGAGCCCGGCGAACGTCACTTCCCCAGCGATGACCTCGACCCAACCCTTTCGAGTTTATAACCGTGAACGGAAAGCGCAACCCCGATCCGGCGTGCGTTTTCGGAAATCGAGGCAAAGTTCCGCCGTGAACTGGCGCCGACGCATTCCCGTGGTGGTCGTTCCGCTGATCGTGGCCGGTTGCATCGCCTCCCGCATGGCCCCGCCCGTCCGTTCCAGCACCCCGGACTCCCCGCTCGCCCCATGCCCCGCCACCCCCAACTGCGTCTGCAGCGAGGACCCGGATCCCCGCCACCGGATCCCGCCCCTCCCCTTCACCGGGGCACCGTCCGATGCCATGGCACAACTCCGGAAGGTCGTGGGAGCCCTGCCCCGAACCACGGTGATCAGCGCGGGGGATACCCATCTGCAGGTGGAGTTCCGCACCCCCGTCTTCCGGTTCGTGGATGACGTGGAGTTCCGGATGGACGCTCCCAACCATGTCATCCAGGTCCGGTCGGGCTCCCGGATCGGGTATTCGGACCTCGGCACCAACCGGCGAAGGGTGGACCGCATTCGGGCCGAACTTGCCGCCCTCGGGATTCCTGCGCCTTAACGGCGACCCGCCCCCCGGCGCGGCTGCCTCCGCGCCCCCCCCGGCTTGCCTCCGCGGGCGGCCGGGTCCCTCCGTGGGCGCCCGGCACCGGGCCGCGGCCGGTTCCGAGCCGCCGTTGCCCGGCCCTTTCCGGTGGTGGGCCGGACTCCGGACCGCGTGCCGGATTCCGCCACCTTCCGGTCCCCGGGAGTCCGGGTCCTGCGGATGGTTTCGATGGTTTTCGGACGCGACCGTGGGACAATCACCACCGGACAGCCCTCGTATCCAAAGGCCTTGCGCATCTCCCCGGCGAGATACTTCTCGTACGACGGGCTGAAAATTTCGTCCCGGTTCACGAAAACCAGGAAGGTGGGCGGTGCCAGTTTTACCTGGGTCGCATAGAAGAACTTGAGGCGATGCCCGAGGGCGCTCACCGGCTGACGCCGGATGATCGCCTCTCCCAGGGTCCGGTTGAGGATGGAGGTTGGTATTCGCTGGTCCAACTGGGCACCCACGTACCGGACGGCCTCCAACAAGCGATCCAACTGAAAGCCCTCCTTGGCGGAGGTGAAGATCACCGGAGCGTAATCCAGAAAGAAAAGCTTCTCGTGAACCCACTCCCCGAAATCCCCCAGGGTCACCCGCTGGCGTGGCCGCCCGTAGGTTCCCTCGTGCCGCCGCCGTCCGAATTCCTCGTCCTGGGCCTCCTGGACGGCTTCAGACACCAGATCCCACTTGTTGACGACAATGATGCACGCCCGCCGAGCCTCGGTGATCAGGTCGGCGATCTTCTTGTCCTGTTCCACGATGCTGCTCTCCGCATCCACCACCAGCACCACGATGTCCGAACGCTCAATGGCATCCCGGGTACGCTCCGCGCTGAAATACTCCACCGTGTCGTCCACGCGGCGAGCCTTCCGGAGGCCCGCCGTATCAATCAGCACGTATTGCTCCCTGCGCCCCTCCGTCATCACCTCGAACGGCACATCGACCGCGTCCCGGGTGGTGCCCGGAACCGGGCTGACGATGACGCGTTGGGATCCCGTCAGGGCATTGATGATCGAGGATTTGCCAACATTGGGACGCCCCACGATGGCAAGGCGGAGGGGCCGATTCCGCGCCTTCATCCGAACCCCGGAACCGTCCGCGGGGATTCCCCCATCGCCTTCCCTTCCGGAATCCGCCGGGGAGGCATCCCCGGTCTCGGCGGTTGCTGGAGTCGCCTCCGGTGCCGGGCCTGGAGACTCCGGCAGGTGGCGACCCATCGCCAACATGAGGTCTTCGAGTCCCCGTCCGTGGATTGCACTGACGGGGAGGACCGTTTCGAATCCCAGGCTCGAGAACTCGGCGGCGGCAGCCTCCGACTGGGCATTGTCCGCCTTGTTGGCCACCACCACCACCGGGCGCTGGGTGCCCCGGAGACGCCGGGCCACCTCGACATCGAGCGGGACGATGCCCTCCTGAAGATTGACCACGAACAGGATGACGTGGGCGGCTTCGAGGGCCAATTGAACCTGCTCCACGGCGGCCGCGACGATGACATCATCCGCCCGCTCGCCGCGGAGCAATCCGATCCCCCCGGTATCGATCAGGGTAAACGGCCGACCCCGCCATTCCACCTCAGCCATGACGCGATCCCGGGTCACCCCTGGCTGATCATGGACAATGGCGATCCGTCTTCCGGCGATGCGATTGAAAAGCGCGGACTTGCCCACATTGGGCCTTCCGACGATGGCGACGACTCCCTGCACCCCCTCAGCCTGCCGCAGGATTCTCCGCGGGGCAAAAGCCAATCCAACCGGAAAATCCAATTCCAGGGGCGGCGCCCCCCGGGGCTCCGGGTCGGTTCCTCCTCCTTCGGGCTTGGACTGGGCCCTCCACCCCGTACCCTGCGCCCGTGGCGAAAATCATTCTCGTGGACGATGAGCTGACCATGGTGCAGATGGTCGCCGAGGTGCTTCGAGCGGACGGCCACGAGGTGTTTCCCTTCACCAACTACAATGGCGTCGTGGATGCGCTCTCCTCCCACCGTCCGGATCTGGTCATCACCGACCTGTATCTCGACAAGACCCGGCCCCACGGCTTGGAGATCCTCCGCAAGGCGCGCGAGCTGTCGCCCCCGCCGTCGGTGATCGTCATCAGCGGATTCGGCACCGTCGAGAACGCCGTGGACGCCATGAAATTGGGCGCCATCGATTTCCTGCGGAAGCCCTTCAATCTCGACGACCTCAAGTTGTGTGTCCGTCGGGCGCTGAATTTCAACGCAGCCGTCGCCGAGAACACCGAACTCCGAAAGGAACTGAGGAGACAGTACCGCTTCAGCCAGATCATCGGGGCCAGTTCCCGGATGCAGGAGGTCTTCCGCCTGGTCGAGAAGGTGGCCGACACCCCTACCACCGTGCTGGTTCTCGGGGAAAGCGGGACAGGCAAGGAACTGGTCGCCCGGGCCCTGCACTACAATTCCCAGCGCAGCGCCGCCCCCTTCATTCCGTTGAATTGCTCCGCCCTCCCGGAGAATCTCCTGGAGTCTGAACTGTTCGGGCACCGCAAGGGGGCCTTCACCGGCGCGGTGACGGACAAGGACGGACTCTTCCACGAGGCCAATGGCGGCACCCTGTTTCTGGACGAGATCGGGACCATGCCGGCCCAACTCCAAAGCCGGCTGCTGCGTGTCCTTCAGGACAAGGAAATCCGCCGCGTCGGTGACAACACCGGGGTCGGAGTGGATGTCCGGGTGATCGCCGCCACCAACGAAAACCTCGAATCCCGGGTGCAGGAGGGGAAGTTCAGGGAGGATCTCTACTATCGTCTGAACGTCTTCCCGATTTCCTTGCCGCCTCTCCGGGACCGCAGCGACGACATCCCGATGCTTGTGGCGCATTTTCTCCGGGACCGTGTTCACGCCCGGACCGGGGAACCCTTCCGGGTAACCCGCCGGGCCATGACGGCGCTGACCACGTATCGCTGGCCCGGCAATGTCCGGGAGTTGGCCAACTATTTGGAGCGGGCCAGCCTCCTCGCGGATTCCCCGCTGATCCGGGTTGGAGACTTCCCCCCCTGCATTCAGGCCGGCGCGCCGGCGGATGATGGGAAGGAGGAGCAGCAATCCGCGGAATCCGCAACCCCGGTGGGTGCGGCCATCATTCCGGGAACTCCGGTCTCCGCCCCGGCGGGACCCGCCGCCCCGACCGCCGCTGGCGCCATTTCCCCCACGGGACTTGTGACCCTGAAAAAGTATCTGCGCGACCACGAACTTGCGTACCTGCGCCACGCCATCGCCTTCACCCACCAGAACAAGGAGGAGGCGGCACGCCTGCTCGACGTCAGCCTCGCCACCCTGTATCGCAAGCTTGCCGAAGACGGCGAGTGATTCCGTCCCCGCCCCCTTTCTCCATGAGTTCGAAATCCCCCGGTCCCGCTCCTTCCCCAACGTTGACCACCAAGCTTCGACGCCATTTTGCCTCGGACAACTATGCCGGCATCGCCCCCGAAGCGTGGGCGGCGCTGGAGGAGGCGAATCGCGGCCATGCGCCCGCCTATGGGAACGATCCCTGGACCCAGCACGCGGCGGACCTGATCCGGAAGCTCTTTGAGACGCCCTGCGAGGTCTTCTTCGTCTTCAATGGGACGGCCGCCAACTCCCTCGCGCTGGCACATTGCTGCCAGAGCTACCACAGCGTGCTCTGCCACGACGTGGCCCACATCGAGAAGGACGAATGCGGCGCGCCCGAGTTCTTCGCGAATGGCTCAAAGCTGCTCCTCCTTCCGGGTTCCAATGGAAAACTGACGCCGGAGGGCATTGAGGAGGCGGTGCTCCGCAGAACCGACATTCACTATCCCAAGCCCCGCCTGGTCAGCGTCACCCAGAGCACCGAGGTCGGGACGGTCTATTCCCCCGGGGAACTGCGGGCCATCGGAGCCATGGCCAAGAAGCACGGACTTCGCTTCCACATGGATGGCGCCCGCTTTGCCAACGCGGTTGCGACTCTCGGCGTCGCGCCCCGGGAAATCACCTGGCAGGCGGGCGTGGACGTTCTCTGCTTCGGCGGAACCAAGAACGGAATCCACGTCGGCGAAGCCGTGGTCTTCTTCAATCGTGATCTCGCACGGGAGTTCGACTACCGCGCAAAACAGGGGGGACAACTGTGCTCCAAGATGCGGTTTGTCGCCGCCCCGTGGGTCGGCATGCTGCGGGACGACGTCTGGATTCGCCATGCCGCCCACGCCAACTCCATGGCGGGGCTGATGCATGACCTCATGGCGGCGATCCCGGGCGTCCGGATCCTGTTCCCTCGCGAGGCCAACGCCGTTTTCGTGGAGTTTCCAAAGCCCGCCATCCAGGCGCTCTACGCCAAGGGGTGGCTGTTCTACAATTTCATCGGCGAAGGCGGTTGCCGCCTGATGTGCTCGTGGGACACCACCGAGGAGGACGTTCGGAGCTTCGCGGCGGACGCGGCGGACGCGATGGCGAACAACGACTGAACGGCGGGCCTCCGCACGCCTTCAGCCCGAAATCCGCGGCAGGATGCGCTGCGTCCGGTTCATCGCTTCCAAACGCTCCCGCCGCTCGGTGAATCGGGGAGCGGACCTCCCAAACCGCTCCAAATCCCAAAGGTCGAAGAACACCCTGCCGCGCTCCAGGCCCAGGACGCGATCCATCGCCTCCTCCAGGAGCCCCAATCCGGGTTCCGCAAAACGACCCTCGGCGGCCAGCGCCTCCAAGGCGCCGTTTCCCAGGCGCGTTGGAATCAAGGACACCACGGTCGCCCCCGCATCAAATGCAAACCGTGCGGATTCCACAGCCCAATGCGCCGCGTCCATCTCCCCAAGGAAGGGGGGCTTGACGAGCACAAACGCGCGGACATCCACTCCGGCCTCCCGGAGAAACGCCGCCGCCTTGGAAAAATCGTGCAGGGTCATCCCCTTGTTCAAGCGATCCAAAACCACGGGATGCGCCGTCTCGAGCCCCAGGGCGACTTCCAATCGGACGCTGCCCAGCGCTCCCGCAAACCGGGTCACCCTGTCTCCGACCAGTTTCGGATGGCACTCGACGATCAGTCGATTCCGGGCGCACATCAGTTCTGCAATCCGGGGAAGGTCCTCCTCGGGAATGGCACCCGGATCGAAGAAGGACCCGGCGTTGTAGAGCTTCAATCCCGGCGCGTCGGACACCCGGTTCAATGCAAATTCGATCTGCCGGGGAATTGCTCCCGGCGGAACGGATTCCAGGGTGGTCTGCCGCCACAGGTCGCACATCAGGCATCGCCAGGGACATTCCCGGTTCGTCAAAAAAACGGTGAGGAAACGCTGCAGCTTTCCGTCCTCATCCGGTTCCAGTTCCTCCATCCAGCCCCCCGGACGATCCACGGAGAGTCCCTTCCGCAACTCCGAGAGGTCCGGACGATGCCGGAGGATCCAAGCGCTCCGACCGGGGGAATCGGGATAGGGATCCGGCATTGGAACCACGGTACGCCCACCTTCCGGGGAATTCAAAGGGACGCCGAGTGCAAGGGACTCCCGGTCCCATGAAAAAACCGCGGCGCCCGTCTCCGGTGCGCCGCGGCTGCGAAAGCGATGATTCCCCGGGAGATCAGGCCAACTCGATGCGATCTCCGTCCTTCA
Organism: Verrucomicrobiales bacterium; assembly: GCA_016793645.1. Taxonomy (GTDB): domain Bacteria; phylum Verrucomicrobiota; class Verrucomicrobiia; order Limisphaerales; family UBA9464; genus UBA9464. The sequence goes on from JAEUHD010000181.1 coordinate 49,437, forward strand.
GGGTGACGATGGCCTTTTTCCAATCCGCGTCCCGTCCGGCGGCCTTGGTGGCCTGGCGTCGAGCCTTGCCGCGCACCTGGAGGGTGTTGACCCGGACCACCTTCACCTTGAACAACTCCTCCACCGCCCGCTTGATCTGCGGGGCGGAGGCACGTCGGTCCGCGACGAAGGTGTATTGGTTGTTCTTCTCGGCCTGGAGCGTCCCCTTTTCGGTGACACGCACGGTCTTGATGATGTCGTAGGCGTTCATGGCAGGGAGACTTAGTGCTGGATCTTCTTGTTGAGCCGGGCCTCGACCTGCTCGAACGCGGCACGGGTGAACACCAGTTTGTCGTACTTCAGCACGTCGTAGGTGTTGATCGAATCGCTCGTCATGAGGGCGACTCCGACGACATTGCGCGCAGCGCGCTCCAAAAGGGCGTCCGGAGCTGCAACCACGAACAGGGTGGTTCCGTCGAGTCCCAGGGTTCCCATGACGCCGACGAACTCGCGGGTCTTGGGGGCGGAGAGCTTGAGTTCCTCCAGCACGACCACATCCGCGGCCTTGAGTCGCTCACTCAGGGCCTTGCGGAGCGCAAGCTGGCGGACCCGCTTGTTGACCTTCTTGGAAAAGTCACGGGGCTTGGGTCCGAACACCACGCCGCCCCCCCGCCAAAGCGGAGATGCAAACGATCCGGCGCGGGCGCGGCCCGTCCCCTTTTGGCGCCACGGCTTCTTGCCGGTGCCATTCACGTCGCCCATCGTCTTTGTGCAGGCGGTGCCGCTGCGCTGGGCGGCGCGAAGCGCCACGACGGTGTCGTGCACCGCCTGTGTGCCCCGTCCGTTTTCGATGAGTTCGAAGCGGACTTCGAGCTCACCGGTGGCGTTGCCCTTGGTATCCTTGATCGAGAGTTTCATGGGTCAGCCTTTCCTCACTTCTTCTTCGCAGCAGCCGCCGCCTTCTTGTCGGCCGCCTTCTTTTCTCCTGCTCCAGCCGCGGCCGCGCGAATCTTCGTACGATGCTCATGGATGGCCTTCAGGCGGGCGGAACCGACGGGAATCTTCTTGGACTCGCGGATGATGCAGTATTCCCCCTCGCTTCCCGGGAACGAACCCCGGATGAGCAGCACATTGTCATCCTTGCGGACCTGGACAATCTCCAGGTTCTGCCCGGTACGGCGGACCTGCCCCATGTGACCGGGCATCTTGAGCCCCTTGTTCACGTGTCCGGGGAACAGGCGACATCCGATGGCGCCCGAACGACGGTGCCATCCTTTCGCGCCGTGGGTCATGTCACCGCCGGCAAACGACCAGCGACCGACAACGCCCTCAAAACCACGCCCCTTGGTCGTGCCAATGCAATCGACAAACTGCCCGACCTCGAAGAGATCGGCCCCCAGCACGTCGCCGGGTTTCACATCCTTTGAGAAGTCCCGGAACTCCTTGATCCGCTTGACCGGAGACCCGTTCTGCTTGCGGATGTGACCAAGCACGGCCTTCGACAACCGCGATTCCTTCTGGGAGTCGAAGCCCAACTGGACGGCGTTGTAGCCATCGCGGCTGTCCTTCTTCTTCACCTGGAGGACAAGGTTGGGGCCCACCTGCACCACCGTAACCGGAGTGGCAACACCATCGACGTTGTATACGCGGGTGTGCCCGAGCTTTTTTCCAATAAGTCCGAGAGGCATGGCAGGTCGGGTTAGATCTTGATCTGGATGTCCACTCCCGCCGGGAGGTTGAGCTTCTTGAGCTCATCCACGGTCTTGGCAGTGGGGTCGAGAATGTCAATCAGGCGCTTGTGGGTGCGCTGTTCAAAGGTCTCCATCGACTTCTTGTCGGCGTGGGGGGACCGGTGGAGCGTCACGCGCTCGATATTGGTGGGCAGCGGAATGGGGCCGGCGACGCGGGCTCCGGAGCGCTTGACGGTTTCGACGATTTCGGTCGCCGAGGCGTCAATCACCCGGTGGTCGTACGCCTTGAGGCGGATGCGAATGCGTTGTCCAGACATACAAAGAACAGGTTGAAGTGAAGTGACGAAAAATCAGCTGCGGGCCGCGGGACGCTTCTTGGCGGCATCCAGGATCTCCGCCAGAACGCTGGACGGCACCTCCTCGAACGCCGCGGGCTCCATGGAATACGAAGCACGCCCCTTCGACAATGACCGGATTGCGGTGGCGTAACCGAACATTTCCTTCAGCGGAACGTTCGCGGTCACGACGGTCTGGCCAGCCTTGGCATCCACCCCCTGGATGACGCCCCGGCGGCGGTTCACGTCGCCCAGGATATCCCCCTGATACTCGTCCGGAGTCGCGACCTCCACCTTCATGATCGGTTCCAGCAGGATCGGACCCGCCTTGCCGAACGCGTCCTTCAACGCGAAAATACCTGCCATTTTGAAGGCCAGTTCGTTCGAGTCCACCTCGTGGAACGACCCGTCGGTGATGCTGACCTTGATGTCGATGACTTGGAAGCCGGCGTACACACCCGACTTGATGGCCTCGAGAATGCCGTCCTCAACCGCGGGGATGTACTCCTTCGGAATCGCACCGCCGACGATGTCGTTGACGACCTCGATTCCCTTCCCCTTCTCGTTGGGTTCGATCTTGACGCAGGCGTGACCGTACTGGCCGCGACCACCCGACTGGCGAATGAACTTGCCCTCGCCATCGGCACCCTTGGTGATGGTCTCGCGGAACGCGATCTGCGGTGCACCGGCATCGGCTTCCACCTTGAATTCGCGCTTGAGACGGTCGCGAATGATTTCGAGGTGAAGCTCACCCATCCCGGCGATGATCAACTGCCCGGTCTCCTCGTTGGTGAAGACCCGGAAGGTCGGATCCTCTTCGGCAAGGCGCTGGAGTCCCTCGGACATCTTGTCGCGATCAGCCTTCGTCTTCGGCTCGATGGCCATGCTGATGACCGGCTCCGGGAACGTCGGCGGCTCCAGCATCACGTCGAAGTCCTCATTGCAGAGGGTGTCTCCGGTGGTGATGTTGCGCAGCCCGACCAGTGCGGCGATGTCGCCCGAGTAAACCACCTCGACGTCCTTGCGTTCGCTGCCTTGGATGACCATCAGGCGGCTGACGCGCTCCCGGCGGCGGGTGCGGGGATTGTAAATCGTGTCCCCCTTCTTGAGGCTGCCGGAATAGACACGGAAGAAGACCAACTTGCCCGCGTAGGGATCGGTCCAAAGCTTGAAGGCCAACGAGCAGAACTTTGAGTTGTCGTTGGGCTCGATGGTGACCTTGTCGTCCGCTCCGGGCACATGTCCCACCGCCGCCGGGATGTCGAGCGGGGACGGCAGGTAGTCGATCACCGCGTCGATCAGGACCTGTACGCCCTTCTTCTTGAAGGCGGATCCGCACAGCACGGGCACCAACTCGATCTTGCAGGTGAGGCGACGAATGGCGGCTTTCAGGACGGGCGTCGTGATGGGTTTCTCCTCCAGCACGAGTTCGGCAATCGTGTCGTCCTTGTTCGAAACCGCCTCGATCAACTCCTGGAGCGCCTGCGACGCCTCGGCGCGCAGGGCTTCGGGGATCTCACGAATCTCGTATTTGAGACCCTCATTCAGGATATCGCCGGGGCCCCAGACAATGGCCTTCTGGTTGACGATATCGATGACACCCTCAAAGCGATCCTCGGCACCGATCGGCAGCATGATCGGGTAGGCATACGCGTTGAGCTTCTTGCGCATGTCGTTGAGCGCATTCTGAAAATTCGCGCCCGTGCGGTCCATCTTGTTGACGAACGCGATGCGGGGAACCTTGTACTTCGTGGCCTGGCGCCAGACCGTCTCGGATTGGGGCTGGACACCGGCGACCCCGCAGAACACCGCGACCGCACCGTCGAGGACGCGCATGGAGCGCTCCACCTCCGCCGTGAAGTCCACGTGTCCCGGAGTGTCGATGATATTGATCCGATGCGGAATGGTTTCGCGGGACTTGAACAGGCCCTCCTCCTTCTTCTGCGTCCAGAAGCAGGTCACCGCCGCCGAGGTGATGGTGATGCCGCGTTCGCGCTCCTGTTCCATCCAGTCCGTCACCGTATTGCCGTCATCGACGTCACCGATCTTGTGGATCAGGCCGGTGTAAAACAGGATACGCTCGGTCGTCGTGGTCTTGCCGGCGTCGATGTGCGCAGCGATGCCGATGTTGCGCGTCCGCTCCAGGGAATACTGGCGGTTCGGCGAATTCAGCGTCGGATTGATCTCGGCTACGTCACTCATGGAAAGATCGGCTCTGCGTGCGGTCCAGGGATGAAAAACGCCCCGGGTCACCCGCGGGGCGGAAAATATTGAATCGGAAAACTACCAGCGGAA
>JAEUHD010000196.1 GCA_016793645.1 Verrucomicrobiales bacterium
GGGGCACGTTCGACACCCATGCGGTGATCAACAACCTGCGGTGGGGTCCTGACGGCTGGGTGTATGGCACCGTGGGCTACACCCGCGGCCGGGTGAAGTCGGGCGACGGTACCAGGAATTTCGGCGACATCGCCGCGGGCGTGTACCGGTTCCGTCCGGACGGCTCGATGCTGGAGCAAATTGCCGCCGGGGGCTGCAACACCTGGGGCTGCGAAGTGGCGCCGGATGGGGAGATCGTGTTCACGACGGCGACCTGCGGCGAACCGATCTGCCACGTGGTGATTCCCGAGAAGGCGCTGGCCCGCGGACAGGTGGGCGGGTTGAAGGCCTATCTGAACATCATCGAGGAGAACAAGATTTACCCCGCCTTTGACGAGAAGCGGCAGCCGTATGTGCAGATCGACTGGGTCGGAGCCTGGACGGCGGCGGCGGGGGCGACGATTTACGACGGCGGCGCCTGGCCGGCCAAGTGGGCGCCGGAGGATCGCTATTCCTTCTTCATGGGTGAGGCCACCCGCCAGTTGTTTCATCACGAGTTCCTCGATCCCAAGGGGCCGACCTACCAGGGGCGCAAGGAGGACGGACGCAAGCAGACGGAGTTCCTCGCGAGCACCGACTACTGGTTCCGTCCGATCCACAGCCGGGTGGGTCCGGATGGCGCCCTGTACGTCGTGGACTTCTACAACCAGATCGCCGTCCACAACGACACCCGCGGTCCGGCCCACGGAGCCCGGAATGCCGCGGCGCGTCCGGATCGGGATCACCATTTCACGCGTCTCTGGAGGGTGCAGCATAAGGACGCCAAGCCGCTGCCGCCGTACACGCTGAATCCGGCCAATCCGGCGGGCCTGGTGGACCTGCTGGCGCATCCGAACGGCTGGGTCCGCCTGACGGCGAACCGCCTGCTCAACGAGACCCAGCCGAAGTCCGTCTCGGCGCCGCTCGCGGGCATGCTGAAATCTTCTCCCAGCCGCTACGGGCGCATCGAGGCGCTCTACACGCTGAACAATCTCGGCCAGTTGGATGACACGCTGCTGCTCGCGGCGCTCAAGGATCCGGAGGGGGCCGTCCGAAAGAACGCCGCCCGGGTGGCGGCCGAGCGGCCGGAAGTTGGCGCGGAAGCCGTCCAGGCCCTGCGCGGTCTGCTGCAGGACCCGGATGGACGCGCGAAGATCAATGCGTTGATCGCGCTGGGCAGCCTGCCTCCGACGCGGGAGACCGCGGATGCCATCGTCGCGGCGTGGCCGGGGTTCAAGGATCCCTGGCTGGAGTCGGCGGCGATTGGCGCGGCCGCGAAGGATCCGCTGCTCTATCTGCAGGCGGTGTTGTCCTCCAAGGATCCCGCCTTTGTGGCCGGATACGTTCCCCACATTGCCCGTCTCGCGGCGCAGCAGGCGACCGGGGACAAGGCGTCCCAGTTCGTGCAGACGCTGGGGGCTTCGTCGGCCCGCAACGACGGCTTGAAGCAGGCCGCCCTGGACAGTTTCGCTCCGAACCTGAAGGCGGACGTCGTGCCGGAGTCCACGCCCGCGTTGAACACCGCCCTGCGGTACCTGCTCGCCTCGGAGCGGACGGCTGGCTCGGTGCTGCCGCTGGTGGCCCGCTGGGATACGGCGGGACGGCTGTCGGATTCCGTGAAGCCGGCCGTCACCCGGGCCGAGGCCCAGCTCGCCAATGCCTCCCTGAGCGACGACGTGCGCGGTCAGGTGGCGGTCAATCTGGTCGGGGTCCGCAAGCTGGATCCGACCATCGTACCCGCGGTCGCGGCGCTCCTAGGCGGCGAGGCCAGTCCGGCGCTTCAAAAGCGGGTCGTCGAGGCGCTCGGGTCCCAGGCGGACACCGCGGTGGCGATTGTCCCGGCCTTCTCCAAACTCCCTCCCGAGACGGTGGAGGCGGCGTTCGGGCAGATCGTGAAGCGCGCGGATACCGTCAACGCATTCCTGGATGCCGTCGCGGCGAAGCAGGTGGACCTGCTCAAGCTCGGCCCGGCCCGCCAGCACCGGCTGCGGACGCATCCCGACGCTGCCGTCGCCAAGCGGGCGAACACGATCATTGACGACCTGAAGGGTCCGGAGGCGCGCCAGAAGGACGCCCTGCTGGCGAAGTACACTCCGGAGGTGGTCAAGCCCGGCAACGTCGACAATGGCGCCAAATTGTACGCCGCGAACTGCGCGGGTTGCCACGTGTACAAGACCGTCGGACGCAACCTCGCGCCGAACCTCACCGGCATGGGCGCCCACGGGCCCGCGGATCTGCTGGTGCACATCCTCGATCCCAACCGGCTCGTGGAGCCCAACTTTGTCTCCACGCTGGTGGAGACCCGCGATGACCAGAGCTATGACGGCATCATCGACCGCGAAAACGCGCAGGAGGTCGTCCTGCGGAATGCCACCGGCGACTTCACGCTGCGCACCGCGGACATCAAGTCCCGGGCCAGCACCGGGCGCTCCCTGATGCCCGAGGGATTCGAGCAGCTCGGAGCGGACGGCCTCCGGGATCTGCTGGCCTATCTGTGTGCTGACGAGAACCGCTACCGGATGCTGGACCTGACCGGCGCCTTTACCGCCAACAACAGCCGCGGGCTTTACAACACCCCCGACGAGGTGGATGAAACGGTCACGTTCCGCAGCTACGGACTCAAGCGGGTCGAGGACATTCCGTTTGACGTGGTGAGTCCGCAGAAGGCGGTCGCCAACGTGATCGTGCTCAAGGGCGGTGCGCCCAATGCGTGGTCGAGGAAGTCCCTTCCCCAGAAGGTGGACATCAAGGTGGGCGTGCCCGCGTCGCGGCTCCACTTCCTGGGCGGCGTTGCGGGATGGGGGTATCCGGCCGTGGCGGACGACCAACTGCCGGTGCTCAAGGCCACGCTGCACTTCGCCGGTGGGGGCACCGAGGAGATGGTCTTCCGCAACGGACAGGAGATCGCCGACTACATCGGACAATTTGATGTTCCGAAATCGAAGGGCCTCCCGCAATTCACCCGGCGCGGACAAATCCGATGGCACACGGCCGAGGTCCGCGGCACCAACGTCATCGAGTCCCTGACGCTGGAGAGTTACGACAATCATGTGGCGCCGACGGTGTTCGCCATCACGGCGGACAACGGGCCCCGCGGGGCCGTCCAGGCCGCGGCCCCGGCGGCACCGGCACCGGCACCGGACGCGGCGACGGCGACGGCGACGTTGCGGGCGGCGCCCGCGGGTTCCCTGCGGATCCTGATCGTGGGCGGGGGCAGCAGCCACGACTTCCAGCGCTTTTTCAACCTGGCGGACGTGGCCACGCTCCGGGAGTTGCCGGGGGCGGTGGTCGCCTATACGGAGAATACGGATGAGATTGCGTCCGCGGCCCCGTTCACGGACGTCCTGTACCTCAGCAACAACAAGCCGATCCAAAGCCCCGCCTCGCGCGAGGCGGTGTTCCGGCAGGTGCAGTCCGGGAAGGGGCTCCTGTTGATTCATCCCGCGCTCTGGTACAACTGGGCGGACCAGTGGCCGCAGTACAACCGCGACCTCGTGGGCGGCGGCGCCCGGAGCCATGATCGTTTCGGGGAGTTTGAGGTGACCGTGCTGACGGATGTGAAGTCGCCGGTCTCCGCGGGCCTTCCGGAAACCTTCAAGGTCAGCGACGAGCTGTACCACTACGTCCGCGACGAGGGCGGGGTTCCCCCGCTCGTGTTGGCGACGGGGAAATCCCCCAAGGATGGGCGGGTGTTTCCGGTGGTCTGGCTCAGCCAGGTCCGGGACGGCCGGGTGGCCTGCATCACGCTGGGGCATGACGGCCAGGCCCATAGTCATCCGGCGTATCGCCAGTTGTTGCAGCAGGCGGCGCAGTGGGCGTCCGGCCGCGAACCGCTGAAGCGCTGAAGCGCTGACAGTGTCGGTTCCTCCACGGTTTCCCGCCCGACCGTCCGGTCCCCGACCGCTGCACGGCGGCGCGGGGGACATTCCCTTGGGAACGTTCCGCGGTCAGCGTCCGGGGGAATTGGTCATGGCCATGCCGCGATTCCGCGCCCGTTCGGGCGGGATCGGAAGGGGGAGCGGATGGGTGACGCGCTCCACGACCCGGCGCCAGGCGTCGCGCTCGGCGGGTGTCATGGCCTGCCATTTGGCGGCGTTCTGGAGGAATTCCTCCCGCTGGGAGGCCGACATCTCCATGAACTGCCGGAAGCCCCGGACGGCCCGGTCGCGCTGGTCGGCGGGCAGTTGGTGAAACTGCTGGAGCGTCTGCTCCATCTGCCCCCGCTCCACGGCGGAGATCATCTTCAGGACCTTCTGTTGTTCGCCCGGTCGGAGTTCGAAGAAGCGCTGGAACTCCGCGGTCCTGCGGGATCGTTCCCCGGGGGTCAATTCCCGCCAGCGGAGGAATTGCGCCTCGACCTCGGCGCGGCGTTCGTCGGGCACGGCCTGGAGCGCCTGGGTGAGGGCGGCGGGGTCTGCGACCTGCAGGCGCACGAAGCGGGACAACATCGATTCGCTGTCGAGGAGGTCCTTCCGGCGGTCGGCGGGCAGGGCCTCCCAGGCGCGCAGGCGTTCCTCAAGCAGGGGACGCACCTCCACGGGGGCGGCCCCGAGCAGGCGGGCCCGTCCCTCGGGTGCGGATCGCAGGAGGGGGGACAGGTAAAACTGGAGTTCGGCGACCCGGAGGCGCAGTTCCCGCTGGTCCGGCGGCAGCACTTCAAACTCCTGGAGCTTCGACTCGATCAGGCGGCGGGCCGCCGTGGTGCGGTTGGTGAGCATTGCCTCGCGTCCCGCGGGGGACGCGGCGAGCAGTTCCCGGAAGAGATCGGTCGGTGCCTTGCGCGCCGGGGGAACCGGTGGAGGCGGGATCGGCACCCGGACGCCACCCGCTGGCCGGACGGGTTCCTGCCCGGAGACTTCGGCGCCCGAGAGAAGGACGGCGGCGATGGCGAGAACCAGGCCCGGTTTCATGGCGTGGTGGCGGTGGGATCGGAGTCGAGGGCGGCCAGCAGTTCGACATCGCCGGGGAGGGCGGCGGTGCGCAGCAGTTGAACCGCCTCGAAATCCTGCAATGAGTCCACGCCGGGCATGCCCGCGACCCGGGACACCGCCGCCAGGTTTCCGGCCAGGGCGCTGCGCTCATGCACCCGGAACTGCCACCAACCCCCGATGGCGACGACCGCGACCATCACGGCGGCGATGGGACGAGCCCAGCGGACGGCTCCGAGCCAGTGCCAGAGCCCGGAACGTCCCCGCTTCCGCCCGGCCTCGGACCGGACGATTTGCGCCTCGACCTGGGCGAGGAAGTTCGAGGAAACGTCCGGACACGGCAGGGAATCCAAAGCCCGGTTCAATGCCAGTTCCTCCTCCAGTCGTTGACGCTCGCGGGGCCGGGATGCCAGTTCCCTGCGAAGACGCCCGGTGGCCTCCGGGGGCAGGCGCCGGCCCTGGACCTCATCCAGCCAGTCTTCGGAATCGGGGGGCGGATTCATCGCGTATGGGAGTGGATCACCGGGGTCGGAAAAAAGTTGCTTCAGGAATTGCTCCATTCCCCGGTGCGCAAGTACGGCTTGAGGCGGGCTTTCAGGACCTCCCGGGCGCGATGGATCAGGGATTTGGTTGCCGGCACCGAGGTCTCCAGGATGGCGGCAATTTCCTCGTAGCTGAGTTCGCCCTCCCGGCAGAGGATCAGGGCCGTGCGCTGCTTTTCCGGGAGATCGGCCAGTGCCTCCGAAACCTTGGCGTGAAGCTCCGAGTTTTCCACCGCCACATCGGCGCTGGTGATGTTCCGATCCGCCACCTGGCGGGCGGGATGCGACTCGTCCTCGGGCAGGCCCTCATCCAGGGATTCGGCGGGGTGCCGCTTCCTGCGGCGCACCTCGTTCAGGCAGAGGTTGCGCGCAAGGGTGAACAGGAAGGTGCTGAACCTGGCGGTGGGCTGGTAGCGCCCGGCGGTGCGCCAGAGCTGAACGAAGACTCCCTGGGCAAGGTCCTCGGCCTCATCGGGGTCGGGAAGCGTCCGGAAGACAAACGCCATCACCGGTTGCTTCCATCGGGTGACCAGTTGGGCAAAGGCGTCGGATGCCCCCGGACCGCCCTGCTTGACGCAAAGCATCAGATCGGCGTCTGCATCGGGAGACGGGTCGGCCATGGGTCCGGAATGTCCTGTGGATCACCGGGGTCGTCGGATCGTTTCAGAAAAACTACGCCCGCGGCTCGAATCCCCGCTCCCGCCACCACGCCTCCAGCTCATCGGCGCCGAAATCAGCGAGGATCTCCCCATCCACGTCGAGGCTGGGCGCGCGGCTCTGCCCGGTGAGTTCCCACATTTCGGCGCGGGCGGCGGCATTGCGGGTGACGTCGAGCGTTTCATGGGCGATGCCCCGCTCGGCAAACCAGTCCTGAACCTCCTCACACCAGCCGCAATAGGGCTTGATGAACAGCCGGATGGATCTGGGTTTCATCCGGTCACTCGGTGATGAAGGTGTCGCTATGCTCGTAGGCGGGGGCGCAGCAGCACAGCAGTCGCAGGGATTCCGTGCCGGTATTCCACAGCTTGTGACGCTGCCCCGGGGGAATGGCGATGGCATCGCCGGTTCGGACCTCTCGGATCTCCTCGCCCACGCGGAGGCGTCCGGTCCCCTGGGTGATGTAGTAAATCTCCTCGGTCCGGGCGTGGTAATGTTCCTCCGTGGCCTGGCCCGGTTGCAGGTGTGCTTCCGCAAGGCTTTGGTTGCGGATGACGGAGTTGCGGTGGGCGAGCAGTTCGCGGATTTCCGAACCGTCCTTGGTGACGAAGGGCGGAGCGGCATCGAGGTTCACGACGTCCATGGCGGAGTGTGGGATTGGCAGGTGCCCCGGGGCAAGTCAGGCTGTCGCCATGAAGCATGCACCCGGGTTCCTGAAGTTGGTGGAGGCGGCACGCCGGAATGTCCGCGAAGTGACGGTGGGCGAGGCGCGCGAGCGGATTGCCGCGCGCCCGGGCATCGTGCTGGTGGACGTCCGTGAGGAGAGCGAGTGGGCGGCCGGACATGCCCGGGAGGCGGTCTCCCTCGGGAAGGGGATCCTGGAGCGGGATGTCGAAAACCGGATTCCGGATCCGGGTACCGAGGTCATCCTGTACTGCGGCGGCGGCTACCGGAGCGCGCTGTCCGCGGAGGCGATGCAGAAGATGGGCTACACCAACGTCTGGTCCCTGGCCGGCGGCTACCGCGCGATGACCGAGGCGGGATGGCCGATGGTTCGATGATTCGGCAGGTGCGACGGGAGTAGGGATGAGTTCCGGGGATCCCTGGGCGGTTCGTTCGGTGGATGTGCTCAAGCCTTCTGGGGAGCGCGTCGCCGTTCGCATTGAACTCGGACCCACCTGGCCCGAGGGCCGGGACTGGTGTTGCCGTGTGCGATTCCATGGCTGGATTGAATCCCCACCCGACACCCGTGGGCGCGATTCGTTGGAGGCGGCGTTGCTGGCCCTGGGTTTGGTCCACGGGATATTGGAGGACTTTGTCCGACGCGGGGGACGTGTCCTGTGGGCGGGGACGTCCATCGATTGCGATCTGGATGAATTTGTTTCGTCTCCGGAATGGCATGCCAGCCGACGTGTTGGTTTCCCGGGTTCCTCCCGCCTTCAAAGGCGACAGGATCAGACGCCTGGAGAAAAGGGCCGCCGTTGAATCATTCCTCCGCAGCATTCGCGGACACTCTTTCCTCATGATCAGTTACGATCCTAAGAACTGGATTCGGATCCTGATGGATTTCCCGCGGAGTCCGGTCTTCCGGACCCTGGCGCTCGATGTGATTGGGGCGGGCCTTTGGGCGGCCCTTGTGGTGTGGGTTGAAACCGACCTGATCCGGGTGGCCGTTCCGCTGGGTCCCGCCTTCCTCTCGATCCTGGGAATCATCCTGGGGCTGCTGCTGGTTTTCCGGACCAACACGGCGTATGACCGCTGGTGGGAGGGACGCCGACTCTGGGGCCAGTTGGTGAATGTCTCCCGTGCGCTGTCGCATCAGATTGCCGCCCGGATGGCCGCGCCGGCCGAGGCCGGTCGTCGTCGCCGCTACGCGGAAATCTTGGCGCGATTTCCCGGCGTCCTCGCCGTCCACCTGCGCCGTCCCCGGGGCGCCACCGGACCCCATGTTCCCAATGAACTCGTGTCCGCGCTTCATGCCGAGGTCCAGTCCGACCAGCGCGCGGGCCGCCTGTCGTCCGACGTAGGGATCGTCCTTGGGCCGTTGCTCCACGCACTGGACGATGTGATCGGCGGTTGCGAACGCATTCGGAACACTCCCATCCCCTTCAGCTATTCCTCCTACATCAAACAGTTCGTGGTGCTCTACGCCCTGATCCTGCCGTTTGGTTTGGTGCGGGAATTCGGCTACGGCACCGTCATCGCCAGCATGTTCACCTTTTTCGCGACCATGGGACTGGAACTCCTGGCGACGGAAATCGAGGAGCCGTTTGGATCGGACATCAACGACCTGCCCCTGGAGGCCATCACGTCGACCATCCAGCGTGATGTCGCATCCATTCTGGAAACGGAAGCCGGGGCGGGAGCGGGAGCGGCGAGGACGGTTTGACCTGATCCCGGGCCGGTGGAAGCCGAGGGAGGGGATTTCTCCGTGGGTGGAATCCGAAGAATCCCTTTGACAGAAGGCGGGTGGGTCCCGCATTTGTCTTTCCGTCCCGGGCAGCCGGGACACTCATCCAGAGTGGCGGAGGGAAACGGCCCGACGATGCCACGGCAACCGGTCGAACCGGCAGTTCGATGTCCAGGTGCCAAATCCGGCGGAATACCGGCAACGGCGATTTCGCGAAGATGAGAGGAGCCGGTCCGCGTTGTCGCCCTCTTCTCATCGGATGTCAGTCCGGGAAGGGGGTTTTGTTTTCCCCGGCCTGGGAACCGGCGAAACGCGGAACGATTGGCATGAGCAACAGCGAAGGTTACATGAAGGCGCTCAAGTGTCGCGAATGCGGCCATGAGTATCCGTTGGGCGCCACCCACGTCTGCGAGTTTGATTTTGGTCCGCTGGAGGTCGCCTACGATTACGACCGGATCCGGAAGACCCTCAACCGGGACGTCATCTGCAGCCGGCCCAAGAACATGTGGCGCTACCGGGAGCTGCTGCCGATCGCCGGCGAACCGACCGTGGGCCGCGAGGTGGGATACACCCCGCTGATTCGCGCCGATCGTCTGGCACGGCGTCTGGGCATCCGCGAGCTGTGGATCAAGAACGACGCGGTCAATTATCCGACGCTGTCCTTCAAGGACCGCGTGGTCAGCGTCGCGCTGAGCCGCTCGGTCGAGCTTGGCTTCCAGACGGTCGCCTGCGCCTCCACGGGCAATCTCGCCAATTCCGTTGCCGCCAACGCGGCGGCGGCGGGCCTCAACTGCTTCGTGTTCATCCCCCACGACCTCGAGCAGGGCAAGGTGGTCAATTCGCTGGTGTACGGGGCCTCGGTGATCGGGATTCGGGGGCACTATGACGAGGTCAACCGGCTCTGCGCGGAGATCGCCGGGAAGTATCCCTGGGCCTTCGTCAATGTGAACATGAGGCCCTACTACGCCGAGGGTTCCAAGAGCATGGGCTTCGAGATTCAGGAGCAGCTCGGTTGGCGGATCCCGGAACACACGGTCGTCTGCATGGCGTCCGGCTCCCTGCTGACCAAGATCCACAAGAGCTACCAGGAGTTTTCGAAGCTCGGGATCGTGCCGCAGACCCCCTGGAAGATCCACGGCGCGCAGGCCACGGGATGCAATCCCATCACCCAGGCGCAAAAGGCGGGCCTCGATTTCTTCAAGCCCCAGAAACCGAATACGATTGCCAAGTCCCTGGCCATCGGGACGCCGGCCGACGGGTTTTATGCGCTGCGGGTGATGAAGGAGACGGGCGGTGCCGGGGACGACGTCACCGATGACGAGATCCGCGAGGGCATCCGCCTGCTCGCCGAATGCGAGGGCATTTTCGCCGAAACTGCCGGCGGCGTGACCGTGGGCGTGGCGAAGAAGCTGATTGCGTCCGGCAAGATCGCCGCGGACTCCAGCGCAGTGCTCTGCATCACCGGCAACGGCCTGAAGACGCTGGATGCCGTCGTCGGACATGTCGGGCAGCCCCGCGACATCAAGCCCAGCCTTCGGGAATTCGAAGCGCTGCTGTCGCGTGAGAACCCCGAACTCGTCTCCGCCTGACCCCCAACCCCTTGTTGCCGGCCATGGTTCGCATTCTGATTCCCCCGACACTCCGGAAGCTCTGCGGTGGTGAGGACACCGTGCAGGTGCGCGCCCGCACCGTGGGTGAGGTCATCGGGCAGTTGCAGGTCCGTTTCAACGGGGTCCGGGATCGTCTTTGCGACGATCAGGGGCGCATTCGCGGCTCCGTGCTCGTTTACGTCAATGACGAGGACATCCGGTTCCTGCAGGCGCATCGCACGCCGCTCAAGCCTGGCGACGAGGTCAGCATCATCCCCGCGTTCGCCGGGGGCTGAGCCTGCCGGCTTGCATTGACACCCCTCCCACCGGAAGCTTTCGCCACTTCAACTGCCATGCCCGTCAAGATCCGCATTCCCACCCCGCTCCGGAAACTGACCCACGATCAGGACGTCGTCGAAGTCCCCGCCGGCACGATCGGGAGCGCCATTGCCGAACTGCAGACGCGGTTTCCCGGAATCCGGGAGCGTCTTGTGGACGAGGCCGGACAGGTCCGGCGCTTCGTCAATGTTTACGTGAATGAGGAGGACATCCGGTTCCTCCAGAACAATGACACTCCCTTGAAGGACGGCGATGACGTCAGCATCATTCCGGCGATCGCCGGGGGATGATTGAACGGAAGCCCGCTCCCCGCTCCATTTCCTGACTGCATTCATGGCCACTTCCAAGCGCAAGACCCCGTCCCGATTCGTCCCTCCACAGGCGTCCCGCCTTTGGTTGATGTTTCCGGCACGCCTCATCAAGAAGCCGGTGATCTGGGAGTTGGGGCACAAGTTTGACGTGGTCACCAACGTGCGTCAGGTGAGTGTGGCGGACGACATCGGGATTGCCTGTCTGGAATTGGAGGGGGCACCCACGGAGGTGGCGGCCGGTGTGCGCTGGTTGCGCAAGCAGGGGGTGAATGTCGAACCCGTCGAGCTCGCCACGATGGAGTCGTGAGCGGACGGAGGGTTCGGAGGGACGGCCCGGACCCGCTGTAGACAACTGGAAACGAAGCCGGGTTTGGGCGCTCCGATCCGGAAATGGGGCCGGGGGGCGGGTGAGTCCCGGCTTGACCGGCGGAAAAAGCGGTCGTATTCCGCCATCAAGTGCTTGATTCCCAAGCACCCCAACCTGATTCGATCCTATGACAAAGCGCGACCTGGTGGTGAGAATTGCCTCCGAGACCGGTCTGATCCAAGAGAAGGTCCAGGAAGTGGTTCAAAAGACCCTCGACTACATTTCGGAGGCGGTGACACAGGGGAGGACTGTGGAACTTCGGAACTTCGGTGTCTTTGAGGTGAAGATCCGGCGCGCCAGAATCGGGCGGAACCCCAATCTTCCGGAGAAGGATGTCCCGATTCCGCCCCGGGCTGTTGTGAAGTTCAAACCCGGCAAGGAGATGAGGGAGTCGGTGCTGCGGTTGACGCCCGGGGACGGTGCTTCGGGCGGCTCCCAACCCTGAGCGGTCCGGGTGCGTCGTCCCAGGCCGGGCGTCGAATCCGCGGCGACTCCGGTGCCCTCTATTTTTCCGCCAACAGCTTCTCCACCTTTTCGGCCAGTCCCTCGCGGGCGTTCAGATCCCGCAGAATCCCCTTCTGATCCACCAGCCACATGGCGGGGATTGAGTTGATGCCAAATTGCTGGCCGAACTTGTTCTGCCAGCCCTCCCCGTCGAAGTATTGGGGCCACGGCATGCGGTTCTTTTTGACGAAGGTCTCCAGCATTTCCTTTTCCTGATCGAAGCTGATTCCCAAGATCTCGAATCCCTTCGGATGCAGCTTTTCATAGGCCGCCCTGACATTCGGAATTTCCCCGACACACGGGCCGCACCACGTCGCCCAGAAGTCGATCAGCACGACGCTCCCCTTGAGTGAGGCGAGGCTGATCTCGCGTCCGTCAATCGCCGTAAACCGAAGCTCCAGGGGTTTTCCCACCCGGTCGAAACGTTTGAGCAGTTCCTCGGCCGTCTTGCGCAGGGATTCCGGGGCCTTGCTGTCGCGGATTTCCCGGGCGAGTTCCGCGGCATGCTCGGGGGTGGTTCCGTTCATGACCTCCATCAAGGCCCCGTAGACCTCGGTGCGGTCGGGGTATTCCTTCATCAGGATCCGGACATTCTTTTCGAATTCGGCGAGCACCGCCTCCATGCCCTGGGACTGAAGGGCCATCGCCTTTTCGGCTGCTGCGCGCATCTTCCCTTCGAACGGATCCTCGGCGGCACGCGCGCGGGGTTCCCGGGAGGGGGCGCCGCCTCCGAGACCCGCCAACTCCTCGGTCCGGCTCTCCACCCCGAGGCCCACGGCGGCGCGGAGCATCTTGACCCGGATCTCCTTGGCGTCACGGGCATGCGCGCTGTCCGGAAACCGGCTGGCGAATTCCTTGGCGAGATCCGCGGACTTTGCGGCCGCCTCGCCCATCTGCAACCGGAAGGCCGCGTACTCCTCATCCGTCGGTTTCTTCTGGTTCCACTCGCCAGGAGGCAGCGGGGGGTTGGTGGATTCCATCACCTGCTTCCAGGCGTCGTCCTCCTTTTCGGACAGTGCGGGACCGGCCGCAGGGGCGGGAGGTGCCGGCGTGGTCGTGGACGGTGCCGGTTCCGCTCCCCAACTGCGGGACACGATCACGAGCGCCAGGGCCAGCGCAGAGAAGGGGCGGGAACGAGGAATCATGGACATGGACGGGATAAATACGGGTGCGCCGGGGAAACTCTCGCGGGGCTTCCCCTGGGATCAACTCTCTTTGCGGGGATTTTCTTCAGCCCTGGCGATCTCCGCGAGTCGGTTCCGCACAAGGCGGAGTCGACGCGGATTCAAGGGGGCGGCCATATCTCCCTCCCGAACGGCCGCATCGGGTTGGGTCAGGGCGTGGTCCACGCAGGCACGGAGGGTGTCGATCTCCCCGGTGCGCAGGGGAAGGTCAACCTCCGGGTCCTTGCCCAATGCCTGGACACGTCGGGCGAACTCCAGCAGGAGGGCACACGGTTCGAGGCAGGGAACCTCCGACTTTTCCCCGATCCCGTCGGTCGGAAGATCGGCCACCGTCCAGAGCCTGCGCCGGAGGCAAACCCCGGACTCGCAGCCGGCCTGCACGATCCGGAGGGCGTGGGCGTCGTCGAGTTCCGACACCCGGCGATAAATTCCCGTTTGTCGCCCCACGAACTCCCGGAACGACGTGACGGTGGCCGTCTTGGACTGGACCGAGTACCAGTCCGCAATGGCGCCCGGATAAAGGCCGTCCAGGGCCACCTCGAGTGCCGCCCCGGTCAGGGGCAGGCATTTCCAGCCGCGACGAAGTCCGGGAGCGGTTCGATTGGGGCGGAACATTCCCCTCGCGTCGGTCTGGGACCACTCGCGCAGCGCCTCGGGTTCCAGAACAAGAAGAAGTTCCTCGGTGGCGCGGACATCCTCGTGGTGGCAGAGAAGAAATCCCGGTGGCCGCCTCCGGATGACGATCTCGGCCAGTCGGAGGGATTCCCCCGGTTGGGAAAGCCATCCGGTCAGCGCGGGAGAGAGAATCGGAGTCATGCGGGCCTTCCAGATGGGGGTCTCGAACGGGAAAGGGGAATCCGAAGGACAAGGGTTCTGCAGAGGTTGGGTTTCATGGGGCTGAACCTGGACTAGGGGCAACCGGTGGTTGAGCCGGGGGACCGGGAGAGGGCCCGATCCTGCAGGAACCGGATCACCAGGGCCGTCCAGCCGGTCTGATGGGACGCTCCGCAGCCGCGTCCGGTGTCGGCGTGGAAGTACTCATGGAACAACAGGAGATCCCGCCAATGGGGATCCCCGGCGAATCGAGGGTCATCGCCATGGCAGGGGCGGCGTCCGGCGGCGTTCGGGAGGAACAGGGAGACGAGGCGGCGCTCCAGGTCCGCGGCAATGCCCGCGAGGGTTTCGAGGCGGCCGCTGCCCGCGGGATACTCCACCGTGAATTCGGGTCCGTAGAAGTGGTGGTAGCGTTCCAGGGCCTCGATCAACAGGTAGTTGACCGGGAACCAGATCGGCCCGCGCCAGTTGGAGTTTCCGCCGAACAGGGCGCTGTCGCTCTCGCCCGGGGCATAGTCGACGCGGTGTTCCACGCCATCCAGCGTCAGCCGGTAGGGGTGCTTCTCGTGATACCGGGACAGCGACCGGATGCCGTAGGGCGACAGGAATTCGTCCTGGTGTCCGAGGTAACCCAGCACCTTGCGGAGCCGGTCCCGGGTGGGGATGGACAGCAGAAGCTTCTGTCGGCTGTGCGAATACCCCAGGGCAATGCCGCGCTCGGCGTCCAGACGGTGTTGAACAAACCACCGAAGCCGGCGGCTGAACCCGGGAAGCCGTTCGATCTGTTCCTGGTCAAACACCTCCACGGCGATCAACGGCATCAGTCCCACCAGCGACCGCGTCTTGAGCAGGTGGGTGGCTCCGTCCAACCGGATCTCGTCGTAATAGAAGCCGTCCGCCTCGTCCCAAAGCCCGGTGCCGCCCAGCGTGTTCATGGCCTCGGCGATCTGCACGAAGTGCTCCAGGAACTTGCTGGCCATGTCCTCGTAGGCCGTGTGGACCCGATGCCCATCCCACGCCAGCTCCAGGGCGATGGCGAGCATGGTGGAGCAGTAGAAGGCCATCCACGCCGTGGCGTCGGCCTGCTGCAGGCTGCCCCCGTGCGGCAGCGGATGCGACCGGTCGAAGACGCCGATGTTGTCGAGTCCGAGGAAGCCGCCGGAGAACAGGTTCTGCCCCTGGGCATCCTTCCGATTCACCCACCAGGTGAAGTTGAGCAGGAGCTTCTGGAACACGCTTTCGAGGAAGTCGCGGTCGCGCCCCCCGCGCGGTGCGGACACCTTGTACACGCGCCACGCCGCCCACGGATGCACCGGGGGATTCACGTCGCCCAGCGCAAACTCGTACGCG
>JAEUHD010000258.1 GCA_016793645.1 Verrucomicrobiales bacterium
GTCCGGATCCAGCAGTTGGTAGGAGAACCGGGAGGGGATGGGGTCCGCCTGCCACGCCTTGGACTCGGCCTGGAAGGCGCCGAGCATGACGCAATCCCCCTCGCCCCGGAAGTAGAGGCAGAGGTCCGGGTCCCGGCCCACCGGCAATTCGTCAAACGCGCCCCGAATCGGCTGGCTGACGACGTAGTGATGTTCGACCGCGTGAAGCGGCAGACTCACGCCGCACCGGAGTCCGAGTTCCCGAGCCCACATGCCGCCGGTGAGCACCACGTAGTCCGCGGTCAGGGTGTGGGTTTCCGGTTCGGATGCCGGTGCCCCGGGGGGATGAACCTGGTAGCGGACCCCGGTGGCGCGTCCTTCGCGGTGGAGGATGTCCAACACCCGGATGCCTTCGAAAACACGGGCGCCCCGGGATTGGGCGCCCTTGGCGAGGGCGAGGGTGATTTCCTTGGGGATGACCTTGCCGTCGTGCGGCAGCCAGGCGGCGCCGAGAATGTCGTCGATCCGGATCAGCGGCCATTTCTCGCGGGCGGCCTCGGCGCTGATCAGGTGGGATTCGACGCCGAAGTACTCGGCCATGGCGCAGGTGCGGCGGAGTTGGATCATCCGGTCCTCGGACTTCCCAAGAATGAGGCTGCCCACCTGCTTCCAGCCCACCGGATGTCCCGTTTCCGCCTCCAGTCGCTGGTACAACTCGGCGCTGTATTTGTTGATCGCGGTCAGGCTCGTGGAGGTGCGGAGGCGTCCGACCAGGCCCGCCGCGTGCCAGGTGGTGCCGCCCGCGAGCGTGTTTTGTTCGAGCACCACCACGTCCTTCCACCCCAGTTGGGTCAGATGGTACGCGACACTCGCCCCGGCGATGCCGCCGCCGACGATCACGACTCGGGCCGAGGAAGGAACAGGGGACGACATGGGACCGCCGACTTACCGGAGAGTGGGCCCTGCCGCCATCCCGAAATCGGGGCAGCGTCGCCGGAACGGGAGCCCCGGCTACTTTTCCAGAAACTTCACAACGGCTTCCGTCCGGGTATGTGCGCCCAGTTTGTGGAAGATGTGCTTGAGGTGGGTGTGGACCGTCAGGGGACTGATGCCGAGGGTGGTGGCGATCTCCTTGTCCCGCAGTCCGCGCTGGATGCAGGCCAGAATCTGGCGTTCTCGGTTGGTGAGGCCCCCGATGCTGGTCTCCGCGGTGACGCTGGGTGTGAACAGGTTTTGAAAGTAGCGCCGAAGGCTCCGGGAGACCGTGTCCGCCTGAAGGACTCCCTCGGAAAAGGAGGCGTGCAGGGGTTCCATGAGCGAGGCCAGGGTTCGGCGGCGCAGGAAGTATCCCGCCTCCACTCCGGAGACCGCCGCAAAGATGTCGTCGCTGGTGGGATAAATCCCGTAGCCAAACACCGGGGGCGTTTCCGCCGAGGCGCGCCCGGCCTTGAACCTCCCGGCCACAAAGGGGGCTGAAAGCCGGTTGACCAGGAGCAGGTCCACCTCGCCCCGGCGCCGCGGCTGATGGAACCAGGTCAGTTCGGATTCCCACCCCAGGCACGTGCAACCCGGGATGCTGCCCAGCCAGTGGACCAGGGTTGCGCGCATCCGGGGGTCCGGTTCAATGACGGCGATTCGGAGGCGATGGGCGGACGCGGTCGGGGAGGGATTCGCCCGGGCCTTTGGCAACGTGAAGAGGGTCACGTAGGTCACGGCCATGGGCGATTCGAGCCAGAAGATGCCCAGGGCGAATTCGTAGGGAATGCGGGCGGACAGGCGGTTCCATCCTTGCGCCGCAAGGTCTCTCTTGATTTCCGCCGCCGCGTGAACAGCTTTTGCTTCGTTGGCAGTTCCCAAGGGAACGAACCACCGTTGCGGCGGTTCTCCCATGGGCGCGAACCACTCTCCGTCCCCCAGTTCCCGAAGGCCCGCCGCGTACTTGCGGCGGGTCAAACCGTGGGGGCGTTCGCTGCCCGACTTGGGGTATTGCTGGTCTGATGGTCCCGAATCCACGCTGTGCATACCGGTGAAGTGCCGTTCAGGCCGCGCCTGACTCGCTGAAAGCCGACGTTACCAAATCGTGACGCTGTTGTCTTCCAATACCCACCGAGATGCCGCATCTCCTACAACGCTACTGATGACTTGTTCGCTGCGCCCCACTCCACTCCGCCCTCGGACCGCCCGTGGCTTCACCCTGATTGAGCTGCTGGTGGTCATCGCCATCATCGCCATCCTGGCCGGAATGCTGCTGCCGGCGCTCTCCAAGGCGAAGGCCAAGGCCACCCAGACCCAGTGTCTGAGCAATCTCAAGCAGGTCGGACTGGCCACCGTGCTCTACGCCGGGGACAACGGCGAATACTTCCATCACAAGCTGGGCGGATCGGCGGCGGACCCGGAGTACGGGATCCCGAATGACGGACAGTGGACCCTCAACCCCCGGGTGACGGACATCCTGCCCCCGGAACATTCGTTGGCGTACTGGGGGGTTGCCTATCGGCCCTATTCCGGTGCCACCAAAAAGATCTTCCGATGCCCCAACGCCAAGATCGTGGACGAATGGCGGGAGGACGGGCGTCGGTTCCCCTCCGACTGGTGGCGGGACTCGAGCCTGGGAATCAGTCAATTTGTGGTGAACGGTTCGGACGGCAAGGGTGGATCCCAAAGCCGGGTCCGCCGAAAGACCACGTCCTTCCAGTCGCCGGCCACGACCGTGTTTGCCCAGGACTCCGCCGAGCAGAAGATGGAGGGCCCCGAGGATTCCCTGGGTTTGTGGCCCGGACAGAAGGAATGCCTGACCCAGTGGAAGTACAGCCTGGCTGCCCTGTATCCCGGACATAAGTTTGAGTTCGAGTGGTTCCGTCACAATCGGCAGGCAAACATCGTCTGGATTGACGGACACGCCTCCACAATTCCCTACACCAAGGTGGGTGTCGATTGGCGCTGGTACACGGGCGATCCCCCGGCCTCGAACCCCCGCTGACCCTTCCCATGAATTCCCCCTCACCCCGTCGGGTCCTTCAGATCCTTTTCGTCGCCGTCCTGCTCGGCGTTGTTCCCTCCGGATGCGGCCGGGACGGCCCGAAGCAGGTCGAGGCGGCCAAGGTGGAAGAGGTGCCCAAGCAGATCGAGGAGGCCTTCGCCACCGCGCCGGCGGAGGCGCGGCAGGCGGCGCAGGATCTCAGCGCCAGCATTCCCAGCCAGCCGGTGGACGCCTTCTTTGGCCTCCAGGCGCTCGGGTATCGGTCCGATCTCACCCCGGAGCAGCGGACGGCGCTCGCCCAGGCGATGCTGGCCGCCCGGGCGCAACTCGCTCAAGCCGCCGCCAACGGGAATTCCGCGGCGCGGGACGCCCTGGAACAACAGGCCGCCCGGAAGTGACCGACGCGGCAATTTGATCCCCTTTCCATATTTTTGGCGCCGTCGGGTGACTGCGCCGGCAGTTCAGTTCGGAACACAGCAGATTCCATGAAACCAATACAAACACTCCAACATCGAATGCTGGCCGCAGGGGCGGGCATGATGTTTCTCGGATCCCTCGCCGCGCAGCCGGTCGGGCAGTGGGATTTCAATGCAGGCAACCTGGATGCGTCGGCAGGGGCAGCCCTGTCGTACAAGGATGCCACCACCCAGAGCGGAACCCAGTTCGGGACCACAACGGCCCTCGGCATTCCGGACATTGGGGGACAGCCCGCCAATGTGATGAAGTTCCCCGCCACGGCGGACAGTTTTGGGGGATACTCGATGACCGTCGGAGCCCAGGGCAACGGCGGCGGCGCGCTCGTCAATGAGTGGACGCTGGTCATGGACATCCTGTTTCCGGCGGAGTCCACCGGAAAACTTCGGGCCCTGGTCGAAACGGATGAAGGTGGGTTCGATCCGGATGCCGAGTTTTGGGTCACGGCGGCGAATGCCTTCGGTGCCAAGGGCAATGCCGGGGGGACCCTGGCCGCCAATACCTGGTACCGCGTGGCCGTGGTGGTCAGCGGCTCCACAGAGAAAATCAGCACCTACGTCGACGGCGTTGAGGTGAAGTCGCAGAAGGTTCCCAACCTGCTTGACGCGCGGTTTGCCCTGACTCCGGGCGGCACCGCCTCGCTGTTCAGTGACGACACGGGCGAGACCGCCGTTGGGTATGTCAACAGCATCCAGCTTCGGGGCGAGGCCCTGTCCAAGGGCCAGATTCTGGCGTTGGCCGGAGCCACGGCAGCCGGGATTCCCGCGGTCCTTCCGCCGGTTCCTTCCGGCGTTGAGAAGTGGATTCCCGCCGGAGACTTCGCCAGCCGGAATACTTCGGTCGGGGCCGTCTTGTCGGTCGGCAGCACGACCATCCAGGACAGTTCGATCTCGTTGAAACTGGACGGAACCCTGGTTCCGGGGACGACGATCACCCGGGATGGAGAGTTCATCACGGTGAAGGGGACACCGGCGTTGCCGCTGCTTCCCGGAACCGACCATGTGGTGACGGTGGATTACACGGACAGCCTTGCCGGGGCCAAGACCGTGACCCACAACTTTACGGCGGCCATCTTCTTCGAGGATTTCGAAGGCCTGGCCCTGGGACCCAACAAGGATGAGGGTCTCGCGGGCGACAACGTGTGGACCAACACGCCGCCCGCCGGGTGGGTGTTGGACAACTCCCAGTTCCCCGCCGTGGTCATCACCCCGGACAATCCGGATACCGACCTCGATGGATTCGCTGATGCGGACGGAGTCACCGAATGGGCCGGATGGGGATTCGCGGCCCGGGATTGGTGGGCACAGACTGCGGGCAATCAGCGCCGCGTGGAGTTCACCCTGGGTGAGGGCACCGTGGCGATTGCTGACCCGGACGAGTGGGATGACTCAACTCACTTGAAGAGCCTGTTCAATTCGTTCCTGAAGACCCCCGAGATCTCCCTGGAGGGAATCGCGGCCAACAGTGCCTTCCTGAAGTTCGCTTCGAGCTGGCGCCCGGAGGCGTTTGACGACGTCAGCCCCGAGGACTCCACGACGGGCTTCCCGGGCGACTATACCGGCGGGCCGGAAGGCGTTGCGACCAACAACCAGACGGCCGTCATCACGGCGTCCTTCGATGGCGGAGCCCCGATTGAGGTGCTCAAGTGGGACTCCAAGGAGGGAAGCCCGACGTTCCATGGGGACTTCCCCAATGAGTCCGTGCTGGTTCAGCTCAAGAATCCCGCGGGCGCCAAGAAGATGGTCCTCAGCTTCGAGCTCCGCCTGAGCGCCAACGACTGGTGGTGGGCGGTGGACAACATCGTCGTCAGTGCTGGCGCGCAGCCGCCGGTCATCGCAACCCAACCGGCTGCGGTGGAGATTGGCGAAGGACAGCCGCTGCAGCTCTCGGTGGTCGCCAACGGCGAAGCCCTGACCTACCAATGGTACAAGGGCCAGGGCACGGGTCGCACCGCCATCGGCGGGGCCACCTCGGCCAGCTATTCGGTGGCCGCCGCGACGCTCGCGGACAACGGATTCTATTCCGTGGACGTGAAAAATTCCGTGGGCACCACCAAGAGCGACACCGTCCAGGTGTCCGTTCAATTGAGCCTCGATGGCCGCATTCTCCTGCTGTCGGAGGACTTCGAAGGACTGGCCCTTGGGGCGAACGTCGATGAGGCGCTCGCCGGAGAGGCGGTGTGGACCAAGACCGCGCCGGCGGGCTGGGTCATCGATGATTCGGGAGTCCCGGGTGTCGGAACAGATGACGATGGCGTCACCGAGTGGGCGGGTTGGAGCTTTGCCAAGCGCCAATGGTGGGCCGATGGCTCAGGACAGCGGCGCGGAGAGTTCCTGAAGGGTGTTGGCACCGTGGCCATCGCGGACAGCGATGAGTGGGATGACATCGGCCACGCCGCCGGCAACATGAACACCCTCCTGACCACCAAGAGCATCTCGCTCGCCGGCATCAAGGCG
>JAEUHD010000285.1 GCA_016793645.1 Verrucomicrobiales bacterium
ACCGCCGCGCGACTGCGCCTCGAAACCGGGCTGGCGGTCGCGACCCGTCTCGCCCTCGGAAATCCGCCCGACCAGATCCTGGCCATCGCGGAGGGTGAAGCCTGCGACCTGATTGCGTTCGCCTCCCACGGACACCGCCTCGTCGGCGATCTCATTCACGGCAGCACGATCGAGCATGTGCGCCACCGGGCGAGGATTCCCATCCTG
Source organism: Verrucomicrobiales bacterium (assembly GCA_016793645.1). Classification (GTDB taxonomy): domain Bacteria; phylum Verrucomicrobiota; class Verrucomicrobiia; order Limisphaerales; family UBA9464; genus UBA9464. Next base: position 208 of record JAEUHD010000285.1, read on the forward strand.
GTGATCCCACCCCGGTCCAAGGCAAAGCGGACCCCCGCAAATTCCGGTCGTTCCAAGCCGCGCTCCTGACCGGCCCTCCCGGGAGAAGGAGTGTAATACCTCCGACCTAGGGTGCCGGCGCCCCAGCCTTCAGGCGCTGGTCCGACTGTTGAAGGATGTCCTGGGCCAGCGGATTGCTCCACCACTGCCACGCCAGCGACTGCTGGGCCATCCGCTTGGCCTCCGCGGCCCGCCCCTGCTGCAACAGGTACCAGGCGACGGCATTGGTGATTTCGACGTCATTCGGACCCAGCTTCAGCGCCTGGGTGAAGGCTCCGGCCGCCGCCTCGGGCTGGTTCAGCCAGTGATAGGTTTGCCCGAGCGCAAGCTGGGCACGGGCATCATGGGGATTCAGTTGAATTGCCTTGGAGAATGCCGCGAGGGCCCGATTCGCATGCTCCTGCCAGGAGTTCTCCCCCTGCAAACTGAGCCGCCGCTGGGCCTCGCCCAGTTCATAGGCGGTCCTCGGGTTGTCCGGGGCTTCCCGCAGGGCGAGTTCCAGGTCCGCAAGGATCGCCGGGGTCAGCACCCGGGTCTGGCGCACCCGGTTCAACACCAGCCCCTCCCTGCCCAGCCGGACGGTGGCGGGCAGCATCCACCCGAGGAGAGCCCCGGCACCCGCGGTGATCAACACGCACCCTGCGAGTCCCGGCTTGAACCAGAACCGTTCCGTGGAATAGCGCACGCAGGCCGCGAGCAGGGCGGCCACCAGGGACGCGGTGACCGCGATCCCGGGTATGTGCAGGTCGAAGTCGACCACGCAGTGTGCGCTCAACCCGAGGAGTCCGACCCACGAACCCAGAAATACCGCGGTGCGATTGCTGCCCCGGGCCACCAGGTCCCCGGAGGCCCGCTCCACGTACCGGCTGGAGGCCACGGCCCCCCAGATGAGCGCGGCCAAGACGAGCCCCGCGGCGAGCGCACCCGCGGCACCGTAATCCACCAACAGGTTGAGATACTCATTGTGAACCCGGACCGGGGAGGCCTGGAACCGCGGGGTGCGGTAGGCGGGGAAGTTCACGTCGAACTGCGCCGGGCCGACCCCGAGCCACCGGTGATCCCTCCACATCGCCACGGCCGGCTTCCAAAGGTCGCGACGACCGGCGGAGTCCAATGTGCCATCCGTCGAAAGGTTCTCAATGCGGGCCCGCGCCTTCTCCGAACGCATGAGAAAGGAGATCCCTCCCACCGCGAAGACGACCATCGCCAGCACGACCGGCAACCGGAGTTCCCGTCGCCGCCAGCCCAGCCAGCCGAACAACACCATCAGGGCGAGCGCCGCGGAAGCCCATCCCCCCCGCGACATCGATACGGCAATGCCCCCCGCCATCATGAGGGCGGCGTACCCATGCAGCACCCGGGATACCGCCTTGCCGCGTCCCACAAACACCTGCGCCAGCGCCAGCGGAAGCAGAAGCACCAGGAATCCCGCCAGATGATTGGGATTCACAAACGGGCCCCCGGCCCGCTTCACATAGGAGGCCGGCTGGAGCAGCCAAAGGATGCGGTTGGAGCCGCTGACCCACTGGATGATGGCATAGGCCGCAACCGCGCCCCCCAGGACCACCAGGGCATGGATGACCCATTGGGTCGTCTCCTGCCGGTAGAAATTGTTCAGGGCAACCCCGAAGACAATTGCCGCCACGATCAACAGCATCAGTTCGCGCCGGGCCGGGTAGATCACATCCACCCCCGTCATCCGCCATGCCGCATAGGCGACAAATCCGAGACCGGGAATCAGGATCGGATGCAGGAGGAGCCGGCCGGAGGGATTCAACCAAAGGCGGAACACCCAAACCACCAGGGCGAGCGCGGCCAATCCCCCCACCAGGGCAAACTCACTGGCCCGGACACCCCCGAAGCCCACCACCGCCACCGTGACCAGCGCGAGCACAATGCCCACCAGCGCCTGCTCGCAAAGTTCGTCCAGCTTTTCTCGGTCCCACATCGTTGATTTCTGAGAACCTACGGGGGAAGTACCACCCGCCGGAAGCAGAACTTCATGACGGGGCGGTCCAAATCCTGATTCCCGGATACCGGGCGATGAGTCGATCCCGCCCCGACTGCCCCAGGACCAGCAGCGCCGTGGAGAGGGCGTCGGATTCCGCCGCGGACGGCAGGGCAACCGCCGCCATGGAGGTTCCGGACACCGGGCAGCCCGTTCTCGGATCCAGCACGTGGCCCAGCGACCGTCCGGTTCCATCGACAAACGAGCGGCCCCATCCTGCCGAAACCGACAGTGAACCCTCCCGCAATCCCACCGTCAGGGCCTGCCCCCCCTCCGGCCCCGCGGCGAGGGCAACGGACCACTCCTCCCTTCCGGGGGGCGCTCCGATCACGGCAACGGTGCTGGTGCCCCCGTGAAGAATCGCGGACTCGACGCCCGCTTCCCGAAGCCGCTCCACCGCGCAATCCAACGCATAACCCTTGCCCATCGCCCCCAGGTCCAGCATCGCCCCGGGAACCTCCAGCCGCACGGACGACGAAGCGGGATCCAAGACCACCCGGGACCAGCCGGTCCGGGCGAGGGCATCCCCCACCGCCCCCGGGTCCGGGGAACGCCCGGTCCCGCCGTGAAACCCCCAGACCCGGACCAGGAGCCCGGCCGTGATATCAAACGCGCCGTCGGTCCTTTCGGACAGGGCCCGGGCCCGCTCCAGGAGTCGGAAGGTTTCCGGCGCCACTCGAACAGCGCCGCCTCCCGCCTGGGCGTTGATCCGTCCGATGTCCGTTTGGGGACGATACAGACTGATCAGGTTTTCGATGCGCTCCACCTCATCCAGGGCCTCCTCCGCAGCCGCGCGAAGCGCCTCCGGCCGCCGGCCGTGGAGAGCCACTTCGAACCGGGTCGCCATGGCGTGGCGGGCAACACGCACCGGGGGAGTGAGCATGAATCCAAACGCCGTTCGGCAATTTCCGGAAATCCCGATCCAGACCGAAAATGGGAACGCCGGCCCCCTCCCGGGAGCCGGCGCGAAGTCAGTCCCGTCCTCGGCCGGACTGCCGGCGAACGGGATTCCCCGGATCAGGACTCGGCGTCCCAACCGTAGTAGGGCATCGAGATCTCCCGCCCGAGCCCGTCCTTCACCTTGCGCGTCTTCTCGTCGAAGTAGCACATGGTGCCCATTCGATCCGACGCCTCCGCCAGGGAGATGACGGTCTGGACCCGCACCGCGAGGTTGATGTTCGCATTGGGCTCCTTGTTGGCCCGGATGCTGTCGAAGTAGTTCCGATGGTGCGCCGCCACGCTTTCACCCGAGAAGGCCGGGCTGGTTTCCGGCTCGATCTCCTCGGCGAAGGGACGCTCGGGCTTCAGTTCCACCTTGTTGCCGGCCATGGTGAGGTTGGCCTTGTGCCCGCGGATCGCCTCCTGCGTTCCCAGTTCGTTGACGGTGCTGGAGGTGATGTGCATGACGTATCCGCTCGGGAACTCCGCGATCAACTCGATGATCTCGGGAACATCCCGGACATACTTCGTATCCTGCTCCGGCTTCCGTCCCTCCTTGTAAAGATCGGTCTTGAACGCCTTGCTGCCGATCGCAGCCACCCGCGTCGGGAACTCCGGATTCCCCGTCGCCAGCATGTAGGGATGCAACTTGTGCGGGAAAAGATCCCCCAGCAGCCCCGAACAATACGGATAGTACTTCCGCCAGCGGAAGTAGTGGTCGGGATTGAAGGCCATCTTCTTTTTGATCTGGGTCCCCTGCCACGCGTTCCAGTCCAGATCCGCCTCGGTGCACCAAGGCTGGACGGTGTAGTTCCATTCGCCCCAAGGATTGTTGCGCATGTAGCTGCCCTGAAGCATGACCAATTCGCCGATCTTGCCCGCCCGGATCCACTTCGCCGCCTGATGCCACTTGTCATCGGAACAGCCCTGGGAGCCCACCTGCAGCACCTTCCCGGTCTTCTTCACCGTGTCATAAATCCGGAAGGCTTCGGCAAGATATCGGGTCATCGGCTTCTCGACGTACACATGCTTGCCCGCCTCCATGGCGTCACAGGAAACAATGGTGTGCCAATGGTCCACCGTGGCGCAGAAAATGGCGTCAATGTCCTTTCGAGCGAGAAGCTTCCGGTAGTCGTCGTATCCGTCCGCGGTTCCGGCACCGCCGTCCGCAATCTGCTTCTTCGCCGCCTCAACGCGGTGCTTGGACACATCGCATACGGCGGCCAGCGCCGTATTGTTCTCCTTGAAACCGGCAACATCCGTCCCCACGTGGGCCCCGGCTCCCTGGCCGCCGACGCCGATGTACCCGCAAACAATCCGATTGTTGGCACCGGTGACGTTGGCCGAGGGCGCCTGGTTCTGGCCGTACACCGGCGTCTTAAAGGAGCGGACAGCACCGGCAACGGCCAGCGCACCCGTGGTCCGGCGCAGGAATTCACGCCGGGAAGGAGAGGAGAAGGAGTCTGTGGACATGGGAACAGTCTGTTGCGTGTGAGGAAACGTGGAGGACAGACGCAGGCTACCGCGCCCGCATTCGAGGTCAACGCGGAAGCCAGAGCGCGCCTGGGGGGTATCCACGGTCTTTCGCTTCGCGCCTTTACGCGGACGTCCCAATGCGTCACAACGACCGGCCACAAATGGAACGCACGCTCATCCTCTGCAAGCCGGACTGCATGGAGAAAAACCTCGCGGGTCAGGTGATCGCCCGATTCGAAAAGGCCGGACTCAGCATCGTCGCCGCCAAGATGCTCCGTCTGACCCCCGCCCTGCTGGACGAACACTATTCCCACATCAAGGACCGGCCGTTCTTCCCGGAGATCGTGGCGTTCATGTCCTCCCGCCCCGTCCTGGCCCTCATTCTTCAGGGTGACCAGGCGGTGTCCCGCGTCCGCGACCTGCTGGGGCCGACGGATTCCCGCAAGGCGGCCCCGGGCACCATTCGCGGCGATCTGGGAACCAGCAACATGCTCAACATCGCCCACGCCTCGGACTCCGTGGAGAACGCCGCCCTCGAGGTGAAGCGCTTCTTCCGTCCCGAGGAGATTCCCGCCTGAGCCCGCCCCCCGGGCCGGTCCCCACCGGCACCCGGCCGGACCTGACTCACACTCCGAAGGCCGGCGCCTTCTCCCTCAGCCTTCGCTCCAGAACGGATTCAGGGTCAGGTGCCGGCCGATGCGGACACTCTGGGCGATGGATTGGGTGATGTGGTTCTTCGCAAGTTCCACGGCCGCCGGCAGCGCCAGGCCCAGCGCCAGATACCCCGTGATCGCCGCGGAATAGGTGCACCCGGTTCCGTGGGTGGCGACGCCCCGGACAAACGGAGCGGACAGCACCAACTCCGTCGCCCCATCAAAAAACACGTCTGTGGCCCGGGGCAGTGACCGGAGATGCCCGCCCTTGATCAGGGCGGCACAGCCGTGACGAAAGAACAGCGTCCGGGCCGCCTCCCTCAGGTCCTCCAGAGTCCGCGGCCTCCTCCCGATCAACAGCGCCGTTTCATCAAGATTCGGGGTCACCAGAGTGGCCAGCGGCAGCAACTGGTCGATCAAGGCCCGCATGGCCGCCGGTTGCAGCAACCGCGCCCCGCTCGTCGCCACCATCACGGGATCCACCACGAGGGGAGGCCTCCGGGATTCCGAAAACCAACGCGCCACCGCACGGATGATGGAGGCGTTGAACAACATTCCGGTCTTCACGGCGACCGGGGGAAGCTCGTCAAAAACCGCCTGCAACTGCCGCTCCACCAGGGCGGCCGGCGCCGCGTGGACCGCGAGCACACCCCTGGGGTTCTGGGCGGTGAGGCAGGTGATGGCGGTGGTGCCGTGGACTCCCAGGGCGTTCCAGGTGCGCAGGTCCGCCTGGATCCCCGCCCCGCCTCCGGAGTCCGATCCAGCAATCGTCAGTGCCACCGGCCTTGAATTGCGTCGCATGGTCAATTATCTGGGCCCGGATCCCGGGTCCCGATTGAGGAGCAGGGTCAAGGGTCCCCCATGAATTCCCAAGACCAAATCGGTGCGCCCGTCGCCGTCCACGTCCCCGGCGAGAACCGAACGCTGCTCCCCCAGGATCCGGACACCCGCCGCGGCGGAAGGAATGGCTTCAAAGGTCCCGTCCCCGTTGCCCATCAGGAACACCCCCTCCCCGGCGTCGTCCCGGGGAATCCCAAAATTGCTCCCAAAGAAACCCTGCGCCGCGTACAGGTCGCGACGTCCATCGCCATCAAAATCACCGGAAGCCATGGACAGGATCGGACCCAACTGCGCCTCAGCCGGGAGTTCCTGAACCCTGAAGTGGTCGCCGCGATTCAGGAGCAGCAGCGAGCTCATCCAGCGGCATTCCCGCGTTTCGAAGGCCGGCATCCGGTCTCCGAGAATCTGCGGAACCGACGAGGTGGCCAGTGATCGGTGGGTCGGAAACCGCTCCGCCAACCAGGGAATCCGGGGAGCAAGCTCGCTGCGGCCGTGGACCGGAAGCATTCGTCCGTCCACCGACTCATAGGCGAGCACACAGACCCCCGAATCGGAGTCCCCGTCCCCATTGAAAAGGAGGCTCAGGGGACGCACCGCCCCCCCCAATTCCCGCGGACGCCCGGTCAACAGGGCAAACGCGGAATTCAGCCCCCAGTTTCCCAGGAGGATATCCGGCCTG
>JAEUHD010000326.1 GCA_016793645.1 Verrucomicrobiales bacterium
CAGGTCCTTGTCTCCCCAGGTGATGTGTTTTCCGTCGGGCGAGGGGACTCCCGGAAACCGGAAGACGGTGCCATTGGTGGTGATCTGGGTGCTGGTTCCGATTCCGTTGGCGGGGAGCTTCCAGAACTCCAGTTCCCCGGAGGCGTCGGAGAGCGCGAGGAGGTTCCGTCCGTCGGGAAGGAAGGACGCCGCCCGCTGGCGGACGCCGGAGGCACGTGGGATTTCCACCAATCGTCCGGGCTCCGTCGTGGTGACAAACACCTGCCCGCGCGCGGTCAGGGCGAGGCGGTCGCCGCTGGGGGAAATGTGGGCGGAGGTCAGGTAGTCGAGCGGACGTTTGATCCAGCGCTCCCGTTGCTGGTCGAGGTCGGAGGCGAGGGTGATGTTCAGGACGGTTTCCGCTCCCGATCCCAGGTCGAGCAGGTGCAGGTCGCCGGCCTGGGAATAGACCACGCGGCCTCGATTCAGGGAGGCGGTGTGGATGTCGAATCCGGTGTGGTGGGTGTGTTGGCGGAGATCCTTCCCGTCCGGCGCCATCGACCAGAGGTTCATCGTCCCGTCCCGGTCGCTGAGGAAATAGAGGCGTCCCTCCCACCACATCGGATTGCGGCTGGTTCCCTTGAAGTCCGCGGTCAGGGGCACGGCTTCGGGTTCCCCGGCGGTGTAGCGCCAGAGGTTCTCGATCCAGCCTCCCTCGTAGCGCTTGGTGCTGCTTCCCTGCCGGGGGAAACGGGTGAAGTAGAGTGTTTGGCCTTTGGGTTCGTACGAGCCTTCGGAACCCTGGGCGAGCGGGACGGCTTCCCGGATGCCGGACTTCGGGTCCAGTCGCATCAGTTGGGAGGCGGGCAGGGTGGAATAGCGGGTGGTGCGGTACAGGATCCGACCGTCGGGCGTCCAGCCACTGACCCGGGGTTCGGTGCCGTCAAAGGTATGCCGGGTGGGCAATCCGCCTGAGGACGGCATGGTGTACAGCTCCATCGGGCCTTCGTACTCCGCGGCAAAGGCGATGGTGGAGCCATCCGGCGACAGGGCCGGATACTGTTCCATACCCGGATGCGACGTCAGCCGCTCGGCCGTGCCTCCACCGGTGCCCACCTTCCAAAGATCCCCTTCGGCGGTGAAGACGATCGTCTCCTGGTTCAGCGTGGGAAACCGGTAATAACCCCGCGGCGTTTGCGCCAGGCTGGCGGAGGCGGCCAGCAGGAAAACGGGAATGAGCAGCCACTGAATCACGGGAAAAGGCTACCGGCAGCATTCCCGAGGGGAAAGGGTTCGCTGGATCCGTTCGCCCAATCCTTTTTGAGAACCGGGGCCTTGGCTAGAGCTGCGTGAACCCGCGGCGATTCAATTCGGCGAGCGCCCATCCGTACTCGCTGACCAGCATGTCCTCGACCCGGGGCTGCTTCAGTTCGCGGGGAAGCACTTCCCAGGTGTAGGTCTCCATTTCGAGATGGTGGCAGAGGGCCGGTTGCTGGCGGAGGACGTCCAGCGTGCCGCGCAGGTGGTCCACAGTGGTGGAGAAGAGCGGGGTTTCCGGGGCGTGCAGGGGCACGTGGAAGTGGATGCGCCATTCCCGGTCGAACTGCGGCCCGTCGGATTCGGGAGTCGCCAGCGCTTCGTCCAGATCCAGATAGCGGACAAGCTCCCCGTCGGCCCGGCGCTCGATGACCTGGTGGAAATAGACGTCATCCACGAAGGCCTGCAGCGCGGTGCGCACTTCCGCGGTGGGATGGACCTTGAGCGCATTGCTGAGGTGGAGCTTGCTCACCTTCACGCCGCGTCGTCGCAGGCGCCCGATGGCTTCCGCGGGCGTCTCGTACTGGAGGGCGAAATGGCAGGTGTCGTAATTGATCCCGAGATGTTCGCGGAGTCGGAGGTCTCCGGGACGGTCCTGTTCCAACTGCTCAAACAAGGCCAGGAATTCGGTGGAGTTCTCCACGGTGCCGAACGGTTCGGGTTCGAGGCCCAGATGGAACTTCTTGCCGGTACGCCGCGCCAGTTGTTCCTGGTGATCCACGCAGCGCCACAGGTTCTCCCGCGCGGTGCGCAGGCCCCGTTCCCCCAATTTGAACTGCTTGAAGCTGACGGGGACGGTGCTCACTGAACCTTCCACGCCCTCGGGCGTGAGTTCCGCCAGGAGGTCGAACAGGCGGTTTGTGTAGGCCAGGCGCTCGGGGGAGGTCCAGTCGGGTTGAGAAACCTGTTCCTTCACCCGCGTGCCGTGGAAAGCGCCGAAGGGGAATCCGTTGATCGTGAAAACGTAGCAGTCGTGATGGCGCAACCAGTCCTGAAAGCGCCGCAGGGTGGCTGGTTGGGCCAACTCCCGGGACGCCTGGTCGCTGAGGCGCAGCCCGATCGCATAGGGACGTCCGGGTGCGACCCTCCGGCGGACGGCCAGCGTGTGCTGCTCCAGGCTGGCCAGGGTTTCCGGCCAATCCCGCCCGCGATGGACGTTGGTGCAGTAGGCGAGATGGACCCCGTGGGTGAGCTTCACGGCGGTCAGCCTAGGGGCGAAGGGCCTCCGGCGGAAGAATCGATGCCGGATCCCTTTCCTGGAGGTCGGATGGGTCAGTACACGCCGGCGGCGTCGAAGTCGCGTCCCTCCGCCACGATTTGTCGCATCTGGCAGAACCACCACTGGGCACGGGCGCGGCTCCCGGGAGGCGGAAGGGGCCGGCGGCGGGCTGGACCGGCGGCCACAGGGATCCCCAGATCCAGCTGCGATGTGTTGCGGAGGGCGGATCCGCGGCGACGGGGGCAGGGTGTCGTCGGGGTCGTGTCAGCAGGAGCGTCGTTCATGGGACGATCCTCGGGGATGGGGTCGGACAAGGGCGGTCCAACCACCGAAATTTCGCTGAGGTTGCCGGATCCGGCGAATCTGCGCCGGAGGCAGGTCCGATTCGCTTTCATGACATGGAA
>JAEUHD010000354.1 GCA_016793645.1 Verrucomicrobiales bacterium
GGGATTGCTGCTTCCGGATGGCCAGGGCGGGGTACCGGACCTGGTTCGTCGAACGCTGGGATTCGTGCCCTCGTGGTTCGAGGTGTTTGCGACCATGGCGGCCAAGCGGCGGTCCCTGTTCTCCGACGGATTTCGGGAGACGTTTGGGGGGCGCACCGCGGTCGGCGGCTTCCTGAACCAGTTCGATATCGCCGGGCAACTCCGCGGTCGGGATCCCCTGAACCAGGCCCTATACCTTTGGTCGAAGAGCGCCCTGTGCCAGTACATCCTCGTCGTGCTGGGGGACCGGATGGAGATGGCGCACTCGATTGAGGGGCGCCTGCCGTTCCTGGACCACTACGTGGTGGAATGCCTGAGACGCATGCCGGTCTCCCTGAAGATCCGGGGCATGACGGAAAAGTACGTTCTGCGCGAGGCGGCGCGGCCGGTACTGACAGATACGGTGTACCGTCGCCAGAAGCATCCGTTCCTGTCCCCTCCGGTGACGGGACTCCCGACGGAGCGCTTCCACATCCTGCTGCAGGACACCCTGCGGGGTCCCGCCCTGGCGTCCCTTCCGTTCTACGATTCCTCGCGTGTGACGGCCCTGTTGGATCGCCTGCCATCCATGAGCGATGCGGAGCGGGTGGCCTGGGATCCCGTCCTGATGACCGTGCTCAGCGCCTGCATCCTGCAGGAGCGGTTTCGACTGTAGGATGGGAGGGATGGCGTGTCGCCGTCCGTAAACAGGTCCGGGGTTGAGCGCGTGGGTGGAATGGCGGGTGACCTCCACCGCGAAGGGCGTGACTTGAACGGGGCCCGCACCATGCAGGCCCTCCCGTGGGGAACGAGGGGACGCTACTTCGCGCTGGCGCGGCGGGGCGCTTCGCCGACCAGGGGTTGCGTGCTGCGGAGGTAGGCGAAGAGATCGCGCGTCTGCTGGTCGTCGAGGGCGTCCAGCAGGCCCTCGGGCATGAGCGACATTCCGGCGGGCTGGAGCTCGGCGATTTCGGTGCGGGACAGCACCACGTTCTGGTTGTCGAGTCCGCGCAGGACCACGGTGCGATCATCCTGTTCCACGAGGAATCCGGACAGCGAACGCCCGTCCCGGGTTTCCACGGAGAGATTCTCAAAGCCTTCGCGGATCTCGGCGCTGGGATTCACGATGGCCAGCAGCATGGATTCGATGTCGGCGCGGTTGTAGACCGTGAGATCGGGTCCGACCTGGGCTCCCTGTCCGAAGAGCCGATGGCAGCCCCCGCAGGTTCCCTGGAACAGGGTGCGCCCGTTGTACGGATCCCCGGTGCCGCCGACGATGAGTTCGGCCCGCTTGCGGATCTGGGCGTCCATCTCCGCGGAGGTGGGCTTTCCCGTATCGGGCCAGAGTGTGTTCAGGGAATCCTGAAGCTCCGGATCGCGGTGCTGCTTGAGCTTGCGGACGATGCCCGGCGGAATGGATTTCGGAGGGATCGGCGGCGCGGGCCAATCCGAGGGCTTCTGGAGGATGGCGGACACAAAGGCGCGACTCCAGGACGCCCGGCTGGCGAGGAGGGTCTGTGCCGCGGTCCGGGCGTCAGGGCCGAGGGCGGGGTACGCACTCAGGACGAGGGTGGCGATGGCCGGATCTTCGTAGTTCTGGAGCGCACCCAGGATGGCGCGTCGAAGGCCGTCGTCCCGGACAACTCCCCGATAGGCCTTGCCGAGAGTGGGAACCGCGCCCGGCACGCGCACCTCGCCCATAACGCCGAGAAACGCGAGCTTCTCCTCGCGCGATGCGGTTTCGTCCGCAATCACCTGAAGAGCGCGTTGCACGGTCTTGGGATCCCTCTGCCGCAGGGCAAAGGCGGGGGATCCCACACCGTGGCGCGCCATGGCGGCGACCAATTCGTCCGGCAGGCCGGAGAGACTGCGGCCCCGATATGCGGCCTCGAAGCCTGCCATCAGGCGGCGGCTGGAATCCGGGTCCGGCGAGAGTTCGAAGAGGCGCGCACAGACCTGCAGATCGCGGCGGGTTCCGGCGCTGGCGAAGCGGCGGGCGGTTCGTTCCAGGAGATGATTCCGAACGAGCGGGCTCTTCCAGAAATTGGGATCCTCGAAGAGGTGGAGGACGGCCTCGGGATGGGAGGCACACTGGGTTTCGATCGCCCACCAGATCAGCAATGGCATCCGGTTGTCGGTGGCGTCCTCCGGTCGGAGCGCCAACCTCCCCGCCACGGTGAGTCCGTTGGGAACGGGGAGGCGCGCGGCGGTGGACGCGAGTTGGTCCCGGACCTCGAGATTGGACTCCGACGTGGCCAGTGTGGTGAGGCGCTCGGCCACGGGTGGGGACACCTGTCGGGCGTCTCCGAGCAGGCGGACCGTCCAGAGCCGAACCATAGGTTCCGGGTGATCGAGTGCCTTCAGGGCGACGTCATCGGTGAGCCCGCCGCACAGGTTCAAGGCCCACAAGGTTTCCAGTGCGGTCTGGCCGTGCGCCGAAAACAGGGACTCCTCAAGCGCCGGGATCAGCGCGGGATTGTGTCGATCTCCGATCCGGCGGAGGGCGGTTTGGCGGATCCAGCGATTGGTGTCGGACAGGCGCGCGACGAGTTGGGTGTCGTCGAGCCGGGAGAGATCGACGGAGTTGCCGGGAGGAGCCGACCGCGAGCGGAGCCGGTAGATTCGGCCGTTGGAGGCGTCCATACGGCCCTCGTGGTTCCGGTAATGGTTCACCTGCTGGTCATACCAGTCGCAGACATAGATCGCGCCATCCGGGCCGACCTTGATGTCCACGGGACGAAACCATCGGTCGTCACTGGTGACCGGACGCGACAGGTCCCGGGTGCGGAAGGAGGACTGGTCGGGCGTGATCTCGCTTTCGACGATGCGTCCCTGGATGGGTTCCACTCCGAAGAGGTGTCCGCTGTACCGGGCGGGCAGGGCACCATGGTCGTAGATGAGGAAGTTGTGGGTGAACCGCGGAACGTTGTCGTGCGGCATCGCGGGGAAGTATCCAAACGCGTACGGATTCGACAGGGGCCCGTGCTTCTCAAAGCCCTTCTGAAGGTAGGCGCCCTGTTGGTAATGGAAGCCGCGGGTATCGCCTCCGTTGTGTCCGGAAAAGATCCGTCCCTCGCTGTCGATCTCGCATCCGAAGGCGTTGCCTCCCCCTTCGGCGAACACTTCGTAGATCCGCTTCTCCGGGTGATATCTCCAGATGTTCTGGCCTTGGGAATAGATGGGTTTTGCGTGGAGCGGTTCTCCGTCGGGACCGAAGACCTGGATGTTGGCAGTTACGGTGCTGCCCTGCGCGCCGTAGAGCCAGCCGTCGGGTCCCCACCGAAGCGAGTTTGCGACACTGTGGGTATCCTCGAGTCCGAACCCGGCGAGTCGAACCTCGGGATCCGCGTCGGGGACGTCATCGCCATTGGCGTCCGGATAAAAGAGGAGATACGGAGGATTGAGCACCCAGACGCCGCCGCGGCCGTGTTCGACGGCGGTGGCGATGTTGAGTCCATCGACGAAGACCTTGTGCCGGTCGTAGGTGCCGTCGCCGTTGGAATCCTCGTGGAGGGTGATCCGGTCGGCGCCGCGGAACTGGTGCGGCGGCGGGGGCGGGACCTTGTCATAGACGGCGCGCCAGACGCTGTCGCGGCTGACCATCTTGAGTCCGGCCGGCGATGGGTATTGGCGATACTCCACGACCCACATCCGGCCGCGTTCATCGAAATTCAGGAACACGGGCTGCGCGATTTCCGGTTCGGACAGCACCAAATCCCAGGCGAGATCGTCGGCCACGTGGAACCGGGTCGCCGCGTCGGCCGGACTCAGCGCGGGCGCATTGGCCTCCTGGGGGAGGTCCGGCACCACGGGGACCGCCGCGGCAGCGGGGGGAGGCGCTGCGGCGGGCGGCGGCCTCGGGGGCTGGACTTCCGCCTTGGTTGCGGGGGTTGTTCGATCCGGAACGAACGGCGGGATGGGTTCATGCAGGCACCACAGGATTCCGTTGAGCAGCAGCCGGCGGAATAGTGGCAGGCGGAAGTCGTCGGGGTTCCCGAGGGAGGTGTAGAATACCCGGCGGTCGCCGGCCGTGTTGACCCAGGCGACCGGTTCCCAGGTGGATTGCCCTTCCACGTGTCCGCGCAGCAGCGGGAGGGTGGAGGGCCCGAGATCGGAATACTTGTAAAGGTGGGAAGTGACCGACTGGGGGGCCGTGCTGACCCCGGTCAGGATCAGGTGCGAGGCGTTGGACGCGACGCCTTCGATGAAGGTGTGCGGCGCCTCCGGGGGCTTGTTTCCGTAGTGGCCCCCGTAATGACCGCCGAGGATTTCGAGGTCGAATCCGGTCCAGCCGGCGAAGCGCTCCGGGTCCTCGGGCTTGGCGTCGAAGGCGTGGCTGGCGGTGCGGATGCCGACGAGGGGCTTGCCCGCGGTGAGGTGGGCGCGGATGAGTTCCAACATCGCCTTGGGCGGGGTCCGACGCCGGGCGCTGACGACGAGGAGGTCGGCGTTCCGGATCGCCTCGATGTCCTTGAAGTTTGGATCCCCCTCCTTCGGTGACGCCATCACGTACTCGACCTCCAGGCCGCGCCACGCGAGTTCGGTGCGGGCGAATTCCGGGAGGGTTTCCCAGGTTTGGTATTCGTTCTCCCCGATGATCATCACGATCCGCTTCGGGACATCGTCGCGGAATCGGAAGGGTTTCCCGCCGACGAAATCCACGCTGGTGATGCTGGGGCACCAATAACGTTCGATGTGTTCCACCACCATTTCGGTTCCCCGGAAATGGGAGACGAAGGGCGCCTTGCGGTGGTTGTACATCGAGTCGGTCATGTCCCGCATGAGGACGACGTTCTGCCCCTGGGCCACCATCTGCCGGATGGAAAAGGGGCGACCCAGCACGCACATGTTGATGTGGACCCCCATCACGATGACGTTGGTGATGCCACGCTGGCGCATGAGGTAGTAGGCCTCGGCGGAGTCGGTGATGGCGTCGCCGGCGGCAATCTCGAGGGCCGGGTGTTCCCGGGACCAGGCGCGATATCCGGGGCATTCGGGACAACCGTCACAGCCCCCGTCGGAATCGTCGATGGGAAGGGCTGCTTCCCGGGCCGTGTTCAGGGAACACCAGTTCTGGAGCGGCACCGGGGATTCCACCTTGGGAGCGGACTGCGCGAGCTTGCGTCCGGGGTGATCCTTGTAGAACTCCATCGTGTCGCTGGGGCAATGGATGATCTGGATGCCCCGGGCCCGGGCAGCGCGCACCACCTCGTTCATGCGCGGGGCCATTTCGCCGACGCGCTCGGTGGCATCGGGGCAATGATGACGATCCCACATGTCGCAAATGACGAGTGCGGTCCGGGTGGGGTCCCATTGGAGCGACGACTCCTGGATCCGAACCTGGTTGGTGTCGGGGATGGAGGCGGTGCGGGATCTGGCGTGGAGCGTCAGGGGTTCCGCGGCTGGGACAGTCCGCGTGAACATCAGGAAGGCCACCCCCATCAGGATGCTGGAAACCCATCGGAACATTCGGGGCCGGACACGAGGCTGCATGGAGAGGTCTTACCTGCACAACGGGGAGGCGGGAAGGAGGAATCGGGTTTTGGCGATGCGGGACCTGGGAATTGGGGAGGCAGGCAGAAGCCTGGACCACGAACGGGCGTTTGTAGTGCAGCCTTCAGGCTGTCCGCGTGTCTCGCGGGATTGAGCGGCAGACCAGGGAGGGGGGGCGCGAGGATTGCGTGGGGAGGCAGGCTAAAGCCTGGACTACGAACGGGTGCTTGTAGTGCAGCCTTCAGGCTGTCCGCGTGTAGCGCGGGATTGGGCGGCGGACCGGGGAGGTGGGCGCGAGGATTGCGTGGGGAGGCAGGCTAAAGCCTGGACCACGAACGGGCGTTTGTAGTGCAGCCTTCAGGCTGTCTGCGTGTCGCGCAGGAATGAGCGGCGGACCGGGGAGGGGCGCGAGGATTGCGTGGGGAGGCAGGCTAAAGCCTGGACTACGAACGAGTGCTTGTAGTGCAGCCTTCAGGCTGTCCGTCTCGCGGCCGCCACCTGGATGGCGCGCTCGCGTTTCCGGAACGCCGGCGCCAGGGTCTGCGCGGTCATGTCCACTCCCGACCATTACTCCCGTCTCGGTCTCCATCGACGGTGTACTCCCGATCAGATCCGGGAGGCCTACCGTCGCATGACACGGTTGTTTCATCCGGATGTGAATCCGGACTCCCCGACCGCGGTGGAGCAAATGACGGCAGTCAACCTCGCCTATGAAGTCCTGGGTGATCCCGAGCGCCGGAGTGTCTACGACCGGGAACTCGGAGAACGGGAGGCAGCCGGGCGCTCCGTCCGGACACGGGCGGATCGTCGCCCATCGATTCCGCTGGTTCAGGACGTTCCACTGGGCATTGAGGAACTGCTTGCGGGCACGACCCGCGACGTCTCGGTGCGGGATCCGGGGAATCCGGACGGACCGGAAACCTACCGATTGGTCGTTCCGCCCGAGACGGCTCCGGGCACAAAGTTTCGAATTCCGAGAGTGGGTTCCGCGGCGGGAAGCGTCGTCGTGCTGAAAGTAACGGTGCGTCCGGGATTCCGCTTCAAGGCGCGGGGCTCGGACCTGCGGTGCGACCTTCGGATTTCCTCGTCGCGCGCCGAGCAGGGCGGGGTGGAGTTTGTCCAGGGGGCCGACGGCACGCGGCATCGGTTGACCATCCCCCGGGGAATCGCTCGCGGTGCGGAACTCCGGATTGAAGGCGGGGGACTTCCCCGGGCCCGCGGCGGGCGAGGAGATCTTCGGGTGCGGATCACCTATCGGGTTGAGGTGCGGGTCTCGCGTCCGGTGCGGAATTGCTGACGGTGTTCCTGTGTGGGTGACGGGGTGCCGGACGAATGAATTCCTGAAACACCTTGATTCCGCCGACGCGGGTTCCCAACCGTTGGCTGGCTGCTGCCGTCCGTAACCCAATTTCTGATGAAATCAATGCTTCTCCGCCGTCTTGCCGGCGCGATCCTTCCCCTGGGATTTGCCCGTGCGTTGGAACGCGTGTATCGGAATTTCCCCTCGGGCCCTGTGGAGGCCGAGGTCAAGGTCACAGCAGATGACACGAAGCAGGGCGGAGGGTTTGAAGTCATGATCACGCGGATCCCGTACGCCCCGGGGGCTCACACGTTGAGTGAGCTCGGCCGCGATCTGAACGTGGTGCAGATCATCCCCGGCCGGTGAACCGCGCCCTGCCGCCGCTCGGAATCAACCGGCAATCGCGTCGGATGCGAGGCGCCTCGATTCCCGCTGCCGCTTCCGGAATCCCCAGATCCCCAGTCCGGCCACGGCGAGCGCGGCCAGTTGATAGCCGCTGAGAGGGCCGAGCATCCGGGGCGTGGCGCGTCCGAACTCGTGCAGG
>JAEUHD010000129.1 GCA_016793645.1 Verrucomicrobiales bacterium
CCCGGCGAGGGCCCCGGAGCGGAGTCCCTCGAGCCACCGCTGTTTCAGGAGGAACTTCCCGCGCCCCTCCACGGAGAACAATTCGCGATCCGACGGAGGTTCGCCGGTGCGGGGCAGCCGAACCCCCAGGGCGCGCCCAAGGAAGAACTTCGACGGATTCCGGAGGAACTCCCGCAGGTCGTCGAGTTCCACAACCGAAGTCGTTGCCCCATCGGACTTCAATTCGCCCACGAGGAACGGCGGCTCCACCGCGGCGATGCCCCCACACGACACTTCGGCCGCGCGCCGGCTTTCCTCGGAATAACGGAACAATCGGGGATCCCCCCGCCGCCCGAAATAATCCGCACTGAACGCGTGCAGCGGATGCCGGACCACGACCGTCGCCTCCACCGCGGGAGCCCCGCCGTCCGCGATGTCCGCAAGATGGTCCAGCAGCTCACCCACAACGACGGACGGGGGCAGCGGCGCGTTGTCCCGGATGGATTGTCCGACGTAACTCAGATGCAACCGGTCGCGGGCCGACAACAGCGTCTCGAGGAACAGATGACGATCGTCCGCCTCCCGGGCCTCATCTCCCGCCCGCGGATTCCGGGCGATGAGGTCAAATCCCAGCGGAATCGCCTGCCGTGGAAATGCCGAATCATTCAGTCCCAGCACCGCGATCACGCGCGCCGGAATGCTGCGCATGGGCTTGAGCGCGGCGAAGGTGACTCCGCCCCGGAGGAATCCGCCGGCGCTGCGCTCCTCCGACAGCCATTGCTCCAGTTGACCACGGACCGCCTCCAGCGGGATCGCTCCGTCGAATCCGGACACGCGGGCCGAACTCCCAAACCGATCCAGGGCTCCCCGGACGAGCCGGGCGTCGAATTCCTCGTCCGCTTCGGGGAGGAGGAACGTGCCGAAGCATCGCCCGAGTTCCGACATCCAGCCCGCGAGCGGCAGCAGGCGCGTCCGCAGCGACTGCAGTTCGGAGAGCGCCGACACCAGGGCCGCAAACGAACCCGCCAGAATCGCGCCCTCTCCCTCGATGCCGTCCGCAGGCCCCAGGCCGCCGATGGATTCGCCGTCGCCCGAGGCCATCGCCGCGCCCAACAGGAGGCGGTCCGCCCCCTGGCGCCAGGTCCCTTGCGGAAACGGAGGCAGACCCAGGGATCCGCGGTGCTCCGTATCCAGACCCCAGCTCGTGCCCAGCGTTTCGAGCCAGGCCCGGATGCGTTGCACTCCGTCCGCGGGGATTCCAAAGCGCCGGCGGAGGGCGGGCACTTCCAGCAGCGGTTCGATCTCGCTCCGCCCGCAGCGGCGTCCGGGCAGCGACAGGATCCTCAGGAACGCCTCGGCCAGGGAACTTTCCGCCAGGGGCACCCGGTCGGCGATGGAGTAGGGAATCCGGCACCGCTCGTCCTCCGGCGCGCCAAACACCGCGTGGATCAACGGCGCGTATCCTTCAATGTCCGGCGTCAACACCAGGACGTCCCGGGGTTCCAGCGCCGGATCGGACTCGAAGGCGTCCAGCAACTGGTCCTGCAGCACCTCCAGTTCCCGGCGCGGACTGTGACACACGTGCACGCGCAGTGAGGGATCCTCCGAGCGCATCGGGATCCGGTCCGGGGATGCGTCGTCGTCGGTTCGGTTGCGCAGGAGAAGCAGGTCGGATTGCAGGACATGCAGCAGGGAATCCTCTCCGGGATCTTCAAACGGATCGTCGCCTCCGCCCGCGCCGTGCTCCGCGAGCTGGCCTAGGAAGCCGCGGCCCAACCGACCCAGGGACATCAGCAGGCGCGGACCCCGTTCCAGATGCAATCCGGAGGCGTCGGAGCCATTGCCCCCGACCCGCTGAAGGTGGCGGGCCTCTTCGCGTCGGGAGACCAGGTACGCCCAGAACTCCGGCGTCGGTTGCAACGAATACAGCGTGACCTCCACTTGGGACGCCAGTGCGGCCAGGACCCGCATGTAGGCCGGGGGAAGCCCGGCGATGCCGAACAACGACACCCGCTCGGGCAGGCCGACGACGGGGCCGCGTTCGAGTCCGGAGACCACCTCCTGCAGCCAGCGCGATTCCGGCCAGGCATCGGGTCCCGGTCGCATCGCCCGCCACAACGCCGCCTGCCAGTCGCCTCCCGTTCCGGTTTCCCAGGCGGCGAGAAAGTCCGGGCGATACACCGCATACTGGTCGAGCAATCCGGCGACCCGGGTCGCCAGTTGAAACCGACGTCGCGGATCGTCGCCGGCGTACCGGGACGCCTCGGCAAACACCGGATCCTCGCGATGCGCCTCCAATTCCGCCCACACGCGCCAGGTCATCGCGTCGGGTTCGAAACGCTTCTCCCCGGCGGCGGCGGGAATCACCCGATCCCGCACCTCCTGAAGGAAGAGCTTGGGAAAGGGAAACCGGGTCCGGGCACACACGCCGGTTCTGCGGGCCAGTTCCAGTTGCACCCACCGGGCCATGCCCCGGCTCTGGACGACGACGATCTCCTCGCCGAACGGGTCCCGCCGCGGGCGTCCCAACGTGTCCGCGAGCCGTCCGCCCAGAAGTTCCAGGCGGTTGCTTGAGACCACATGGAGCCCGGTCGCCATCGCGCCGGGATGCTGTCACCAGACGCCGCCTTGCCGCCAGTCCGCGGTTCGGATTGCATTCCGCCCTGTCCATGAACCTCCAACCCACCCTTGTCGGCGAAACGCTCCTGTTGCGACCGCTGCGCGCGGAGGATTGGGACGCGCTGTACGAGGTCGCTTCGGATCCCGGCATCTGGGAACAGCATCCGGAATCCACGCGCTATCAGCGTCCGGTGTTTGAGGGGTTCTTCCGAAAGGCCTTGGAGTCGGGAGGCGCTTTGGCCGTGCTCGACCGTCGGACGGGAGCGATGATCGGATCCTCGCGCTACTACGAGGCGGATCCGTCCCGACGCGAGGTGGCGATCGGATACACGTTCCTGGCCCGGAGCCACTGGGGAGGGTCCGCCAACCGCGAGATGAAGCGGCTGATGATCGGACACATCCTCCCGTGGGCGGACACCCTCTGGTTCCATGTGGGCACCGAAAACCACCGCTCCCGGCGGGCCATGGAGAAGATCGGCGGCGTGTTGTCCCACATCGCGGGCAAGGAACTGTATGGCAAGGTCACGGAGATGGCTTTTTACCGCATCGGACGGGACTGTCCGCTGTTGAGGGAGGATCCGCGGACGCCGCCGGGAAATCCCGTCGCGGATCCTGGAACGGGAGGATAGGGTCGAAGTCGTGGGCGCTGCGGAGTCACTTCCGGACATTCCCGGATACCAGCTGATCGAGCCGATCGGATCCGGCAGCTACGGCACTGTGTGGGTGGCGCGTTCGGTCACGGGCGGACTTCGGGCGGTCAAGATCCTTCGCCGTTCCCTTTTCAAGGACGCCGCCCCTTACGATCGGGAATTCAAGGGGCTCACCCTCTTCGCCGAAGTCTCGCTCCGAGAGCCCCGGCAGCTTGCCTTGCTGCACGTCGGCCGGGACGACGCGGCGGGCGTGTTCTACTACGTCATGGAGCTGGCCGACGACCTGTCGGGTGGGACGGGTCCCTACGCAGCCGCGACGGTGAAGGCGCTGATGGAGCCCTCCCGTCGTCCGTCCGCCCGGGAGGTGGTTCGGCTGGGCAGTGACATGGCCCGGGCGATCGCCAGCCTGCACTCCAACGGGTGCATTCACCGGGACATCAAGCCGGAGAACATCATTCTGGTGCGCGGGGTTCCCAAGCTGGCGGATATCGGGCTGGTGGCGGAAGCCGGGCGGACCCAGACCGTCCTCGGCACCCGGGGATACACGCCGGAGGTTGGGGGAGGCCGGCCCTCGGCGGATGTCTATGCGCTCGGGAAGGTGTTGTACGAACTGGCGTTCGGACTGCACCGGGACGAATTCCCCCGATTGCCGCCCGACATTGACCGGAATCCCGACTGGCCGGTCCTGAGCGAACTCAACGCCATCATCCTTCGCGCCTGCGACGAGACGGTGGCCCACCGCTATCCGGACGGCGCCGCGATTCTCAAGGATCTGGTTCTCCTGGAAGCGGGTGAGAGCATCCTGCGGGTCCGAAACAACGAACGCCGCCTGGCGCTCGCCCGCCGCACCGGCGCGGTGCTGGCGCTGCTGGCCGTGCTGGGAACCGCCTTGGGTGCCTGGCAGTCCGGGGTGGCCACGCGGGAACGGGAGCAGCGGGCCCGAATCGAATTGGCCGAGAAGGCGGCGCGGCGCGCCCTCGAACGCTCCCGACTGGGCCTCGCCGAGGCGGAAATCGGGAACCGGCGCTTCGGTAGGGCGCGACAGTATTTGGAGGAGATCCGCTCCGCCCCCCCGTCCACCAACGGCTTTGAGTGGCACGTGCTCTGGAACGAGGCGCAGGGGGATCCGTCCCTCCTGTTGCAAAGCGTGGGCAGCAGGGTGAAGTCCCTCGCAGTAACCCCGGATGAGCGGAGCATCGCCGGGTTGACCGTGGACGATCACTTCGCGCGGTGGAATCCAGTCACCGGTGCCCTCGAACACCGGCAATCCGGGATCAACGCCCTTGGAGGTTACTCCGCCCCTCTCCAGGGATGGATCGTCGGAACCACCCGCGAAGAAATCGTGCTGATTCCTCTGGCGCCCGAATCGCCCTCGACGGTGCTTGCCAGCCATCGTCACCTCCAGGGAGTGCTTCCGGACGGAACGCTGGTCGCCCTGTTGGACGCCGGATCGGAGTCTTCCCTCCGCTGGCTGGCGCCAGACGGACGTTCGTTGTCGGCGGAGGTGCCGTTGGGAGGAACTCCGGGCGGGCATCTTCTGTTCGGCGCCTCCACCGCGGACAAACGCTTTGGCGTCGTTGGTCGCGACTTGGGTGGGGATCCATTCACAACCTACAGCGTCGAAATCCGGCCCGTGGAATCCCCGGAAGAGACCGTGGTCCGCTTCGTTGAGGAGGGGGTGTGGTCCCACGACATTTCCCCGGACGGACATTGGTTCGCGGTGGGCCTGTTTCGCCAGGGCGACATTCTCACGTATGAATTGCCCGGCCTCGTCCTCCGGCAGACGCTTCACTCCGGCCATAATTCGATGGTGGGCGCCCTGGCCTTCAGTCCGGACTCCCGGCGCCTCGCCTCGGGCGGCGCGGACGGCACTGTCCGCATCTGGAATGTCGGTTCGGACCACCCCGCGCAGGTGTTGTCCGGACACGGGAGCCCGGTCTCCGCACTCGCCTGGGGTTCCACCAGCAACCTTCTGGTCAGCGCCGATACCGGGGGGGAGGGCCGGATATGGTCCCTCGCGCGGACGAAGTCGCAACCCTACGCCGAGGGTCTCGCGCATCGGAGCCTGGGCCGGATTGCAGTGTCCAGCGACGGCCTTTCGATCGCGGCCACGGACGCCAACGGCGACGTGCTGGTGATGCAGAACCAACTCAACCGCGACTCCGCGATCCGGCTCAAGGACGCCTTCGAACCCATCGCCTTCCTCGACGGGAACCGGAAGCTCCTTGCCGTCTCCCTCGACCAGACCGCGACCACCTGGGATTTGGCCGATCCGTTGCATCCGATCCGGCATGGACCGCTGCACGATACCGAATCTGATGTCACCGAAAGCGCCGCGTCCGACGATGGCCAATGGCTCGCCGCGCAGGGACGAAACGGGGTTCTTTCGTTTCTTCACCTCGCCTCCGGCAGACGCGTCCGGGGCACCAACGAGTCCCTGTGCCTCGCGTTGGCGGCGGCCCCGGATACGCCGTATTTCCTGACGGGAGGTCCCAGCGGCGAGATCCGGATCTGGGATCCGACCACCGGACGGGCTATCTGGTCCATGCCCGGACGCAGCAATAATGCTCCGGCCATCTACGACCTCACCTCGGTCCAACGCGGCTCCACCATCCTGGCCGGTGACGCCTCCGGGGCATTGGTGGTGGTGCAGGTGACGAATCGCACCACCGTTGTGCTTCCCCTGCTCCCTTCGGCGATCGCCACGGTGACGGCGTCCGAACGTGCCTCCCGGGTGGCGTGTGGACACCGCTCGGGGGATGTGGTCCTGCTGGACCTCGATTCGCGGGAGGAGAAGGCAACCTTCAAGCTGTCCCAGGGTCCGGGTCAGGATCCCGGGGGTGCCGCGTCCCGCTTGATCTTCGCACGCTCCGGGGACCGCCTCGTGGGGCGATCCAAGGGCGGTGCCGTCCGGATCTGGTCCGCCGAAACCACTACGAAATGACCGGCGGCCGGAGCCGGTCGTCGGTACCCGGGCCGTTGGACGAGAACACCATCAACACCGTTTGCGGCTCAGTGGACACCAGCGTCACCTGATAGGTGGACCCGATCAACAGTTCGCGGCTCCCGGCGGGCACGGCGCGCGGCAGGGTCTCCAAATTCACCCAGTCCCCCGCCTTCGAGATCGAAAAGTCCATCTGGATGACACCGACGCGCTTCTCGAACGCCTTCCAATTCTCACGGCCAATGCGCGCCTCACGCGTGGCCTCGGCCTCCAGATCCTGCCAGGCCACCCGGCAGCCGCCGGTGATCAGGAAAAGGCCATAGGAGGCGCGCAAGGGCAGGTCGATGATGGTTCCCGGCTCACGGATCGTCACCAGGTCCATCATCTCAAAATCGAATCCGTAGCGGGACGGACCCACGGGGGTGGAAACAGAGTGCCATTCGACCGCCGCCTTGGACGCACCCCGCCGGGCACCCTTCGCCTTCCGGGCCTGAAACCGGACGGGCTTCATCAGGCTCTTAACCGGAGTTTTCATGGGAAATCACGATTGGCTGGACACCGGATTGATGTCGAGGACATTCTCCCATCGTGACCCGATGAACACCGCCACCGCCACCACCACGGGGGATCCTGATTTCTTCGAGTTCCGATCCAGGGACACGTTTCCACCCATCCGGCCGTCCGACATTCTGAATCTCTGGGAGGGGGCATGGGGCACGGGCAGGACCGGGTTTCTCGCGTCCCCCGACCTGCGCACCTACTTCTTCGACCCCGCCTTCCATCCCGCCACCGCCGCGGAACTCAAGAAATGGGTGAACGACGAGATCGAAAAGCTCGTGGCGGATCGGATCCGGATTCGGGAGACGGGGGAGACCAATCAACGGATTCTCATGGACTGTGAGGACTCCGCATTCTGCCTCAAATCCGCGGCCTCAAGCTACGTCCGCTCCAAGCTGTCCGCACCCCTCTGCGTCGGAATCATGGCCTGCCAGTCGGTGAAGACGAAGTGCGACCATGTCGTGAACTGGTTTGTTTCGGCGGATCGGGTCGGCCCCGATAGTCCCGATTACGACTTCCAGCTCTGGTTCACGGACGTCCGTACCTGCGTCGATGCGCAGGTCCGTGCCCGCGAAGCCCGTGCCCGCGGGAAGAGGGCGGCCAAGGGAACCATGGCGGAACTCGAGGCTCCGTTTGTCCCGAAGGAGAAGGCGTTCCGCTGCCTCACCAAGCCGTACCTGATCTTCGCGTAGTCCCGCGAACGTCCGTCCCCCGACTCCTCCGCATGAGCCGCGCTCCGCGTCCGCGACAGCGCCGCCAGGTGATCCTCCAGTGCGACCTGGCTCCCGGGGACATCGTGGTCCTGACCGGCGCGCTGCGCGACCTGCATGCGGCGTACCCGGGCGAGTTCGCCATCGACGTCCGCACGCGCGCCCAGGAACTCTGGATGTACAATCCGGGGCTCACGGCCCTCGAGGAGGACGACCCGGACGTGGAGATCGTCCCGGTGGAACCCGACGAGGGCGTGGACAGCAACCGCAGCCCCGTCAACATCCATCACTGGCTGCTGGACGCCATCAATCGTCGCCTCGGTATCCGCGCCACGCCACGCTTCTTTCACGGGGAAATCCATACGTCCGCCGCGGAACGCGCCCTTCCGAATCCGATCCAGAAGTTCGCCGGACGTTCGATTCCCTATTGGCTCATCGCCTCCGGAGGCAAACGCGATCACACGATCAAATGGTGGTCGCACGCCCGGTATCAGGAGGTGGTGGATCGTCTTCGTGACCGGATCCAGTTCGTCCAGGTGGGAGCGCCCGGCGATGTGCATCCGCCTCTTCGCGGGGTGGTGGACCTCCGTGGACGCACCTCCATCCGGGAACTGATTCTCTGGATGTCCCACGCCCAGGGCGTGGTCTGTGGCATCACCTTCCTCATGCATCTGGCGGCGGCGGTGGAGAACGCCTGGACCGGACGCCGCGGTCGTCCCGCGGTGGTGATCGCGGGCGGACGCGAACCCGTCCATTGGTTCGCCTATCCCGGACACCAGGTCCTGCACAACGTCGATCAACTTCCGTGTTCCGGGGGCGGATGCTGGAAATCCCGGACGCATCCGCTCGGCGACGGAACCGTCTGGGACAAACCCGACCGGATCTGCACCCAGCACGTCGGCGGACTGGCCCGGTGCATGGATCTGATCACCGCGGAGGACGTCGTTCGTCGCGTCGAAGGCTTCTTTGAAGGCGGCGTTTCACGGGCGCTCACCGCCGTGGAGGCCCTCGCGGGGCGCGACGCCGTCCGGGCAACCTCGGGAATCGTGGAGACGGCAGCCCACCCCAGCTCCGGGGTGCGTCCGGTTTTCACCACGCCGGACCTGAGGATTCGCGCACCGCTGTCGCAGGCTCCGGTGATGACGGATTCCATTCCTCCCGACCGCCTGACCCTGGTCACCATCTGCGACCGGGCCATGGATTCCGTCGGACGGGAAAGCCTGCCCCGGTTCCGTCGCTACGCGCGCCGGCACGGCTTCGGACTTCGCATCGTGCGAAAATCCCTGGACCCGTCGCGTCCGATGTCGTGGAGCAAGGTGACCGCCGTGCTCGATCTCCTGGAATCCGGCGCCGCGGACTGGGTGTTCTGGGTGGACGCCGATGCGTTCATCCTCAATCCCGCCGTGGACGTGCGGACGCTCCTCGTTCCCGGTGCGGACCTCGTCTTCGCCAGCGACTTCAATGGACTGTGCGCCGGGGTCTTCCTCGCGCGGGCGTGTCCGTGGACGATCCGGTTTCTCCAGGCAGCGCAAACCCTCGGCGGCGTGGGATATGACCCGGATGGCATGGGCGACAAGTGGGAGCAAAACACCTTCAAGCACCTGCTCGCCCATTTCCCGGAGCACCAGTCCCACGTGGCGCTCGCTCCGGACACGGCGATGAATTCCAGCTTTGCCGCCTATCGGACCGGCCATTTCATTCTGCATCTCGGCGCGATGTCCCATCGGCAGCGGCTTCAAATGCTCCGGGGAATCCTCAGGGAGAACACCCAGGCGCTGGAGGCCCGGACACCGCCGCTGACCGACGAGGAGTGGATGGAACTGCGGTCTGGGTACCTTCCCGCGGACGCCAGCACACCCGCCGTGATGACGTTCGGTGGGCAACCGCGACCGCGTCGCGCGGGTTGATCGCGACGTCCGCGTCGATCCATTGGATCAGGCGGTGGCGTCCGCGAGTCCGCGGAACCGCCGCACCCGCGCCTCATCGGCCACGGAGAGCGCAAACTCGGACGCGGCGAGGGTGCGTCCCATGGGAATGCGCGTGTTGCGAAACTCCATCCGGCTGTCCCGGGAACCGCTTGCGGACACGTGAAATTCCTTCGCGTCACATTCCCGCAGGATGCGGGGAAGATTCCGCTCGGTGATCCCGCCTCCCGGCAGAACCGTGATCCGGTTTCCGGCCAACCGCACCAATTCCGTCACCAGTTCCAGACCTTCGAGCACGGATTTCTCCTGTCCGGACGTCAGCACGCGTTCACATCCGAGCGAGACCAGCGTTTCCAGCGCCGCCCGCGGATCCCGGGTCATGTCGAAGGCGCGATGGAAGGTCACGGGGAGCGGTCTCGCGAGCGCGATCAGTTCCCGGGTGCGGGCGACGTCCACCTCGCCACCGGGGGTCAGGAGCCCGAAGACCATCAGATCGGCGCCCAGCGTCTTCAACCGCACCAGGTCCCGCCGCATCACTTCAAACTCATCGTCCGAGTAGCAAAAGTCCCCGGCACGCGGCCGGATCATGACCGCGAGGGGGATCTTCACCCGTTCCCGGATCACCTCCAGGAGCCCCGGGCTGGGCGTCAGCCCCCCTTCGCCCAGCGCGGAGCAAACCTCGAGGCGATCCGCACCACCGCCCGCCGCCGCCACGGCGGATTCCACCGAATCAACGCACACTTCCACCAATCGACGTGAACTCATTGGGGGGACGCTACGTCTGAATCAAATCTCCCGTCAAAGGCGGTGCGGACCCTCGGCCGACACCCAAGCGGGGAATCCTTTGGATGGCTCATTGGCTCTCGCCTGCGGATTGGATGCGGCCGGGACAGGCGTTGGGCTGCGTCACCGTAGCAGGGATAGGAACGGGCTCGAAAGACCGTATTTCCGGCTTTTCTTCGCCGGATCGACCACCGTGAGGAAGCCTTCGTTGCTCCACTTGGACAACAGGTCGCGCGCCGTGCGTTGCGACAGCTTGAACAGGCGTTCGACATCGTGGCTGGTGATCGTGTCGCGGTCCCGGAAGAGACCCAACACCATCCGCTGCCGTGGATCCAGTTGACGGAGTTGAGCCGAGGCGTCCCGCGCGCCCAGTCCCGCCGCCTCCTCGGCGCGCTGACGCACCTTCTCAAAGCTTTCCGCCATTCCCCGGCAGAAATACCCGACCCATTCGGTAAGGTCGGATTCCGCCCGGCCGAGGTAGTAGTTGTGCGATGGTCCGACGGTCAGCGCCTCGTAGTAGGCGGGGAGGTCGCGGGCGTAATATTCCTCCAACGAATAGAGGCCCTTCAGGTCGTAGGCCCCGAGGTGCAGGATCAACGTCGTCAGCAAACGTGCAGTGCGGCCATTGCCATCGTAGTAGGGATGGATGGTGGCGAATTGGTAATGGGCCAGGCCCGCCCGCACCGGGCAGGGCAGTCCCGAGATTTCCGAGGACTTCAGCCAGGCAACCAGGTCGCCCATCAGACCGGGGACGTCCTTCGCTTCCGGAGGCATGTAAACGATGTCCCGACTTCGGCTGTCCCGGATCACATTCTGGCCGTCGCGATAGGGGGACGGTTTGACGGTGGCCTTGCCGCCGGCCATGACGAGGGCGTGCAGCAGTTGCACCTGCCGTTCACTGACGGGTTCGCGGGTCCGGGCGAACTGTTCAACCTTCTCCAGAGCGGCGTAGTAGCCGAGCACTTCCTTTTCGTCGCGCTCCCGGCCGGGAAAGTGTTCCTGCCTATCGATGACCTTGGACACCTGGTCCTGGGTCAGGCGGTTTCCCTCGATCATCGTCGAGTAGTGGGTCGAAAACAGCCGGGCGGTCTCCCGCAAGGTGGTGAGGACCGAGGCCGTGATCGGCAGGTGAACGACCGCCTGCCTCGCCCCCTCGATTCGCATGAGGTCGGTGGCGATCGGGGCGGTGAGGGAGAACTTTGGTTCGAAGGGCATCCGGCGGCTCTTCCTTCAAGTGACTGCCGTTATTCTGCCGTTATTCTGCCGTTAAAGCAAGCGACGCTCCGACGCCCAGGGTGGGGTCGCCCACCCAGCCGGAGTCCCATCTCGGCCCTACTCCACGCGCCAGGTGAATCCCGATGGCTCAGCTCCCGATGTTCAGAAACTCCGCCGCAGTCTCCGGCGGCAGCGACTCGAAGGTGATGAGGCCAACCGTTGAACCAGCGTGCGTCTTCAACTCGGAATCGTGGAATGACGATATGCAACCCCATTGGATCCTACGGACTCGAATCCAAAACGGGCGGCAGCAGTTCCTGAGGAGCGACCAGGCTGTCTTCTGAAACCATCTGTGGAGCGTCACCTGCAACGTCGTCGGAGAACACCCCGATCTCGCGACGCTCGCCCGCCGTGAGGTCCAAGAGCATGGTTGAGACACGAGATCCACGCGTGAGGATTCCCGTACTCCAACAAGCCTCGAAGGCCCGGTCACGAAGCCTGGATACCTCGAAAAAGCAGCGGACCTTGAATCGACGGTTGGAGCTGGGAACCACAAGTACGTACTGAAGTGATTTGCCCGGCCGAAGCACACCACCGCTGGACCACTTCGACACGTAGGTCGGTTCGGAAATGTTCCATCCCGTGGGTCCATTCCAGTGTACTTCGGAATGTGCCGGGTTGTAGCGATAGAGGAGAGCTACCGATCCTTGATTGGTCGCCAAGGCTGTAATCGTCCACTGGTTGTTCGTGAATCGATAGTCGGTGATCATCACCCGGACACTGGGGTGCTGTTCCGCACGTGTCGATCGCCAGAGACCCACGGTCCCGATGATGACGAATGCACCCAGGGCGAGCCGCTGCTTGGAGATGCTTTGCATACCGACGACAAGAGTCACCGCCGCCGTGACTCCGGGGATTGATCGCAAAGGCGGGCCGTTTCGAGTTGACGCGTTTGGCCGGATTGCGGGGCAATTCCACTCAACCCATGAACCAAGGACGCTACTCCGAACGCGGCCGATGCAAGAAGAAGGCACAGACTCCAAACCGTTCCACCCCCATGAACGTACCCGTAGGCGAGAAGCCACGTCACCGCACCGACGAAGGCGAGACACAGGAATCCCAGGTAGATTGCCACCAAGCGTGACCATCCACCTCGAATGGGAATCGCCGCGCCATAGCAACCAAGAATGCATGCCGTCAGGACTACGAGTGTTAGGAACACGATCATATCCAACGATGGAGCTCGGTGACCCGCCTCAACGGCGGATCAGGATCGAATCGGGGTGGAATTGCCGGGTTCACCGGAGCGATCTGTTCGGCGATGCAGCAGCAAAGAACGCCCAACGTCCGAAGCCCTCCCAAAATTTGGCTCGTCCAAATCCTGCGAGCAGCCCGACAAAGATCGCTCCGCCGGCAATGCAAACGACTCCTGCCATGCCGGAATCGAATATATGAAGTCTTGGTCTGCCCCATAACCATAGACCGATGGCCCCGCCAAGTACTGCTCCGAACAAGAAGTGGATCCAGAACGCGAACCAGTCATTGCAGCTGTTCTGGTGCATTGGGACTTTAGGTCGCCGTCAGAGCTCATCGACCCGGCGGCACCGATGATAGATTTGAAGCCAGGGCGCAATCGCCCGGTTCGGTGCATCCGGCTGGATATTCGGCCTCACTGTCCGATAACTGTGCGTACGGAAACGAAAATATGGGTGGCGTAGTAGGGCATCAATAGACCGGTGATGATCCAGCATAAAAATAGGCAGCAGCCGAGGCAGATCGTTCCAGCGTATGTAAACAACGACGAGGCAACAACGTCGCGCCTGGAGGTCAAAATAATCGAATAGACCAACCAAGGCAGCGGAAAGACGGGGAACCAGTTCTTGGCGGCCAGCACGGTTTGGGTCCATGTGGGGAAGCCAGAGTCCTTGAACTCGTCTCGATACACTGAATCGGTGAGTGCTGCCGCGGGCCAGCAAGTCAGGCTGATCGCTTCAAACGCTAGAAGGAGTAACCAAGGGAACGCCTTCATATTTGTTTTGCCGAACGCCAGAACTGAGCGACAGCCACCGACGAGGACGGCGGAGCGCACGTGGCGCATCCGGACAGCCGCCCGGCGTCGAGCGGAGAGGAAGCGCGGCTGTTCGCTCCAGTGATTCCGTTAGGCCGACGGCCTCGACTCATCTCTTTGTAATGCTGACTCATTCCAGTATCGTGGATTGCTCAAAAGGTCGCGTATGATGCTCTGGTCCCGAAGTGCCTCGACCTGTGGCACTACTGCCAAATCATGTGACGAGTGAATCCCCTTGAACGTGAGGCCGTCAACATCGGTGGGAATGACAACACCGTCGAGATAGACATATCGCTGCCCAGCCTCCACGCCACGGAGAAACGTCTGCATGAAATCGACCCAACCCTGAATGTCCTCTGCTCTGGGTGCTGTGCCTGGGCGATTCCAGTGTTGAAAGTCTCGCCGTGCCATCTCCTCAAGCGTGAAATCAACCTCGACCGCCTCGGCAAACGTAAATGCCTTGCGGCAGTCCGAACAAGTAAAGAGCCAACCACAACCGCACCACGGACAATCCATCTGGGCTGGTGCGGAGACGTAGCCGTCGGCGCACTTGCAGTGGTTGACTACGTCGCTGTTGGCTTTACGGAGGTAAATCATGTGCGCGGGTGTAGTTGGCCAACGTCAGAAGTCACCGACCGCCGATTGAGACGGGCACTGGCAGCGAATCCAGCGTCCCATGAAGCGTAGCGCGCGAGAGAGCAGAACGGGCGGCGGTTCGAGTGGAGCGACTCTGTTTGGCTCATGAGTAATCATTCTATCAGAAATCGACCAATTGGATATACGGCAAGAGTAACGCTATCACAGTAGACGAGACGATGATTGCGATTCCGAGAACAAGCGACCCGAGAAATACGAACACTTGAGGCAACTTCAACTCTCTCTGAACACTAAGCCACACTGCATAGACTATCCAGATAACTGGACAGAACAGCAGCCAATTCTTTCCTAGAATGACTAATACGGTGAAGTCAGGAAGCACGCCCTCCCGCATTTGCCGACTCCACGACCACGATTGCACGATCAAATGAGTGCCCGCCCAGCATGCGAAGCACACAACCGCGAGCGCCGACGTCAAAAGCCATAGAAACACTTTCATCACGCTAAGAAGCCCAACGTTTAATCTGCGACCGGCGGTCGTATATCCAGTCTTCGGTTTTGATCGGGTTGGGGTCTACCTAAGTGGTTCTCCACCGCGAGGATGTGTCGCAAACGGGCAAGGATTCTCCCCGGCGGTTGACTCCGGAGACTTGACGGATCCTTTGGTTGCAAGTGGTTCATGGTGAACCGGGCTGGTTGCGAGATTCGACCGGGAGGTCGTTGATTGGAAGCGGAATGTTCGCTCATAGGAACCCGATGGGAATCACGACGCCCACATCGGAATCAATGGGTGGCTGGCGGTGTTCGAATTGGAAGCGGAGGTTGTCCGCCCGCGTTCTGGCGAGTGATTCTCATGGGCCGGTCAACTCTCATTGGACATCTTCTTAAACACCCCGGCTTTCTCCTGCATCTGCTCAGTGACCTCGGACATCACGCCGTCGGCAGCGTCCAATGAACCGGGACCCACGAACTCGAAACGGGGGCGGTGGTGGGTGTCGAGGGGTCTTGCTGGAGGAATCCATCATCAATCCCGGACGCAACGAACCGATTTTGCATGGGAAACCGGGCCGGCAAAACGGAACGCCTTCGATCGGAGCGGTTTCTCCCCGGGGCCACCATAACTGAGGTTCCATCCCCAAGCCTTGCCCTCCTCGCCCGCGGGTGTGGATGTCCACCAGAAACCCATGACACCCAGGATCTCATAACCACCATTTCTGCGAATCCCTGCCGGAAGCGCGTTGAACCCGCTGCGGTTGGTGCCGTTGCCGTTCTCCGTCCAGCCACTGGCGCTCTTGAGGGCTTCGCCGGCGTTGTCGGTTCCACCAAGGCTGGCCACGAGCGCAGACCACTCGTCATCCGTTGCCAAATGCCAACCGCTGGGGCACGCCCGTTTCGCCGCCTCCCAAGTGTACAGCAGGCCAAACTCCTTTCGGTGACTCTCCTTGTCATCATAGGCGTAGCTCCCCTGCACCTTGTAGTTCAGGTTTTGAGCCATCCAAGTGACCGTCGTGCCGGTCGAAGCGTTTTTAATGCTGACCGTTGGATACGTTTGCCCATCGCGTGAGTCGGTAAAGGTGCCGGTGGATTGGGCAATCCCCGCCTGTGTCAAAAACATCGAGGCAAGTAGGCTGAAGGTGAACCTTTCTATCATATTGGGTTTGGTTTCCACGCCTGATTGGCCGCGAATCCAGCGTCCGACGAACTGAAGTGCGCAAACTCGATCCGGGAGACGGCGGTTTGTGTAGAGCGGTTTTGTCGGGATGATCATGATCCAACTACACAGCATTCTTCGAATGCGTCTTGAATGGTCTGGTAGAAAATCTCCGGTCTTGCAGGAAGGTAAATCACAAATCGATGACCACTGCCGACAGCTCGGCCTTTTCCGATGTCGTTCATTGGGACGAGACTCAAGACGTGATCCCGCTCTTTGGAAATCGAGACTTCCCAGCACTCACCCAGAATTCTCCTCGCTCGCTTTCCTTCCTTCCCGGCTCCGCCGTCCTCGGACCCATCGTCAGAATCTCGACTACCAAATTCCTGTAGATCACGAAGCACTGCTTCCAGTCCGCCAGTCCTGAACTCCGCGTCTGTAAAGTGAACCAGAGGGCCCCAGGTTGTGATCCAGTGATTTGTTTTGTGAATGCAATGGGAGCGTAGGATGTACGCTGGTTTTCTGACGTGCTTAAAGACGCTCACAATGGCATCGCTCATGGCCAAATGGTAGGTGTCGCCGAACGCCAGAGGTGAGCGACCGCCGCCGACAGTGACGGTGGTGCGTGGACGGCGCGCAGGAATTGCCGCCCAGCGCTGAGCGGAGAAGCGGGGCGGCGGTTCGACTCCACCGACTTGTTCGGCTCCCAATCTGTCACGTCAAATCTCACAGCTCGTCGCCTGCCTTTCCGAGGGCGTCGGGATAATACTCTTTCAGAAACTCGTTGATCTCGTCGTCACTCGCCTTCCAAGACAGTCCCCGTTGACTGCGCATGGCATAAAGGCCAAGGAGCTCAAGCGGTGAACCTGCTGAAAACTGTGACTGGTCGTTGCGTGCAATCCAGAGTTCACGCTCGCGGTCTCCATCGAGAAACCTGCGCTCTAAGTCAAACCCCAATGCCTTGATTGCCAGGAGCGCCGGAACTTCAGTATTTCCTGCTGCGGTGATGTTCTCCATGCGTATTGGCCGAACGTGAAAGGTGAGCGATGGCGGCGGCCCACGATGTTCGAATTCGCAAGCGGCGCCCGCCCGCCGCCATTTGATCCACTGCCTGGTTGGCCGACTCTGATCTCATACCCCAATCAAGGCTCTGGCTTTGGACAGCCAGGAGCCAGGAATCCAATCATTGCCGATGGGCGGAACAATCTCGACGCTCCAATGTCCGAACCGGAACTCGTTGTGCATCGACCAGCGCCGCTCAGCGTTGCTGGTGTGGAGGATGACCGGACACACCGGCTGCTGGCGAGCCAACAACTCGGCAACCTCAAGGCCAGTGCCAGGGTCTTGGCTGACTCCGGGCATCGGGTTCAGGTCGTGGTCGAGTGAGATGAGGCAGCACTCAGGCAAGACGTCGAGGCACTCGGCGATCATGGTCGGCGCGTCACGCCAGAGCCGCAGCCTAAAATCCGAACCCAGCGCGGTCACAGCGTTCTCGAAGGCTCGAGTGCGCTCGTCATTGTCCTCCAGAATCATGACGGTGTGACGTTGCACGGGGCGTGAACATTACGGCCAACGTTTAATCTGCGACCGGTGGTCGTAGATCCAGTTTTGGGTCACGATCCGGTGGCGGTTTAGCTAAGTGGTCATCCACCGCGAGGATGTGTCGCAAACGGGCACGGATTCTCCCCGGCGTTTGACTGCGGAGACTCGTCGGATTCTTTGGTTGCAAGTGGTTCATGGTGAACCGGGCTGGTTGCGAGATTCGACCGGGAGGTCGTTGATCGGAAGCGGAAAGCACCCGCGGGTCCGGCGGCGTTTGCCCGGGCACGATGGCCTGCGCTGTCCTTTCTGAGGAGCGCGAAGCTGGCCACCCGCCGGTCCGGGACTGGGATTCGTCGACGGCAACAATTCACAAGGCCGGGCGTCCCATCCAGTGGGTTGATTCGTCAGGACCGAGGTCGTGATCGGCAGAGGGACGCCCGTCTGTTTCGCCCCCTCGATCCGCATGGGGCCGCTGGCGATCCCGGCGGTGAGGGTGAACTTTGGTTCCAAGGGCATGCGGCGGCTCCTCCTTCCCGAAGCTGCCGATATTCTGCCGTTATTTCGCCGTTAAAACCGTCGAGGCTCCTGCGGCCAGGGCGAGGGCGCCCACGGGGACGGAGTCCTCTCCCAGGCCCGCCAGGACGAGCCGTGGACCCGGGCGGAAGGAATCCATGACGTAGGGCGTGAGGGCTTCGGCCACCGCCTGACGCAGCGGCTCACCGATGAGGGAAAGTCCGCCGCCGATGACGATGCGTTCGGGGTGGAAGAGTTGGACGGCGTGGGACAGCGCGAAGGCGAGGTTGTCCGCAAGTTCACTGAGGATGGCGTGAGCGAGTTCGTCCCCGCGCTCGAGGGCGGGCGCGAGGGCGCGGGCCTCACCGCCTTCGCGGTCGCCGGCCAGGGACGCCAGGATTCCGCCCGGATGCAGGTTCACGGCTTCCCGAATGCGCCGATCCACCGCCCAGCCGGAACAGCGGTCCTCCACACGCACGCCGGACTTGTCGAGACAGAGGTGTCCGATCTCCGCCTCCCCGGGCACCGCGCCGTGGTAGATGCGGCCGTCCACGACCAACCCGCCGCCCACGCCGCTGCCCATGTTGATCCAGAACACCGGGTTCGCGCCGCGCCCGGCCCCGTGCATCGCTTCACCCAGCGCGGCGACATTGGCGTCGTTGTCCACGCGAACGGGGAGTCCGGTCTCCTTATGGAGCCATTCGCCCAGTTCGAAGTCATGCCATCCGGCGATCTGGTGCGAGCAGCAGATGCGTCCCGTCCGCCAGTCCACCGGTCCTCCGAACCCGACGCCCACGGCGGAGGGAGGGTGCGCGGCGATCAATTCGGGGAGGACCCGGGACAATTGGGCACGAATTCCGGCGCCTCCCGCGGCGCGATCCACGACCAGCCGTCGGCGGTCTGTGATTCGGCCGTCACGGCCTCCCACCACGACCTGCAGCTTCGTGCCACCGATTTCGATGCCCAGAACCATGGGGTCAACGCTACCCGGGAGGTGGACGGGAGAGAAACTTTGAGTGATTCAGGCTGAAGCCTGCACTACGAACGGGACTTGTTTGTAGTCCAGCCTTTAGGCTGCCCGCCGGGGCCGGGCATCGCTCCGCCGCGCGGTTGGCGCGGGGAATCAGGCTGAAGCCTGCACTACGAACGGGCACTACGAACGTGGGTTTCCGGTTGTTTCAGAGGCGCGATTGGATAGCTTCACTGACCTCTTTGCCCATGAACCACCATTCCCGTCTTCTCGGCTGGGGACTGCTCTCCCTGTCCCTCGTCGCCTCCTGCGTCGCGGCCGAGCCGACCCTGACCAAGGTCTTCGAGTTCTCCGGCTACGAGAATGCATCGCAGAATGCAGGATTCACCGAGGGTCCGGACGGGAAATTCTATGGCTGGATCAGTCATGCCGGACAGGACCAGAAAAGCATCGTGTGGCGGATCGGGCGGGACGGCACCGGATTCACCGTGTTGCACACCTTCAGCGGTCCCAAGGCGGAGGGTGAGGATCCCACCGGTCTGGTGTACGGCTCGGATGGCGCCCTCTATGGAGTCGCTCAGGACCAGAAGGGATTGGGGCGCGTCTTCGCGATGGCGGCAAACGGGGAGAACTACCGCATTCTCAAGCAATTCGACCTCGCCACCGATAAAACCGCGGCGCCGTTTGGACTGATCGAGGCGAGCGATGGGCGGCTGTATGGTGTGACCGGAACCGGATCACCCATAGGCGTGGTCTATGGAATCGGGAAGGATGGCGGCGGCTTTGAGATCCTCCATCGCTTTGGCCAGACCCGGACCGATGGACAATTCCCGCGGGGGCTCCTGCTCGAGGCCCGGGATGGCTTTCTCTATGGCGTGACCGCGTCGGATCGCTCCCAGTTTCTCGGCACCGTGTTTCGTGTCGGACGCAACGGGGCGGGATACGAGATCCTCCACCAATTCACCTCCGATGGTCTCGGAGCCCAGCCGGACAGCGGACTGGTGTTGGCTTCGGACGGGTTCCTCCACGGCCAGGCGGCCCGCGGCGGACCCAACGGGTTCGGTGGGGTCTTCAAGCTGCGGCCGGATGGAAGTGAGTTTGGCTTCTCCGCAACCGGAACCGGGGGAGCCCAATGGTATCGAAGCGTGTTCGAAAGCAGCGACGGCCACCTGTACGGGATCCAGCCTGGAGGCGGACCGCAGTTCAACGGCACGATCTTCCGGACGAAGCTCGACGGCAGCGGGTCCGAGGTGCTCCACACCTTCTCGGGGGCCGCGGATCCTCCGGAAGGCGTGCGCCCCAAGCAATTCCTGCAGGCGACCGATGGTTTTCTTTACTGCATCACCTATCGACAGGCGTCTGCACCCATTGGATCCCTGACCGTCTTTACCCCCTTCTTGATGCGCTTCGGGCCCGTTCCGCTGCCGCCCTCGGATCCGGCGGATTCCATCACTCTCGTTCCGCGCATCGCGGACAACGGATCCGGCGGGGAATTCAGGTTCTCGTTCACCGGAGTGGCGGGACGCCCCTACAAGGTCGAGGTCTCCTCCACGCTGCCTCCCTCCTGGGACGTGGCGACGACCGTGACGCCGGACTCGGAGGGGAAGGCCGAGTATGTGGACCCGAACACCGCGGCAAATACCTCGCGTTACTTTCGGGTGGTTGGCCCTTGAACCCGTGGATTCCGCGAGGGGATCAAACGTCGGGGCAGGGCGCGGTTTATACGGGGAAGTACTCGGGAGCGAGGCCCGGCTTCCATTTGATGTTGCAGCCCATGCTTGGGACCTGGCGCGCGGGGATCGGTGACCCGGACATCAACGCGTCGAGCGCGCCCCGAAGGTCGGCGCCGGTGATCGGACGTCCATTGCCCGGACGCGAGTC
Organism: Verrucomicrobiales bacterium; assembly: GCA_016793645.1. GTDB lineage: Bacteria > Verrucomicrobiota > Verrucomicrobiia > Limisphaerales > UBA9464 > UBA9464. The sequence continues at coordinate 20,606 of JAEUHD010000129.1, forward strand.
ATCGAACTGCCCGCGGTACACCAGGCGGCGGTCCGCGTCGAAGAGGAAGAAGTCCGGCGTGCAGGCGGCACGATAGGCGCGGGCGACCTCCTGTGACTCATCGTAGAGGTAGGGAAAGGTCCAGCCGGACGTCCGCGCATGCTCGGCCATGCGTTCCGGACGATCATCCGGGTGCGTTCCCACGTCATTGGCGCTGATGCCGACCATTGCGACACCGCGGCGCGCGCAGTCGCGTCCGAGCTCCGCCAGCGCGCGGCGGAGGTGGACCACGTAGGGGCAGTGATTGCACAAGAAGGCCACGATCAGAGCCGGGGATGCGGCGAAATCGGCAAGAGCCACCTGACGTCCGGTCGCGGGTTCCGGAAGACGAAACGGCGGCGCGGGCGTTCCCAAAGGCAGCATCGTGGACGGGGTCAAGGCCATCCGTGGATTCAACGGTCGGGTGCGATTCAACGCAATTCCCGGTTGTCCCGACCGCGATTGTGCCCAGAGTGACCCGGTGCAGATCACCAACCTGAATCCCGACCACGACATCGGCGCCAGTGCGTGGCTCGTGGAGTTTGACGGACACCGGATCCTCCTCGATGCCGGAATCCATCCGCGTCGCGACGGACTCGCCGGCCTGCCGCTCTACTCCAAGGCGGGATCCGGGGATGTCGAGGCGGTGGTCATCTCGCATTGCCACCACGACCACGTCGGCTCGCTGCCCGTGGCCCTGCGCCACTTCCCGCACGCCAACGTGCTGATGACCGACCTCAGCTACTTCCTGGTCGAACGGGTGCTCCACAATTCCGTGAACGTGATGAAGCGCCAGCGCGAGGAACTCGGGCTGCGGGAATATCCGCTGTACTCGCACGAGGAAGTGGACGACCTCGCGCCGGTGTTCCAGGGACTGCCCTACAACCGGGAACATGCGTGGGTGAATTTTCCCAAGGGACGCCGCGGCGTCTCACCGACGCTCGAGTTCTATGACGCCGGACACACGCTCGGGGCTGCCGGCGTGATGCTGCGGGGCGGCCACGAAACCCTGTTCTACAGCGGCGACGTGAGTTTTCACGACCAGACGCTGCTGCGCGGCGCACGGTTTGAGGAAGTCACGGCCGACGTGCTGATTCTGGAAACCACCCGCGGCGCCCGAGGTGCGACCCCCGGGGTTACCCGGGAATCCGAGCTGGAACGCATGGTCGTGGCGATGGATGAGGTCTTTGCCAATCGCGGCAATGTGCTGATCCCGTCCTTCGCCCTCGGACGCACCCAGGAGATGCTCGCGCAGATCGCGCTCTGGATGAAGATGGGCCGCCTCAAGCCGCGTCCGGTCCACATCGGCGGACTCGGCCGCGTGTTCACCGAGATCTACGACCTTCAGGCCCACCGCACCAACCGGTCCCACAGCCAGCTGCGGCTCACGGAAGCCCTGAATCTCGTGGTGTTGAATCCGCGCGAACTCGCGTCGGGCAAGCTGGGTTCCGGACGTCTCTTCGTGATGACCGCCGGGATGATGAGCGAGAACACCGCGGCGCATGACCTTGCGCTCCGGATGATCGGGGATCCCAAGCAGGGGGTCTTCTTCGTCGGGTACGCGGATCCCGATTCTCCGGCGGGGCGCCTGCGCTCGGCCCAGGACGGCGACACCTTTGTCTTCAGCGGGTCCGGTGGGGAAGTCACCCGCAACTGCCGTGTCGAGGAGTTCGACCTCACGGCCCACGCCCAGCGTGAGGATCTGCTGGAGTTCGTGGGACGGGTGAATCCCAGGACCGTGGTGCTGGGCCACGGCGACGCTCCGGCCCGCGCGTGGTTTGCGAAGCAGATCCAGGCGCGCTGGCCGAGGATGACCGTCCTCCAGCCGGGACCGGCGGAGACGGTCACTCCGACGGCCCGGCGGGATTGAGAGACTGTCCGGAGCGATGCGCTCCGGAGACGCTTAGCGGCGCGAACGCCGCCACTGGATCAGGCCCAGAGCGCCCAAGCCGAGTCCGGCGAGCGCCCAGGTCTGGGGCTCCGGTACCACCTGGGTGTCCAGGGTGGCGGAGTCAAAGCTCAGGCTCGGTCCGGCCGCCTTGAAGTCGATGGTGAAGCTGGAGACGTTCAGCGCACTCAGGTCCCACTGCCAGGCGGAGGAGACGCTGAAGCCCTGTCCGGGGGCGCCGAAAATTGCGCGGTCGAGCTCGGTCCGATTGGCGCTCAGGATTCCAGAGCCGTAGTTGAGGGACACGGAGCCGTAGTCCAGTTCGGTACCCGACGTCCGGGTCTGGAGCACCACGGTGCCGAGCGGGCCCGATCCGGAATAGCTCAGCACGAAGGCGCTGGCGTTGGGCTGGTTGTAGATGTTTCCGGACCCGACGACGATCGCGCCGTCCGCGGTCTGCGTCAGGGTGGTGGTGGCGTCATTGCCGAAGTTGGCCTTGTTGCCGGGGGCGCCGATGCCGACGGTGAAGGATTCCCAGTAGCCGGCGGTGGTGCCGGATTGCCCGCGGAAGTTCGGGACGTAGAAACCATTGGTTCCAGCGAGGGCGGCGGATCCGCCGGCCACCGCGGTGACGAGGGCGGAGAGAACGAGTTGATGTTTCACAGCCGGCAAATATGGCCACGGGCGGGAACTCCGCCAAGCCACAGGTTGCGATTTGCTGGCGACGGCTTGCGCAGCCTTCCCAGTCGCACCCCGGACAGCCTGAAGGCTGCACTACGAGCGAACCGTTCGTAGTCCAGGCTTTAGCCTGTTTCCCGCGCGCCACAGCGCGCCTGACGTCGCGCCCCTCGCCCGCGCCACCCGGACAGCCTGAAGGCTGCACTACGAACGAACCGTTCGTAGTCCAGGCTTTAGCCTGTTCCCCGCGCGCCACAGCGCGCCCGACGTTGCGCCCCTCGCCCGCGCCACCCGGACAGCCTGAAGGCTGCACTACGAACTTGCCGGGGCTTCAAATGAACTGGGGATCCGTGTAGGCTCGCCGCCATGACTCGTCACTGCCACCGCTGTGGTTGGGAATGGAAGTTTACGGACCTGCCCGGACGCAGCGAAACCTGTCCGCAATGCCGGGCGGATCTGCGCGTGTGCGTCAATTGCAACTTCTACGACCGCCGGGCCGCGCACCAATGTCGCGATGGCCGGGCCGAACCGGTCGAGGAGAAGGATCGCGCGAACTTCTGCGAGTACTTCGATTTCGCCAAGCGCTCCTGGGTCGGACCGGAAGGCAACACCCGCGAGGATGCGGCCCGCGCCGCACTCCGAAGCCTGCTCGGAGACTGATCGCGATGCCCCCGGGTCGGGCGATCAGCGCACGGTGACGAAGTCCGAGTGGTTCAGAAGGACGAGAATCAGATTCTCCCGCGTCCGTTGCGCCGCCCGTTCCGCGGCGGAAACCCCCGCGGGAATCGGCGCCTCGAGGAAGTCCCGGCATTCCCGCGTCTCGGCTGGAGTCGGACGCCGGGCCAGGATCCGTTGGAAGGCCCGCTCCACGAACCGGCCTTCATCTCCCCCGGATTCCGTCGCCAGCGTGGTTGCAAGGGATCGGGCCTGGCGCAGCGCCAGTTCACTGTTTCCCATCGCCAGGGCCTGCTGCGGCATCACGCTGGGGTGGCGCTCATAGCATTCCGTGACGCCCGCGCCGTCAAAGATCTGCAGGAACTCGGCCTGCTTTTCCGCTGCGTGCCGAAGGTAGATCGACCTCCGTACGGACGTCAGCGCCTCGCGATGATCGATGTCCGGACCGCCCATCGCGGGATCCAGTTTGCCGGCGACGTACAGCAAATTGTCCCGCACCGCCTCCGCCTCGAGCCGGCGCGAGTTCATCCGCCAGAAATGTAGATTGTCCGGATCCGCCGCCAAATCCGCATCGTCCGGAGTCGAGGCCATGCGATAGGCCGAACTGGTCACCAGGAGCCGGTGCAGGTGACGGAACGACCAGGGGGATGCCTTCGCTGCGCCACCCGATTCGCCCGCGCTCCAGGTCGGCTCCATGAACTCGGCGGCGAGCCAGTCCAGAAGCTGCGGCTGCGTCGGCGGGCGGCCGTTTCTTCCGAAGTCCGCGGGTGACGATACGATCCCGCGGCCGAAGTGACGGAGCCAGACGTGGTTCACCGCAACGCGGGCCGTGAGGGGATTTTGCGGACGCACCATCCACCGCGCGAGGGCAAGGCGGCGTCCGCTGCTTTCCGTCGGATACACCTCCGCCGGACGACGCTGATAGGCGGCGGTCAGCGGCTTGGCCAGCGCTTCGACGGCTTCGTCGTATTTCCTGGACGCGTCCGTGAACTTCTTCCGGGCGTCCGCCACGGCGTTGGTCGCCGCCGCATCCACAGCCATCCGGGCCCGATGCCGCGCCAGCATCGCTTCGGCCACGGTCGCGGTCTGTTGCAGCAACAGGGTGTTCGTGCCGTGGCGCAGGGCCTCGGAGGGATCGGAGGTGCGGGTTCCGCCGGGACCGTCCTCCCAGGCCAGCACGGCTTCGAGGGCGGCCTGCCGCTTCTCCGCGGCATCCAACGCCAGGGACAGTTCCAGAAGGCGGTCCGGAGACGGGGCATTGGTCCCCGCATGCGCCTCCTCCAGACTTTTCCGGGCGATCGCCACGGTGTTGGAACCGGCCGACCAGACGTCCCGGATCACGAACTCGCGTCCGTCCGGATGCGACGCCTCCCACGGCAATGCCACCGGCGACACTTCCAGTCGTCCGCCCAGCACCGTCGGAACTCCCGGAGCCACGGGCGCGTTGGTCACTGGATTTCGTTCATCGCCCCGGACCAGAAACCAGGTCGGTGCATTCGTGGCGTCGTAGGCCCGCACCACGCCATCCCGCGACGTGTCGAGTTCCCCGGGGCTACGGTCGGTGCGCACCTGGTGGGGTTCGAACACCGCCCGCAGCGCGTAGTATTCCTTCTGCGAGATGGGATCGAACATGTGGTCATGGCACTTCGCGCATCCCATGGTCACCCCGAGAAACGCCTGCGAGGTGTGCTTCACGGTGTCCTCCAGCCACTGTTCGCGGGAAAGCATCTTGTAGTTTCGAACCAGGAATCCGGTCGCGCGCAGGGCATCGGGATCCCCGGGAGCCAGCTCATCGGCCGCGAGCATCTCCGTCACCATGCGGTCATACGGCTTGTCGGCGTGGAGCGACTCCACAATCCAGTCCCGCCAGCGCCAGATGTGGGGTTTGGAATCCCGGATCTGATTGCCATCCGCCCAGCCCGCCCAGTCGCTGTAGCGCCAGACATCCATCCAGTGCCGCGCCCACCGTTCGCCGTGGCGCGGGTCGGCCAACAGACGTTCGACCACCTGTTCGTAGGCGCGGGGGGACGTGTCGGCGAGGAAGGCCTCCTGTTCCGCCGGCGTGGGGGAAAGTCCGATGAGGTCGAGATACACCCGGCGCAGCAGAACCTCGCGCGGGGCCTCGGGACGGGGCTGGAGTCCGAGCCGCTGCCAATCCGCCGCGAGGAAGGTGTCCACCGGATTGCGGATCACGAAGCCGGCAGGCGTCGCGCTTTTCGGAAGTTCCGGTCTGCGGACCGGCTCAAACGGTTGCCAGCGGTATCCCGAGAGGAACTCCGCGAACTCCCGGGACCGGATGTCCGCGAGCGCCCGTTCGCCTGCGCTGGGAACATCCTTGGGATCCCCTGGGGAATGGCCCAGGAGCAGTTCCGTTTCATTGGCCACCCCGTCGCCATCGGAGTCCTCGCGGGCCACGGCGACCAGGCGCGAGGCGAGATCGTGTGCCGCGCCTTCCTGTTCGAGTTGTTCTCCGAGTTCTCGGAGGCGGTCGCCGAAGGGATTGTGGGGAAACTCGGCCAGGGACTCCGGGAACTTCTGCTCGCTGGGCAGGTGGCAGGTGGTGCACTTCGCCAGCGGGCGGGAGAGAAACCGGTCGTAGTGCTTTTCCAGCGCCGCCCGGTTCGCCGGCGTCGCGAACGCGGGCAACGCCATTCCGCAGAGCAACACCACCGCCAGGGGTGCCCACCGGAGGAAATGGAGTCTGCGTCGCTGCATGGAGAGTGCCCCTACGGAACATCACGCGTCCCGCCGCCCCGCGAGCCTGGAATCGGATCCGGCGGAAAAGGTCCCGAAGTTTCCGGAGTGCTCCGAAACCGGGCTCGCTCCCTTTCCCCGCCCTTCTCCGCACTTGCCGGGGAGGGGCGCTTTCCGGGACGATTTCCGCCGTATGCGCGCCTGGCTCCCTTGTGTCACCGCCTTCCTGGTCGCCGTGAGCGGCGCCTTCGCCGCCGAACCGCTGCCCGCGGCGCCCGCCGGATTCGCCTGGAACCGGCTCTCGGAGATCCGCGCCGACCTGCTCGTGCCGACCGGGTGGAAGCTCTCCCGTCAGAAGAAGGGCGACTCGGAGACGTACCACCTTGCGGGTCCGAAGTCCGGAGCGGGAGCGGGCGCCGCCTTCGACATCAACTGGGTGCCGGAGGTGCCCAAGAAGACTGCCATGAGTCCGTCGAAGTACGCCGCGGGACTCGTCTCCGCCGCGTCCGACAGCCACAAGCTGCTCGACAAGAAAAGCAGCAGCAAAGGATCGTTTGCCACGGCGTCGTTCCGCTATGCGGATTCCGGCAAGGGCCGCGACGGCATGATGGTGAGCTACGAGTTTCTCGCGAATGATCGTTCCGGAAGCCTCTACATTGTCGCGTTCGAGGCGCCCGCCGCCACTTGGGCGGATGCCTGGGCGATTGGGAAGGTGATCTTCGAGAATCTGCGGCTGGATCCGGTGTTGTAATTGCGAACTGCGGTGGCTGCGGGATGGGGTGGCCGCGGGCTGCGCCCGCGGGTGACCCCTCCTCCGCACCGCAGTGCGGAGGACCATCCCTCGTGGCGTCATCTCGAACCGCTCCTCTCCTCGCGGAACGAGTCCTCCTCACCTCCCGTCCGCGGCGGCGCTGCCGCAGACGGAATTCAGAACCGCGCCGCAGCGCAGTTCCACCCCCCTGCTCATCGGCCCCGCGGGATGGGGTGGCCGCGGGCTGCGCCCGCGGGTGACCTCTCCTCCGCACCGCAGTGCGGAGGACCATCCCTCGTGGAGTCGTCTCACACCGCTTCTCCCCTCGCGGAACGAGTCCTTCTCCCCTCCCGTCCGCAACAGAGCTGCCGCAGACGGAATTCAGAACCGCGCCGCAGCGCAGTTCCACCCTCCCCACTCCTCCTCGGCGCCTGCGGGCGACGCATGAAGTTCCATTGCCATCTATGCAAGGATGGACCGGATCGGATCCGCGCCCTCGACGCCCACCAGCTTTTGATCGAGGCCGCCGTAAAAGTAGCTGAGGCGGTTGGGATCGAGTCCCATGAGGTGCAGCACCGTGGCGTGGAGGTTCTTCACGTGGACCTTTCCGGACACCGCCGCCGAGCCGAGTTCGTCCGTTTCGCCGTGGCTGACCCCACCGCGGACGCCACCGCCCGCGAGCCACATGGTGAACCCGAACGCGTTGTGGTCGCGTCCGGTGCCCTTCTCATACTCCGCCGTGGGCTGGCGCCCGAATTCGCCGCCCCAAACCACCAGCGTTTCCTCCAGCATCCCGCGCTGCTTCAGGTCGCGCAGCAGACCGGCAATCGGACGATCCGTCCGTCCCGCATGGAAGTTATGGTTCTTCTCGATGTCCGTGTGGGCGTCCCAATTGTCGTCATTGTGCGCCCCGCCGGCATAGAGCTGAACGAATCGGACGCCGCGCTCCACCAGTCGTCGGGCGAGCAGGCATCGTCGTCCGAACTCGGCGGTCCGGGGATCGTTCATCCCATACAGCTCGCGGGTCGCTTCGGTCTCCCGACCGAGATCCACGGCCTCCGGCGCGCATTGCTGCATGCGGAAGGCCAGTTCGTAACTCGCGATGCGCGCGCCCAGGTTGGAGTTCTCCGGATGCAGCGCGGCATGTTCCGTATTGAAGTCGCGCAGGGCGTCCAGCACGTGGCGCTGCATCGGGTCCGAAACCCCGTCCGGCCGGCGCAGGTCCAGGATCGGATCCCCGGCGGATCGAAGCACCGTGCCCTGGTAGGACGCCGGCATGTAGCCACTGGACCAATTCTTCGCGCCGCTGATCGGGCCGCCGATGGGGTCCAGCATCACGGCGAATCCGGGCAGGTTCTCACTGACGCTGCCCAGCCCGTAGTTGACCCAGGATCCGAGGCACGGGCTTCCGGACAGGATCTTCCCGGTGTTCATCTGCAACATGGCCGACCCGTGAATGGGGGAGTCGGCTGTCATCGAATGCACGAAGGCCAGGTCGTCCACGCAGGTCGCGAGGTTCGGAAACAGGTCGCTCACGTGCTTGCCGCATTCGCCGTATTGCTGGAACCGCCACTTGGGTCCCACGACGCGTCCCTCGTTCTTCTTTCCGCCACGGCCGAAGGTTTTCACCGCAATGGTCTTTCCATCCAACGCGGCCAGCTGCGGCTTGTAGTCAAAGGTGTCCACGTGGCTGGGACCGCCATACATGAACAGGAAGATGACGCTCTTGGCGCGGGCGACTCGATGCGGGAATTTCGGGGCGAGCGGATTCACGAACGCCGCGGCCTCCGCCGCACGGGCCCGGGACGCGTCGAGCCCCATCAACCCGGCGAGCGCGACGCCGGTGAATCCCGCGCCGGCTTCCCAGAGGAATTCGCGGCGGGTCCGGCGGCAGAAGGGTCCGTGGGAGGAATGCATGGAGGGCACCTCAATCCAGATACAGGAATTCGTTCAGGTTCAGCGCCAGCAGGCAGAAGGAGGTCAGGGCTGCGGATGCGGAGGCACCGTCCGAATCTTTCAGCGCTCGAATCAGCTCGGTCCCGCGGCGCACCTCGGCGTCGGAGGGCGGACGCGACGTCACCAGGGCGAGAGCCCTCCGGACGCACGCGGCGGTGTCGGAACCACACTCCCGCTGCACCCGCTCCGCCATCCGGGCCGCCTGCTGCTGGAAGAAATCGCCGTTGAGCATTCCCAACGCCTGCGTGGGTTGCGTGGTGGAGAAGCGCACGGGCGTGGAGCGGTCGGTCTCCGCGAGGTCGAATCCGAGGAGCACCGGCGCCAGCAGGGAGCGCTTCACATGAATGTAAATGCTGCGGCGCGCCTGCTCCGACGGCGGGGATTCACCCCAGCCCTTGCCGGGCACGGACTGGCTCGCCAGCACCTCCCTGGGCAGCGTGATGTACACGCCCGGACCGAACATGCGGGCGTTGGCAGTTCCGGAAACCTGCAGCGTGGAATCCCGGATCTCCTCCGCCGTCAGCCGACGCATCTCAAACCGGGAAAACAGTTCGTTGCCGGGATCCGCACGAAGGACGTCCGGAGAAACCGAAGCCGAGGCGCGATATGCCCGCGAAGTGAGGAGCAGACGATGCAGGCGTTTCAGGCTCCACCCGTCCCGGACGAATTCCCGTGCGAGCCAGTCGAGGAGTTCCGGATGCGTCGGCGCGGATCCCTGAAGCCCGAAGTCACTCGGCGTCCGCACCAGGCCGCGTCCGAAATGATGCTGCCACACGCGGTTCACCATCACCCGGGCGGTGAGCGGGTTGTCGGGGGACGCGATCCATTCCGCGAGGGCGAGGCGACGTCCGGACGACTTCGCCGACGGCGGCGGCGTAATCTGCGGAACGGGCGGTGCCAGTACCTTGGGGAAGGCGGGCTCCACGCGGTCGCCCCGGGCCAGGGGATTTCCCCGAAGGAGCACGAAGGTATCCGGAACCACGGCACCCGGTTCGGTGACGGCGAGCGCGTGGGCGTCTCCGGCTCCGGGCAGGGGCACCTCGTCGGAGGGGCCCTGGTTCTGGTAGGGCGCGACGTTGTGGAAGAACGAGAGGAGCGAGTAGTAATCGCGCTGCGAGATCGGATCGATCTTGTGGTCGTGGCACCGTGCGCAATCCACGGTCAGCCCGAGGAAGACCTGGCCGGTGGTGGCCACGATGTCGTCCAGTTGATCAAAGCGCGCCAACTCCTTGTCCGCGGGATCGTTGTCCCAGATGCCGAGGCGATAGAATCCGGTTCCCAGAATCCCGTCGGCCCCGCCGTCCGGAAGTTCATCGCCCGCCAGTTGTTCGCGGATGAACCGGTCGTAGGGCTTGTCGTCATTGAAAGCCCGGATGACATAATCCCGGTATCGCCACGCGTTGGGCTTGGGATCGTCGGTTTCGTAGCTGTTGGTCTCGGCGAAGCGCACGAGGTCGAGCCAGTGACGGCCCCACTTCTCGCCATAGCGCGGATCCGCCAGCAGCCGATCCACCAACCGCTCCCAGGCATCGGACCGGGGATCCGTCGCCAGCACCTCCACCTCCTCGGGAGTGGGGGGAAGTCCGAGCAGATCGAAGTAGATGCGGCGAATCAGGGTGCGCCGGTCCGCCGGTGCAGGCGGCGTCAGGTGCCGCTCCGCCAGACGCGCCTCCACGAAGGCGTCCACCGGATTCCGCGAGTCCGACGCGGACGGCGGCGGAGAACGGTCCGGGACCGCGACGAACGCCCAGTGGGTCCGGGAATCGAGGGAACCCGCCGGGGCCGCGCCGCCGGCCGGGAACTCCGCAGCGCGGAGGCCTGCGGTGGCGGTCGCTGCCACCACCGCGGCGAGCCTGGCGGCGTGGCGGAGGACGAATCCCATGCGGCTATTTCTTCGGCGGAAGGACGGCGACCACCGGGGTGGAGTTCCCGAAGTGGGTGAAGTCCGTCCAGGACCACACGACTTTGCGGTCGGGAGTGACCTCGATCAACTGGGGATTGTCGGGACCGGCGTGGCAGTTGCCGATCAGGGTGTTTCCATTGGGAAGCCGTTCCACGCGGGTCACCCAGGCCAGGGTGATCCCGGGCAGGTCATTCTGTTCGACCTTCCAGACGATCTTTCCGGCGGGAGTGACCTCGAGCACGGCGTGTCCGTTGCCCGCGCCAATCAGTGTATTGCCATTGGGAAGCCGCGTGGCGCTGAACACGGAATTCCCGAAGGCCTCGGGTCCATGGCCGCCCTTGCGCTCCTTGCCGAACAGCGGGACGTCATACTGCCAGACGACCTTCCCGGTCGGGTCGTACTCGCGTACGCGTCCGTCGGCTTCATGGGCGACGAGATAGTTCCCGTTGGCAATCTTCCGCACGAGGCGGGTGTCGGAGTGGGCGCTGGGATGGTCCACCTGCAGCTTCACCTCGCGCTTCACGGCGCCGGTTGAGTCCACTTCCAGGATCCGCGCCGGACCCGACTCCACAATCATGGTGAGACCGCCGGGCAGGCGCTGGAAGGCGTGGACCTCGACGGGCTTGCCTGGATTCGCCTTCGCCGCGTCGTACTGCCACACGACCTTGCGGTCCGGGGTGACCTCCTGCACGAGTGTCCAGCCCTGCTGCAGGAGGATGTTGCCGTTGGGCAGCACCGCCGCGTCATGAATGGCGGTCACGGGAATCTCCCATTCCACGGAACCATCCGGCGCGATGATGGCGAGGCGCTTGGTGGAATCGTCGCCCGCCAGGATCCGGCGTCCGGGCGCGGCCGGGGCGGCGTGGAGTTGGGCGAGCAGGAGGATGCCGGAGCCGAGGGCGGCCAGGCGCAGGACGATGGCGTGCGGTGAGTTCATGGAACGCGGAGGGTGTACCGTGAAAAACTAGTCGGGCGGCTTGGAACCTGTCGAGGCCCGAAGCCGTTGCGGCCCTGGACAGACCAAGGTCAGCGCCTCCTTCCGTCGGCGGCTACGGGGCCTCCAAGTTGGTGGCTGCGGGCTGCCGCCCGCGGGTGGCTCCTCCTTCGCGCCCGCTGCGCGAAGGACCGGCGCGGCTGAAGTCACCCGCCCGTGAGTTGTCATCGTCGCGCAACTCGATCCCACCCTCCCACACGCGGCGTTACCCCCCAACCCATGGTCAGCGCCTCCTTCCGTCGGCGGCTACGGGGCCTCCAAGATGGTGGCTGCGGGCTGCCGCCCGCGGGTGACTCCTCCTTCGCGTCCGCTGCGCGAAGGACCGGCGGGTCCCAAGTCACCCGCCCGTGAGTTG
>JAEUHD010000043.1 GCA_016793645.1 Verrucomicrobiales bacterium
GGAAACGCGACACGCCGCGTACGCCGCCCGGGCGGGTCTGGCCACAAACGCGATGCCCTTCTTTGCCGCGGAACTGATCCGAAGCTCGGATCCGGAGGTCCGGACGCTGGCGCTCGACGTGCTGTCCCGGGACCCCGCGTCCGCTCCCGGAAAGGCGGCGGTCGAACAGTTCTGGTCACTCAACCCCTCGGATCCCCGGGAACTCGCCTCCGTCTGCGCAGCCACTGCGGCGCTGAAACTCAACGGATTCGTCCCGCAACTTTCGGCCGCCGCGTCCCATACCAACGTCGCCGTGCGGGCCGCGGCCATCGCAGCCCTGGGCCGGATTGGCGATGGGGCATCGGTGAACGCCCTCCAGCAGGTGATTCAATCCGGGACTCCCGATTCCACCCGCCTCGCCCTCGGCGCTCTGGGCGGCGTCCAGACGCCCAGAGCGCGGGCAATCCTATTCCAATCCGCCTCGCGGGAACCCGGGCGTTCGGAGGCCATCGCGGCATTGGCGCGTCATCCGGGTTCGGACGCCCTCGCGCTTTACCTCGAGGGACTCGACCTCCCCGAGGCGAAAGTTCGGGAACAATGCCGGGCCGCCCTCGGACAACTGAAGGAGCCCGCGTGGGCTGCCGTCCTGCCCGCACTGGAGCGCTTTTCCCCCTCCGCCCGGGCGCAACTGCGCCTCGTGTTCGCCACCTACGAGCCCGCGAAATCCAGCGCCCTGTTCCAAGGGACCGGAGCCTGGACCGAGACGGATTACCTCAGCGCGGCAAGCCAGGGCGGGGGCAACGAGAGCCGCGGTCGGGAGTTGTTCTTCTCGCCCAAAGGCCCTGCGTGCTCCCGGTGTCACCGCGTGGGAACCGAGGGTGGGGAGATTGGTCCAGACCTGACCCACGCGGGAACGCAGTTCGACCGGGTGGCGCTGGCCGAAGCCGTCCTGTTTCCCAGCCAGAGCGTCCGGGAAGGATACCAGCAGACGACCCTCGAACTGAAATCCGGCGACTCACTGAACGGACTCATGCGAGCGGAGGACGCCGAAACCCTGACGCTGCGGGATGCGGAAGGACGCGATCACAAAGTGCGCAAGGCGGACATCCAGGAACGCGTCGGAAGCACCCAGTCGCTGATGCCGGAAGGGTTGGCTGCGGGACTGTCCCCAGGCGATTGGTCCGACCTTCTCGCGTACCTGGAAAGCCTGCGCTGAGCCCGGATGAACGTCAGGACGCCGGGTCCTGCACCGGCTGCAGCGGAATTCCCTCCGCCCGGGCCATGACGGCGGTGGCGAGGCAGTTTCCGACCAGGTTCACCGTGGTCCGGGCCATGTCCATCAGCTCATCGACGCCGATGATCAGGAGCACGCCCTCCAGCGGGAGTCCGAAGGTAACCAGCGTACCGGCGAGGATGACCTGCGAGGCGCGGGGGATTCCAGCCATGCCCTTGCTGGTCAGCATGAGCGTCAACATCATCGCGAGCTGTTGTCCGATCGTCAGTTCGACCTTCGCCGCTTGGGCCACGAACACGGACGCGACCGCCAGGTAAAGAGTCGAGCCGTCGAGATTGAACGAGTATCCCATCGGCATCACGAAGGAGACGATGCGCTTCGGCACGCCCAGGTTCACCAGTCGCTTCATGGCGTCGGGCATCGCGGCATCGGACGAGGTCGTCGTGAAGGCCAGCAGGATGGGTTCCTTGAGCGTCCCGAGAAACTTCCGGACCGGCACGCGGGCCCAGAGGGCCATGGGCCACAGGATGACCACGCAGAAAACGGCGAGCGCGGCATAAAGGGTCAGGATCAACCGGGCGAGGTTCCACAGGACCCCCAGCCCGCCATGGCCCACCGTGACGGCCATGGCCGCCCCGATGCCCAGGGGAGCAAACTTCATCACGATCCCGGTGAACTTGAACATCACCTCCGTCAGTCCCTCGCAGAAATGGATCATGTGCTCGCGGGGAGCCCCTGTGACCTGTGCCAGCGCCACGCCAAACAGCAGCGCGAACACCACCACCTGCAGGACGTCATTGGACGCCGCGGCCTCGAAAAAACTCTTGGGAACCAGATGCTCCAGGATTCCGGAGAGTGTAACCGGCGTGGGGGTCACCGGGACGGCTCCCGGCGTGGGTGGAGGGAGGGTCACCCCGACCCCGGGACGCATCAGGTTCACCGCCACCAGGCCGATGGCCAGGGCGGCCGTGGTCACGATCTCGAAATAGACAATCGCCTTGAACGCGAGACGGCCCACGGCGCGGAGATCATCGGCATGGCCTGCGATGCCCACCACCAATGTCCCGAACACCAGCGGCACCAGGATGCACTTGATGAGCCGCAGGAACATGTTCGAGATGACCTTGAGGTTCTGGGATTGCTCGGGAAAGGCTGCGCCAATGCCGACCCCGACGACCATGGAGATCAGGATCCAGTGGGTCAGGGAAATGCGCCGTAATCCGGAAAGGATCATCGCGGGGAATCGTGGCGGGAAGACGGCAGGTTGCCCAGCCCGAAGCCCATTCCACACGGATTTCGCAAGGACACTCCCCCCCTCAGGCCGTTCGTAGTGCAGTTCGTAGTGCAGGCTTTAGCCTGTCCGTTCGGGTACGCGAGGAAGGCGATGGGAGAGGGAAACAGCCTAAAGGCTGGACTACGAACGAGCGGCGCGCTTGTAGTGCAGGCTTTAGCCTGTCCGTTCGTAGTGCAGGCTTTAGCCTGTCTTTGGGGGGCACCACGACACCCGCCGGTCGGGGAGCAGCCTGAAGGCCGGACTACCAACACGGCACGCACCCGCCGCGGCACGTCAACCGGAAACGGTCTCGACAGCGCGCCGCCGACCGGAGCACCGTTCCTCATGCCCCAGCCCCCGGACTCCTCGTCCTCCACCTTGGAATCCCTGCTCCGGGCTCTGATCGACAACGGCGGCTCCGACCTGCACCTCCAGGCGGGCGAGGTCCCCATGGGGCGCTTCAACGGAGTCCTCGGACGGTTCGAACTCGCGCCCCTTTCCGACGCCCAGGTTCTCGGCCTCGCCGGCGCCGTGCTGGGTGATCCGGCCAAGCTGTCCGGCTTCGAGCAATCCCACGATGTGGACGCCGCGCTGGCCATCGACGGCTTGGGACGCTTCCGCGCCAACCTGTTCTATCAGCGGGGACGTCCGGGCATGGTCCTGCGCGTCATCGGCACCCGGATCCTGTCCCTCGACGAACTGGCCCTGCCCCCGGTGCTGAAGACCATCGCCCTGTCCGGCGACGGCCTGGTGTTGGTCACGGGCGCCACCGGCAGCGGCAAGTCCACCACGCTGGCGGCCATGCTCGACCACCTCAACAGCACCGAGGCGCGCCACATCATGACGCTCGAGGATCCCATCGAGTTCGTGCATCCCAACAAGCGCTCGCTGGTGAACCAACGCGAGATCGGCATGGACACCGACTCCTTCGCCTCCGGACTCAAACACGTCCTTCGGCAGGATCCCGACGTGATCCTGATCGGCGAAATGCGCGACCAGGATTCCGCGGCGGTGGCGCTCACCGCGGCCGAGACCGGCCACCTGGTGTTCGGAACACTGCACACCCAGGACGCCGCCGAGTCGCTGGAGCGCATGATCAATCTCTTCCCCACCGACCGGGCCCATCAGATCCGCACCCAGTTGTCGCTCGGACTCCGCGCCATCCTCTGCCAGCGGCTCGTCGCCAAAACCGGGGGCGGCCGCGCGGCGGCGGTGGAGGTGCTCGTCAACACGCCGCGGATCCGCAAGCTGATCCTAGAGGGCGAAACGACCAAGATCCCGGCCGCGATCCAGGCGGGCCGGACCGAAGGCATGCAGACCTTCAACCAGGCGCTCACCGACCTCGTGAAGTCCGGTGCGGTCAGCGAGGAGGAGGCGCTCGGCAATTCCCCCAAACCCGAGGAACTCCGCATGAACCTCAAGGGCATCTTCTCCGGTACCACCGGCATGTGAACCCCCCAGAACCGCCGCCATGGATCTCGCCGAACTCCTCCAATACACCGTCCAGTACCGCGCGTCCGACCTGCATCTCACCACCGGCCGCCCGCCGATGGTGCGCATCTCGGGACGCCTCATTCCCAGCGGCTATGAAAAGCCGCTGAATGCTGAGGACACCAAGGAACTCATCTACAGCATCCTCACCGATGACCAGAAGGCGAAGTTTGAGGAGGAGCACGAGCTGGATTTCTCCATCGGCATCCCGGGCATCTCGCGATTCCGCGTGAATGTCTTCCAGCAGCGGGGCGCCGTCGCGGGCGTGTTCCGGACCATCGGGGAGAACATCCCCACCACCGAGGAACTGGGCCTATCCCAGCCGGTGTGCAACCTCGCGCTGCTGCCCCGCGGACTCGTCGTGGTGACCGGCCCGACGGGCAGCGGCAAGTCCACGACGCTGGCGTCGATGCTCCAACTGATCAATTCCGAGAAGGAGGCGCACATCGTCACCATCGAGGACCCCATCGAGTTCGTGCACCCGCACCACCGGTGCACGGTCAACCAACGCGAACTCGGCACCGACACCTATTCGTTTCCGCGCGCGCTCAAGGCCGTCCTGCGCGAGGACCCCAATGTCGTTCTGGTCGGAGAAATGCGGGACCTCGAGACCATCGCGGCCGCGCTGACCCTCGCCGAGACGGGGCACCTCGTGTTGTCCACCCTGCACACCCAGGACGCCGCGCACACGGTGGACCGAATCATCGACGTCTTCCCGCCGTACCAGCAGGAGCAGATCCGCGTCATGCTGGCCGCCAGCCTCAAGGGCGTGATCTCCCAGATCCTGCTGCCCCTCGCCGACGGCACGGGCCGCGTCGCCGCGCGCGAGGTCATGATCGTCACCGCCGGCATCTCGGCGATCATCCGCGAGGGCAAGACGCATCAGATCTATTCCGCCATCCAGACCGGCGGACGCGAGGGCATGTGCACCATGGAGCAGTCGCTCGCCGACCTGGTGAAGCACGGCCACGTGTCGGTCGAGGACGCCCTCGCCAAGGCGAACTATCCCGAGGAATTCCGGAACCTGGCACACCTCGCCTGAGGCCACCGACCATGGACCCCAACATCCTCCAGAGCATCGAGGTGTTCGCCGGACTCGATCCGGAAGTCCGCGCGGAACTGGCCGGAGTTCTGGTGGAGCGAAACCTCCAGCCGGGGGAGGCCGTCTTCTCGGAAGGGGATCCCGGGGACACCCTTTTCGCCATCGCCGAGGGCGTGATCCGCATCCAGAAACGGATTGCCGCGGACGGCCCGGCGTCGAAGACGCTGTCCCTCCTGACGCGCGGGGAGCTGTTCGGCGAAATGTCAGTCCTCGACAGCCGCCCGCGCTCCGCGTCCGCGGTCGCCGACGGCCCGGCCCGGCTGCTCTGCCTGCCGCGGACCACTTTCGAAGGCATTCTGACGCGCAATCCCCGCAGCGCCGTCGCCCTGCTCTCCGGCGTCATGCGCGCCATGAACGAACGCATCCGCAGGCTCAATGCCGGCGTGGTGGCCTACGACGAGGTCGGACGCGCCATCGGATCCTGTGATCGCCTCCCGCCCCTGCTGGACCAGGTCCTGGGTCAATTGCTCAACGCCGTCGGTGCCTCGGCGGGCGTGGTCTTTCTGGAATCGGAATTCCACCGGACCTTGGAACCCCGGGGGCTCGCCGGGATCTCTCCCGACGCCGTGCCGACGGAACGTCCGGGCGACCGCGCCAGCCTCGCCGCCCACGCGGCGCAATCGCCTGCGGGATGGCTGGTGACCGACCGGGATTCCGACGAGCGGTGTCGTCCGTTTGCGCGGCGTCCATGGGAGCTGCGTTCGCTCCTGCTCACTCCGATTGCCGGATCGGGGGGCGTCCTCGGCCTGCTGGTTCTGGGACACCCGGAACCCCACCGGTTCGACGTCAATCATCTCAATCTCGCCGAAGGCATCGCCCGCCAGACCGCCCAGGCCATCGTCAATCTGCGTCACCGCGAGGAGCAGCAATCCCGCGCCCGCCTCGGCCGCCAGATGGTCAAGTTCTGAGCAACGAACACCGCCAACAGATCCTCGTCATACATCACCCTGAGTTGCCGCTGGGTGGCAAAAGTAACGCTGACTTCGGGGGAACTCGGGCTATTGGGGTGCCTGAGGCGGTGGCGTGGAATCTTCAGGAAGTGGCGACTCGGCCCACTGGAAAGAAACACCTTCCACCACTGAACCCTTCCTCCTTTCGAGGTACTGAATCAGACGAGTCACCAACGTCGGAGCGGGCACGAGGGCGGTCACGCGGGATTGATACGGCGGGAGGTTCGTTCCGATGGCGATGCCCAATCGCACCGTAGCGCCGGGACCTGCCGTCGCGGAATCACCGGAGAGGCCCTTGGGTGACGAAGCGTAGAGTTCCAAATGGCGGCGCGTGTTATTCCGCACGCCAAAGATGAGACAACGCTGCCCCATGGAGTTGGTCTCATAGCCCCGGAACTCAGTGGACAGGAATCTTCCCCGGTTCGCCCCTCCCCACCGGCTGAATCCCACCCCCATCAAAAGGAGAAGCAGGACGACGGCTAGGGCGACCACGGGAAGGTACCGCCAGACGGGCATGCGACCATCAGGGATGGATTCACCGTCAAGACACTGAGCCCGGAGCCGGTTCATTGGCCGACGACAAATGACTCCATAGTCCTGGAGAGGCAAGGTTCGGAGGGTGATCCGCAACTTTGCCCCTCGAAGGAGGGCAGCGCAGGCTGCCTTGGTGCTTGTTGGCCGCACCAAGTGACCCGGCACTGCTGCGCCGTGGTGGCGCTGGATTCGATTGAGACCACATTCGAACCCGGACGAATCGCCGCCTTCGTCGGCGCCAATGGGGCAGGGAGATGCACGCCGCTGCGAATCCTGGCCGGTGCCGTGGAACCCGATTCGTCGAGCCCCGGGTAAAGAGGATTGGACCGGATCCGGCGCGGTTGCTCCCCTTGTGCATGACCTTCCCTTTTTGAAGCGCGGGGTCCCGCAGGTTCTTTTTGTCGCAGCGCCCCTGCTCGTGCTCACGGCGCCCTGGGGAACGGCGCGCGAATACTTCCCTCCTCCGGACAGCGAGGGCGGGTGGCGGACGGCGACGACCCCGCGAGAGATCCAGTCCCGGGACCTGCAGACTTGGCGGTTATTGACATTAGATGCCAGGCTCCCAATCATCATTGGGAGCGGTTCATTTGAGGATTTCGCCATGCCCAGCACTTTGAATTTGTCCCTCACCGACGAGCTGCGCGCCTTCGTGGACGCCAAATCAGGCGACGGCACGTTGTTTGCAACGCCCAGCGAATTCGTTCGCACCGTCCTGCGGGAGCACAAGGCCCGCGAGGAAGCCGCACAGATCCGGGACGGCCTTGTGGAGGGGTTTCAAGACGTGCTGGCGGGCCGTGTGGTCGAGTTTGACGGCAGCCTCAAGGAGGCGCGTAAGGAAGCGGATCGCCGCGAGAAGCGTGGCTGGAAATAGATGGCCTCCGTCAGTCTCACCCGGCGGGCTTTTCGTGACCTGCATGGCATCGAACGTTACTCGATCGAGCGTTGGGGGAAGGCCGTTGCCGAGGAATACCTGGATGACATCGAACAGGCGCTGAATCGGTTGCGGGTGAGCCCCAAATTGCTTCGCACCAAGGACGGCATCTCTCCCGACTTCAGCCTGTATCGGGTGCGCGAACATTTTCTGGTCTGCACCCTGGGCGCCGACCGCGTTTTTGTGCTCACCATCAAGCACGGCAGCATGGATTTGCCGAGGCGTTTGGCGGAACTGGAGCCGCAGTTGCTTGCTGAAGCCGAGTTGTTGCGGCGGGCGCTGGAAAAAAAGCGTGGCGAAGGCTGACGGTGCATCGGAACCCCTGTGGCCGCTGCCCGCGGAAGCGGGCCGGGGCCTGGCGGGCGGGGTCCTCCCGGGCCTCCCTGGCGCGCAGGAGTGGGTCCGACCGAGCGCGATCCGGTTCCTGTTGTAGGGCCTTCCCAAGGCTGTGGATCGCCTGGGGCGCAACGCTGTATCGCCCCCCCGGCAACCGCTCCAGCCGCTCCGGCAGACGAAGGCACTCCTGACAACTCCCCATCCCTTCCCATAGCCCCCTGATCATCCCGAAATCCAACTCGCGGCGGGCGCTTTCGGGGTCGCGTTGCCCAGCGAAGGTCAGGATTCATCGGCGGAAGCATTCCAAACCTCGCTTTTCGGATCCCGCATTCGCGGTGCCGCGGAACCCGGTTCGGCGTGCCGCGGGTAATCAGGATTGGACCGGATCCGGCGCGGCTGCTCCCCTTGCGCATGCCCTTCCCTTCCCGGATCCGCGGTGTTCGGCAGTCCCTTGCCGTCGCGGCCCTGCTGCTCCTGCTGAAGGCGCCCCGGGGAGCGGCGCGCGAATACTATCCGCCTCCGGACAGCGCAGGCGGCTGGCGGACGGCGACAACACCGCGGGAGATCAAGTCCAAGGCGGGAATGGATGCGCAGCGTCTCGACAACGCCTTTGAGTTCACCCGTCGCTGCACCCAGAACGGCGGGCTGCTGGTGGTCCGGCACGGATACCTCGTGCTGGAACGATACTTCGGCCGCGCCGCCCGGAACGTGAATCCCGACATGGCGTCCACCGGGAAAGCCTACACCAGCATCGCCTGCGGGATCCTGCTGGAGGAATTCCGGAATCGGATTCCGGAGGGGCTCAACACCCGCGTGTTCACAGCGGACTATCTGCCGGAGGCCTTGCCGCTGGACGATCCCCGACGCGCGGACATCACGCTCGGGCAGCTTCTGTGCATGTCGTCCGGCTACTGGGGCGAAGGCGGCGCACCGACCGGCGTCGTGGACGGAAAGGTGCTGACCTTGAAGCCGGTCCCCGGACAGGACATTCACGACCTCGACGGTTCCTCGCTGCGCGTGCCGATGTGGACCAACGCGGGTGCGGGCTATTCCTACTCCTCCCCGGCGCCCCACATCGCGAGCATGGTGCTGCGGCGGGTAAGCGGACGGGAGCTTCAGGACTACATCCAGGACCACCTCGCCACGCCGATGGGCTGGGGTCCCTGGGGCTATTGCCTGAACCGGGGCGGCTTCCGGATGCCCCACGCCAACGGCGCCGGCAGCATCGCGGTGCACGCCACCGATGCGCTGCGGTTTGGGTATTGTCTGCTGCACCAGGGACGGTGGAACGGGAAGCAACTCGTGCCCGCGGCGTATGTGGCGCTGTGCAACCAGCCCTCGCCATTCAATCCGCACTGCCCCTTCACGCTCCAGTTCGAGCAGAACTCGGACGGCCATGTCGCCGGGGCACCCCGCGATGCCTTTTGGAAATCCGGAGCGGGCGGCTTCGGGATCCTGATCGTGCCGTCCCTCGACCTCGTGATCTACAAGTTGGGCGGCGGCAACGGACAATACGACCCGACCTTCACAGATATTCCCCAGCCCGAGGTCGATCATTCGCGGGACGACTGGAAGCCGATCCCCCGGACGCCCTTCAATGAGGGCAGCCTCGGAGGTGACGACGGACTCCGGCGAGTGCTGGAAATGGTCTGCACCTCGGTCGTGGACTAACCTGTACCCGGGCCCTCGAGACCCTGTATCGCGTCAACCTGATCCCGGCGGTGAACGTCAACGATCACCAAACCCATCCGCATCTATACGATCGCATGCTGGCGGCCGGGGTCACCCCGGACTATCCGCGCCCGGAAAAGCCGTCCCGCCTGACACTGCCCGGCTGGATCTGTCTCGCACTCTTGATGGGAACGTTCGTACTCCGCTGGGTCCACGACGCCAGCTGAGCCCGGCTTCCCGAAACACCATGTCCCACTTCCTTCCAATGGCCGGGGCGGTGCTGATCGCACTCTCCGCGATTCAAGGCCTCGCCGCGGATGCCCCGTTCGCGGTTTACAAATCGACGAACCGCGGCAGGTCATGGATGCGGTCCGATGACGGGATCCCGGGGAATGCCCGCGTCAACGCATTCGCCGAGTTGGAGGGCGCGGTGCTCGCCGGAACCGATTCCGGCATTTTTCGGTCCACGAATGCCGCGAGGTCCTGGAGTCCCATCGCGGAACCCTTGCGCGATTCGGGCCGGATCCTTTGTTTCGCAGTCCTGGGCGGACGCGTCTTCGCCGGAACGGACCGGGGGCTGCAGGTTTCCCCGGACGCCGGAGTGACGTGGTCCCCGGTGTCCGCGTTTCCAG
>JAEUHD010000046.1 GCA_016793645.1 Verrucomicrobiales bacterium
TGGGATCCGGACTGGCGGGCGTGGGTGGATGGACAAGCGGCCCCGGTGCTCCGGGCGAATCACCTGATGCGCGCCGTGTCCGTTCCCGCCGGGGACCATCGCGTGGAGTTCCGATACCAACCTCCCCGGGGAACCCTTTGGGTCAACGCCGCGTCCCTCGCGATGGTCGCGATGGCGTGCGGGATCGCCCTCGGCGGAATCCCAGCCCGACATCCCAGCCTGGGACGCCCTTGAATTGGTGAGCCCGAACGCCGGACTACTTCGAGGACCGCGTCGTCCGGTCCATCAGCCACTTGACGTCCTGATTGTTCGGGGACTTCACGTTCAGGGGAAGTTCCTTTCCGGGCTTCAGCGCGGGAACGGTCCGCGAATCCACCCACTTCCGGATCTCCGAGTGACCGTCGGCAAACGAAAGGCCGCCGGCCTTGTTGTGATATCCCGCAGGGTAATCAACGATCTTCCACTCGCCCGGCTTATCGGGATACCCGAACATACCCACAATCATTTCACCGTCGTTGATGCTGTCCTCCCGCTCGTCAAGGAACACCCAGGTCATCGACGGGCCCGGATCCAGGAAATCTGAGAACCGCTTGTAGATGCGATATTTTTGGGCGGAGTCGCCGAAATTGGACACGTCGCTGGAGTCGATCCATCCGTTCATGGCCACGCTCCGAACCCGGGAAAGCTTCTGCCCCTTGACGGTCACCGTGCTGAAATCCGAAGGGCATTTGAAGATTTTGGCGGCCTTGCCGCAATAGGTCCACAAGAGCCCCTTGGACAGGTCCCGGTCCACATCCCAGTTGCTCCGGTTCCCGGGATCAAAATTCATGTTCCCGTTCACCCATTGCAGGGATCCGTAGGAAGGGGGCAGCCGCTCCAGATTTTCATCCACGTAGAGCCGCCATGCCAGCAGGAGCTGGCGTCCGTTGCTCATGCACAGGATCCCGTTCGCCTTGGCTTTGGCCTTGCCCAGGGATGGAAGCAGCATCCCCGCGAGAATCGCAATGATGGCAATGACCACCAGCAACTCGATCAATGTGAATCCGCGGAGTGCGGCTGGGGAGCGGCGAGGAATCCGGAGTTTCATGTTCGAAGACGCACGCTGGGACCCTGGGGATGGATTTCGGCCCAAACGTACTCCCCCACCCTATCCAAACGCCCGCAAGAACGCCAGCCACGCTTTGGGAACAATTCAGGAGAATCCCGGTTCCAGCATCCGGTCCGAAACGGCCCGGGAAACGTCGCGCCACAACTCCTCGAAATCCTCCCGAAGCTCCGAGCAATGGGCCTCCAGGAACTCCGCCGAACGCGCCGGATCCAAGACACCCTGGACCCGCGGGGACAGCCTCCGGGAAATGCGTGTCAACGTCAGCTCGACCCCGTCGCGGGTTCCATAGCTGCCCAGCCAATCCTCGGAGCGCATCCGCGCCAGCGCCGTCCGCGTGCCCGCCGGAGCGAGGTCCACAGCCGCATCCAGGCTGTCCAGAACGTCCGCCACGAAGGGTGCGAGCGGACGCCCCATGCGCTCCGGAAACTCCCGCGACAGGAAGTGGTCCCAATAGACGTCCAGCAGGATCCCACCCCCGCGCCGGAGTTCCGGCGGGAGCGACGTCAGGGCGCGACGCATGCGCGGATGTCGGTCCGTCGTGCGGTCAATGACCCGGTGCAACTCCATTCCCCGTCGCACCCCCGGATCGGTGATTCCCGCAAGCTCCGCAGGGCCGAACAGATCCGGAAGCCAGTTCCCCAGACGCTCGCGTCCATTCGAGGACGAAAGGGCAAAGTGGGCCAGCCAGTTCACGCGGGAATCCTAGCCGGACTCCACGGCGGATCCGAGGGGCGAAACGAACGGTAACCCCGCGCACGCTTCCGCGGTCTGAGACATGAACCGAAGGACGCTCATGAAACCGCTCCGACTCCCGCCCGCCCTCGCAGTCACCTTCACCCTGGCCGCCGGCATCCTGTCCGCCGCGGACTCGTCCCGGAACTGGCCGGCGTGGCGCGGTCCGGACCACACGGGGGTGTCCCCGACGGCCAATCCCCCGACGCGCTGGAGCGAACAGGAGAACCTCCGTTGGAAACAGCCCATCCCCGGGGCCGGCACCGCAACCCCGATCCTGTGGAACGACCTGGTCTTCGTGCTCACGGCGATTCCGGACGGAGACGGGGCGTCCGGAAGCCCGGCGAAGGAATCTCCCGCGACCCGCCAGAAGTTCACGGTGCTGGCCTTGGATCGCACCACGGGCAAAACCCGCTGGGAACGCATCGCACGCGTCCAGGTCCCGCACGAGGGGCACCACAAGGACCACGGGTTCGCCTCGGCCTCCCCCGTCACCGACGGCGAGGTCCTGGTCGCGTCCTTCGGCTCCTACGGGATCTACGGCTTCACCCTGAAGGGCGATCTTCTCTGGGAAAAGGACCTCGGGGACATGCGCACCCGCAACGGCTTTGGCGAGGGCTCCTCCCCCGCGCTCTTCGACAACACGGTGGTGGTGCTCTGGGACCACGAAGGGGACGACTTCATCGTAGCGCTGGATCGCAGGACCGGTTCGGAACTGTGGCGCGTGAATCGTGAGGAACCCACCGGATGGAGCACCCCGCTGATCCTCTCCTCGGGAGGAAAACCCATTGTGGTGGTCAACGGCACCAACAAGGTCCGCGCCTATGACCTCGCCACCGGCAGGCTGCTTTGGGAGGCGGGCGGGCAGACGGCCAATGCCATTCCCTCCCCGGTGCCGTTCGAGGACCGGGTGATCGTCACCAGCGGTTTCCGGGGATCGGCCCTCCAGGTGATCCGGCTCGGCCGTTCGGGGGATCTCACCGGATCGGACGCCATCGTGTGGAACCGCTCCAAGAACACGCCCTACGTACCGTCCCCGCTGCTCTACGGCACCCACCTGTTTTACCTCTCCGGCAACACCGCGATGCTGTCCATTGTGGACGCCACCACCGGCACGCCGGGGACGGACGCCGAACGGCTTCCGGGCATCCAGGGCGTCTATGCCTCCCCCGTCGGTGCCGCCGGGCGGGTGTACATTGCCGGGCGGGACGGCAACACCGTCGTGTTGAAGAACGCCCTGAAGCTGGAGGTTCTCGCCACCAACAAACTCGATGACGGTTTCGACGCCTCGCCCGCACTGTCCGGAGCGGACCTCCTTCTCCGCGGCCGGCAAAGCCTGTACTGCATTTCGGAATCCAGGTAGTCGGGAAGATCCATCCTTGGATCACGCCCCCGGATTGCGATACACCCTCGGCATGCGTCTGCCGTTTCTCACCATTGCCGTCGCCATTCTCGCAACGGCGGGATGCACCCACCGCAACTCCCCACCCTCGTCCCACGCCCTGTTCAACGGTCGGAACCTCGACGGCTGGGTGGTCATGCACGGCGGCGAGTGGACGGTCGCGAAGGGCGTCCTGACCGGACGCAACGGCGTGGACTGGTCCACCAACCCTGAGAAGAGCGGCTCCTGGCTGCGCACGGAAAAGGAGTACGGCGACTTCATCCTCGAACTCGAATACGCCATCAACGCCAAGGGCAACAGCGGCGTGTTCATCCGGTCCGCACTCGAAAAAAATCCCGCATTCACGGGCAACGAAATGCAGATCCTCGACGACTCCGAGATGAAGGAGCCGAAGAAGTGGAGCACCGGCGCGCTGTACGATGTGGTGGCCGCCAACCAGGTCATGTCCCGCCCGGCCGGACAATGGAACTCCGTCCGGATCGAGGCCCGGGGACCGCGCGTCTGGATCTGGCTCAACGGAACCGAGATCATCAACCACGACGGCGCCCGCTCGTTGAGGGGCTATCTCGGTCTCCAAAACCACGACGACAAGGCGGTCGTCCAGTTCCGGAACATCCGCATCACGGAACTTTGAGGGACTCCGGGCATGGACCAGACCCAGGCGAAACTCCCCGTGTCGGCGCGCGCCCGTCTCGCGTCCGAACTGCAACCACTCCGGGCCTCGAAGACCTTCCGCCTCGCACTCCTCGCGGTGGCGGCGGGACTCGGGTTCTGGATCTACGGTCGCGTGACCGGCACCGGGCAGGCGCAGCCCTCGTCCCTGGCGGCCGTGCGACTGGCCGGCGGCTATGCGGGAGGATTCCTGATTGCCTTCGCCTTCCGGCGGATCACCCGGTTCGCGCTGCTCGCCGCCGGCGCGCTCCTCGGGGGTCTCGCCTTCCTCAAACTGACCGGACTGTTCCATCTCGACTGGGCCGCCGCCGAGCATCAGGTCCGTCTCGGGGTGAACTGGACGCAGGGGCAGGCCGAGAACGCGCGGCACTGGCTGACGGGGTTCCTCCCCACCGGATTCCTCACCGGATGCGGTCTCTTCAAGGGATTCCGCTGCCGCTGAATCCGCCCCGGGTGCCCTTCGGATCTTCCGCCTGTGAAACTCATCTCCTGGAACGTCAACGGTCTCCGGGCCGTGCTGAAAAAGAACTTCCTCGAATTCCTCGACACGGAATCGCCGGACATCCTGTGCCTTCAGGAGACGAAATGTTCCCCGGACCAGGTGGAGCAACTCTGGCCGTCCAGCTACACCACCTATTGGAATTCGGCGGAAAAGAAGGGGTATTCCGGCACGGCGATCTTCACGCGGAAACGTCCGCTCGACGTCCGGTACGGAATCGGGGCTCCGGAACATGACCGGGAGGGTCGGGTGGTGACCGCGGAGTACGAGGACTTCTTCCTCGTCAACGTGTACGTCCCGAACTCCCAGCGGGAACTCACGCGCCTCACCTACCGCCAGCAGTGGGACCGGGATTTCCTGAAGTACCTGAAGGGATTGGACGCCTCAAAACCCGTGATCTGGTGTGGCGATTTGAACGTCGCCCACACGGAGTTGGATTTGGCCAACCCCAAGGCCAACGTGCGCAACCATGGATTCACTCCGGAGGAACGCGCCGGGTTCTCGGCCTATGTCGGGGCCGGGTTCGTGGACACCTTCCGCGAGTTTGAGAAGGGAGGGGGCCACTACACCTGGTGGAGCCCAATGTCGGGGGCGCGCGCCCGGAATGTCGGGTGGCGCATCGACTACTTCCTGGTGAGCGCCGCGCTGCGCCCGAGGCTGCGCCGGGCCTTCATTGCGCCGGACGTCACGGGATCCGACCACTGTCCGGTCGGCATCGAATTGAAGCGCGCGGCCCGGGATTGATCGGACCGCAGGGGACGACGCGCTTAGCCCGGATATTTCACAGGCTTTCGTCGCGAGGCGCAGCGAAAGCCTGTCTGGCAAGGCGGCCGAAGCGATTTCGAGCCGGGCAGTATGGGCACATACTGTCTGGTGAGGAACGCGAGGCCAACGCCGCCAGACGGGCTTGCAGCCAGCCGCAGCAGAAAGAGTGTGAAATATCCGGGCTAGTGCGCGACGACCTTGGGCGCCGGCGTCAGCGGCTGCACATCGGGCACCGCAGGACCGCGGGCCTGGGCGAAATGGGTGCGGGCGCGCAACAGCAGCGTCCCGAGGCAAAGATCGGCCAGGGGCAGCACCACGTTGAAATTCTTGTGCATGTAGCGGTGGTGCAGCAGATGGTGGCCATTCAGGCGGAAGAACACCCCGGAGCGTTCCAGGCGGCGACGGCGCGGGAGGTGCATGCACCAGTGCACATACTCGTAGGTGCCGTAATACGTCGCGAACGCGAGCGCCGCCCCCGGGACGAGCAACCAATGCCCCACCGCCCAGGCAACCAGGGAGTACGGAATGCAGCCAATCGCCACCAGCACGGGACCGTTCCACCAGGCCATGGGGATGATCTCCTTATCCTCCTCGCGCTGGACGTGGTAGCTCTCGTCCGCCCGGAACACGTTGTGATGGACCAGGGCGTGGGTCCGGAAGGGATAGTCAAACGGTCCCACCGGCCGGTGCATGACATACCGGTGCAGGGTCCATTCGAAGAACGAGGCGAAAACAACGGCG
>JAEUHD010000085.1 GCA_016793645.1 Verrucomicrobiales bacterium
GTCCCTCACGGGGCCGACCTGGCCTTCAGCTTCAGTTAGCGTCAACTCTTCTGTATGGGCTCCTTTCATCCCACTGACCTATCCAAGCGCCAAGCGCCCTAGTCCAGCCTTCAGGCTGCCCCCCCGTCACACCACCCGACTCGCCTCCCGCTTCACCGGCCGGATCGGACCCAGCCGCGCGACGTTCTCCGGATCAAAATCCGTGAGCTTCATCCAGTCCTCGGTGAGATCCCCCGACGGGAAGAGGTCGTTCTCCGCATGCTCCCGCTCCAGCGCCGTGAGCAGGTCCTCCCGGGTGATGCGCGCCTCGCGATCACCGGCGATCGCCCGTCGCAACGCCAGGCTCTTGGCCCGTTCCACGACGGCCGCAATCACCGCACCGCTGGCGAGGTCGCCCCGGTACAGCACCTCGCGTCGGCCGCTGCGGAACAACACCTCGAGAAACTCATTCGCCGGGATCCGGGCAAAGTGCGCTTCAGCCACCGCCTGGGCCAATTCCTCCCGGGCTCCCGCCAGCGGCAGTCCCTCCCGGAGGTAGATCTCGTAGATCCGGCGCGCCCCGGCGGCATCCGGACGCCGGACCCGGATCTTCCGGTCTATGCGACCCGGACGCAAAATCGCCGGATCAATCAGGTCGGGACGGTTCGAGGCGAGAATGACGACCACGTTGGACAGGGGTTCCAGCCCATCCATCTCCGTGCAAAACATCGGAACCAGCGTCGACGCCAGATTGTAGGACCGACTGCCCCGCCGGGTTCCAAGAATGCTCTCCGCCTCGTCAATGAACAGGAACGCCAACTGCCCTTCCCGGGCCCTTTCCCGGCACTGTGCAAACAGGTCGCGGACCTGACGTTCGCTCTCCCCCACCCACATGTTGAGGATCTCCGGGCCTTTGACGTGAAGGAAGAATTCCGGGTGATCCTCCCCCGTCTGTTCCCGAATCCGCGCCCGAAGGTTCCATGCGGTGGCCTTCCCCAGCAGCGTCTTGCCGCATCCGGGAGGGCCATGCAGGAGAAATCCCTTGGGCACCGTGTGATCAAACCGCTGGAACAGGTCGCGATGGAGAAACGGCAGCTCAATGGCATCCCGGATCGCTTCCACGGCGGCGTCCTGCCCCCCGATGGAACTCCAGGGCGTTTCCGTGACGGTTTCCAAGGCGCGCTCAATCCGACGCCCCACCCCGAGAACCTCCAACGCGACGCGCTGGGCCGGATCCAGCCGCAACTCCATCCCGGGCTTCAGTTTCTCCTTCGAGAGCAGCGAGGAGCGGATGACCACGACGCCACCCTGGCCGGTTTCGCCTCCGATGCGAATACGTCCGTCCGCCAGCGCCTCCTCCACCCGCACCACCGGACCGCTGCGGTCAAACCCGAGACTGCGCACCACCGCGAAGGCCTCATTGCACAACACCCGCTGCCCAATTTCCAACCCCTCCAGCGGAATCGCAGGATCCAGGCGGCAGACGTAATCCGTCCCGCCGACACACACCTGGGCGAGGTCGGGTTCAACTTTACCGAGGAATGTCCCCACCCGAAGCGCGGGCGACCGCAACTTCTCGACGGCCTCTTCGTACTTCACCAGAGCCTGTCGCGCCTGGTCATTCATCTCCTCGATCGATTCGACACGGCCCCGAAGATACCGAAGGTCCGCGCCGGCAGGCTCCGCTCCGGGGAATCGCGCGGAAATCACGTCCAGAATCTGAAGCGCCGACATCCGCTCCAGATCCTCCGGCGCCAGCAGTGCCTCCAAGGGTTGCCGGGCGAATCCTCCGGAGTCCGTCCCATCCTTCTGCGGGATTTCCTCGCCTCCCTTTTTCCGGGATTGAGCCATGCCCGACGGTAGGAGGAGACCTGCGGATTGCAACCAACGGCAGAGGGTTCAGCGCGCCGCATCGGATCCACGGCGCGACCCGGGATCCCGCGCACCGGATTCCTTCCGGCGAATCGCCTGCCGAACCTCCTCACACCAGGGCCCGGCATCGGCGGGATGGGCGTCGAAGGGATCCAGCAGCATGAGCGGATTGACCCCTTCGGTGTCCACCACCTCCCAGTCCACGAATCCCGAGAGTCCCTCCGACGACAGAAACCGCATCAACCGCGAACGCGCGGCGGCCCGGGTGTCGGACGGAGGCGCACTCCGCGCTGCAGCCACGTCCTCCTCCCTCGGATTCCACGGCGAATCGGGCGCAATCAACTGCCGCGCCAGACACCGTTTCGGATCGGTATGGTGGAACTCCAGGTCCTGCGATTTCAGCCAGGCCGAATCCCACGCAATCCCCTCCGCTTCCACAAACTGGGTGAACAGCCACCGCTTGGTCACCCAATCCACCGTACCGACGAGCTGGGACACATCCCCCGCCAGGGCGTCCAGAGCCGCCTTCCAGGACGCGAGCACCTCATCGGTTTCCGCATCCCTCCCTCCGAACTCGGCCCGCGCCACCTCGTAGTACTCCCCCAAAAGTTCAACGGCGTCCCGCGGACCCGACTCCGCCAGTTCCACGATCCAGGGTCCGGACGGATTGGCGGAAAGCTTCCGAAACTCCCCCACCGCATCCAGCAACGCGACCTTCGGGAGATGGTCGATCTCCAGGAGGTCCAGCACCAACGACGTCGTGCCAATCTTCAACGCCAGCGTGTCCGGAAGCACACTGGTGTCCCCGTGCAGCAGATGCAGGCGCCGAAACCGTCGTGCATCCGCCAGTGGTTCATCGCGCGTGTTGATGATCGCCCGGTTGAACTGCACCCACTCGAACAGATCGTTCTGGATGTAGTCGGCGCGCTGGGACAATTGGAACGGAACGGAACCCGACGCAGCTTCATTGGAAATGCGGGCTTCCGCGACACCGACTCCGCCCACCTTGCCCGCCCCGGTGTACAGAACCCGCAGGGTCAGGAAGGCGAGGAGCGAAAGGACATTCCGCTCATTCAAGGGAGCCGAGCGACGGACCAGGTAGTTTTCATGGCAGCCAAACGTGGCCCCCGAATAGTGGTCCACATTGTTCCGGATGAATCCGGTGCGATTCCCAATCCGCAGCGCGGACAGGGCCTCGCAGATCAACGCGTCGCCCGCCGCGTCGTGGGCAATCAAATCCCGAAGGCCCAGGCATTCCGCGGTGCAAAGTTCCAGGTGCCCCATATCCAGGTAGGCGCGCCCCCCGTTGAAAAGAAATCCACCGTTGCCCGCGGGTTCATCCCAGTCCCGCTGCTGACGATCAATCAGTCCGTACCGCGATCCGGCAAACAACCAGTCCCGCACCCGCCGCACCGTTTCCAGGCTCCCATTGGGATCCAGGGTGAGGCACCCGTACTCCGTCTCAATGCCCGCCAACCGGGTCACGACCGCGAATCGTTGGGGTCCCCAGTCTCCGCAAGAACCGTCTCCAGGGACAACGGCTCATACCGAACTGCGCGTCCGGCGCGGCGCCGAAGCCATCCCAGTTCCACCGTCTTCCCCGCAATGGCTCCCCGCCATCCCGCCTCGCGCTCCGCAAAGGCGGGAATCTCGGACGATTCCCAGGAACCGGACGACAGCAGCCACCACGCCTCCAGCAGCAGTCGCACGGCCGCGGCCCTTGTCGGAACGTTTCGAAGCTCAGTCCCGAGCCAGTCGCGAATCCGGTTCTCGGCCTCCGCGGGAAAGGCGGCGAGGGCGCATCCGCCGGACTCCGCGGAGAACGTTCCATCAAAATGCAGCCGGAACAGCAGATCGGACTCCGGCCCGGCACCCAGTTCCGCAAAGACAAACTCTCCCAGGACCGGCGCCGTGAACAGTTGCTCGTACTGCAGCTTGATCTGGGCGCTGAGTCCAAACCCCACCAGACGCCGCAGACTCACATCCTCGGGCGCCCGCGTGAACGCCTCGAGATGCGCCGCGTCAATGGCGGCCTGCCGGATGCGTTCCAGGTCGGCCGGATGCCCCAGCGCCGCCAGCGCCAGTCGGTCGTGAATCTCAAAGACCTTGGTATTTCCGGTCCCCACGCCCAGCAGCAGGATGCCCTCCGGAAGGCTCGCCGCGAGCACCGGGGAACCTCCCTTCAACTGCTCCCGGACATATTCGCGACGGTTCCCCATCGCCTCCAACCAGCGGTACGGCTCCTCGGTCATCGCCGCCCCTCCGTCCCCCGCAGGGCCTCCCGTTGTTCGTCATCCGAAACAGTCTCCACCCCGCCCGGACGCAGGATTTTGATCGTCGCAAAGTGGTGAAGCTCCGGATTCACCCCGCCCGTCGCGGAATCAAACTCCGCCGCCGTCATCAACAGCCGCAGGGCAAAGGCCACCGCGTCGGTCCGTGTCATTGCCGACGGACGCGGTGAACCATGGCGTTCCTGGAAGGCCAGAATGCTCCGGATCGTACCCGACCCACTGCCGCTCGCGGCGTAATTCACCGCCTGAAACTGGGCTCCGAGTGGGTCGTAGAAGAAGATCTTCGGCACCGCGGGTTGAACCGAGGCATCCACTCCCGCGAACAGCGGCACCACCACGCCCACGCCCTGCAGGGTCATGGGAAGATTGTCCCTCAACAGACGCGCCAGCGCCCGAACCCGCGCCGGGAGACTCAACACCTGAAGCTGGCTCCGACGGTAATACTCAAACGAGGTCTGGAGAACGCGGGCCATCTCGAAGGCCGTCGCCGGAACCCCCGCAATCGCCAGCAGGGAGGTGTCGTCGAGTTCCATCACCTTCTCCACCTGGTCGGTGACGATCACGTTTCCCGCCGTCGCCCGACGGTCGCCCGCCATCAGCACGCCCTCCGCAAACCGGAAGGCAAAGACTGTGGTCGCCTGCGTCTC
Source organism: Verrucomicrobiales bacterium (assembly GCA_016793645.1). Classification (GTDB taxonomy): domain Bacteria; phylum Verrucomicrobiota; class Verrucomicrobiia; order Limisphaerales; family UBA9464; genus UBA9464. The sequence continues at coordinate 4,790 of JAEUHD010000085.1, forward strand.
CACGGGCGCGGCACCACTGGCCGCGGAGGGAAGCAGCGAGACCTGGTGTCGCCCCAGGAGGGCGACGAAGTCCCCGGCGATCGGAGGAACGGACATGGAGGTCAGTGGGTCGAACGGGCGGAATTCACTGGCCGGTCCGCTGGCGATAGCGCCGGGCCTGGTCCGGATCCACCTTTTTCATCCGCTCCAGCAGGTTCTTCACGTCGGGCTTCTCCACCTTCGGCGCGGACGGACCCGCACCATCGCCGCCGCCGGATCCCGGTGCCGTCGGTCGGACCTTTTGCAATTGCTCGGGCATGGCTCAGAGATTCAACAGGGTTTTCAACTCATCGGGCGAAGACGCCCGCGACAGGGCATCACGGTAGCGTCGAACGTCCGAAGGCGCGAACAAATCCATGAGGGAAACCTTCACCCATCCGCTCCCTCCCCGCAGCGTGACATGGTCCCATTGGGCCGAAACCACCGCGTCCCCGAACTTGCGGATGCACTCCCCGCGGACCCAGGCCCGGGTGGTTTCCGGGGGATGCTGGATCGCCCGCTGGACCTCCGACTCCTCCGGAACACCCCGCATGGCCCCCGACTGCTCAAGTCCGAAATAAAGCCCCTCCTCAGGGTCCAGCGAGTGATAGGCCAGATCCAGGCTTCGCAACCAGGGATCCCCCGGCTCCAGGGACTCCGACTCCTGAAACGCACGGATGAGGCTCCGCTTCGCAACCCAATCGAGGCGGTCCGCACAGCGCTCCGGATCCGCCTCCAGATCGCGAAGCACCTCGTCCCAATCCGCCAGGATCGCGGCAACCTCCGGCCGGGCGGGATCACAGGCCGCACGAACCAATTCCAGATACTGGCGCTGAATTTCGAGGGCCGTGGTCGCCGTTCCATCCTCCGCACGAACCTCCCATCGGAACGTTCCGTCCCGGGAAATTGTCCGGAGCGCCGACAGCGGGTCCTCGAGCAGCGGCCACTCCGTCTCCCCGCGCCCTCTCCCGCCCGCCGTCAACGCCTCCAGAACCAGCGCCGTCGTTCCGACCTTCAACCGCGTCGCAAACGGACTCAGGTTCGCATCCCCCAGGATGACATGGAACCGTCGCCAGTCGCGCTCGTTGGCGTGGGGTTCGTCCCGGGTGTTGATGAGCGGACGTCGCTGCATCGTGTCCACGCTCTGCCGCACCGAGAAAAAGTCCGCCCGCTGGGAGATCTGAAATCCGGGACCCACGAAACGGTCCTCATCCTCGATGCCGAATTTGCCGGCACCGGCGAAGATCTGGCGCGTGACCAGGAATGCCTCGACGCCCCGGACCAGCGAGTCCCAGGGAAGCGCGCGGGGCAGGAGGTAGTTCTCGTGGCATCCGTAGCTGTGCCCGCGGAAGTCGGTGTTGTTCTTGTAGAGCAGCACCCGTTCGCCGCGCTCCCGTCCCAACCGTGCCGCGCACGCCATCGCGATCCGCTCCCCTGCCCGATCCTGCGTCACCAGTTCCCGAACCGTGCTGCATTCCGGGGTGCAATACTCCGGATGCGCGTGGTCATTGTAGAACCGCGCCCCGTTGCCCAGCACCAGATCGCTCTTGATCTCCGCGAAGCTGAGCGGACGCGCCTCGTCCTCGGCCCGGTAGTTGGCCTCATCGGTGTCCTGCCGCAGTTCCCGGACCCGGAACCCCCGAACATCCCGATGCGGATCCTCGCAGTCGTAGTCCCAGCGCATTCGGACCCCGGGCTCCGCCGCCGCGCGCACGAGGGCAATGGACTCCGCCACCACGTCGTAGTCCTCATCCGTATCCCGGGCGATGCCGAATTCGGTTTCGATGCCGAAGAGAACCGATGGTGAATCAGACGCCATGAAGTGGAGACCGCACGCCCAGCAAACACCCGGAACTCCCCGACCGCAACCCGCCCCCCGTTCGTAGTCCAGCCTTTATTGAGACTCGCGCAATAGGGTGACGTACAATCCCTACCTGCGGTGGCTGGAATTCCCCAGCGCCGGAGGCGCGCCAGACAATAGCCCCGGGCGTGAGCCCGGGGTGGGTATTGGCAGGATCCCAAGCCCCGTCGGGGCGGCAGAGGGCCCGGCCCACGCGGCGAAGCTGCTTTCTTCCGCCCCTCTGGGGCTGAGCGGGATTCCCGCCCCAACCCACGGCTTACGCCGTGGGCTACTGTCTCTCGCCGCTCCGCGGCTGGAGTTCGTCACGTGGTCACCCTGTTGAGCGAGGATCAATAGGCAGCTCCCCCATGCCCGACGGATACCCGCGCGTCGCCCGAACAGGCTGAAGCCTGCACTACAAACACTCCCCTCCCCCACATTGACTTCACCCGCCATTCGTCGTTGCTTCCCCGCCAATGCGCCGAAGTCGCCCCCGCTCCCCGTGGATTCCCCTGCTGTTCCTGGCGGCAGCCTTCTGGATTTCCACCCGGACGCCCACGCCCACCGCCGCCGAACCGTCCGCCCGCCCCACCCTGCTCGTCCTCGGCGATTCCCTCGCCGCCGGATACGGATTGGATCCCACCCAGGCCTTCCCCGCACTGCTCCAGAAGCGCGCGGACGAGGCCGGAATTCCGGTGACCATCGTCAACGGAGGGGTGAGCGGAGATACCACCGCCGGCGGACTCCGCCGTCTGGACTGGCTGCTCCGGCGTCCCGTGGACGTCCTCCTGCTCGAACTGGGAGGCAATGACGGATTGCGTGGACTGTCCCCGGGCGCCACCCGGACCAACCTCACCGCCATCATCCGCAAGACCCGCGACAAGAATCCCGCCGCCGCCGTGGTCGTCGCCGGCATGCAGATGCCCCCCAACATGGGGGAAGCCTACGGACGCGAATTCCGCGAGGTGTTTCCCCAGGTGGCGAAGGAGGAACGGGCCACGCTGATTCCCTTCCTGCTGGAAGGAGTCGGCGGCGTCGCTGAACTCAACCAACCCGACCAGATCCATCCCACGGCCGCCGGACATTCCCTCATCGCCAGCAATCTCTGGGTGATCCTCGAACCGGTGTTGCGATCGCTGCCGCCGCGGGCCGTCAAGGAATGAACCAACGGCGGCGGCCCGGGATCGGGCTTCCCGTCCATTGACCCCGCCCCGCCCCTTCCGCACTCTGCGGCGAATGATCATCGCGCCCTCGCTGCTGGCCAGTGACTTCGGCCGGTTCGCCCATGAGGCCGACCGCGCCGACCGTTCCGGCGCGGAGTGGCTGCATCTGGACATCATGGACGGCCAGTTCGTCCCGAACATCTCCTTCGGACCCGCCGTGGTGGAGGCCGTCCGTCCCCATTTCTCCCGCTACTGCGACGTCCACCTGATGTGCGAGAAGCCGGAGATCCTGCTCCAGCCCTTCACGAAGGCGGGAGCGGACGGCATGACGATCCACGTCGAATTGGGGGCGCAGGTGACGCCGCTGCTGTGGAAGATCCGCTCCCTCGGACGCCGCGTCGGCCTCGGCGTGAACCCGCCGACCAACATCAACGAGGTGCGTCCCTACCTCGCGCAGATCGACGTGCTGCTCATCATGACCGTGAATCCGGGCTTCGGCGGCCAATCCTTCATCCACGAGTGCGTTCCCAAAGTCCAGCAGGCGGCGGCGTGGCGGCGTGAACTCGGACTGAAGTACCACATCGAGGTGGACGGCGGCATCAACGTCGAGACCGCGTGCGAATGCGCCCGGGCCGGAGCGGACGTCTTCGTGTCGGGAACCGCTCTCTTCCATCAGCGCAATCTCGGCGCCGCCGTCCGCAAGATGCGCTCCGCGGTGCTGAACGCCCACACGGAGTCGCTGTTCCAGCTCTGAGTTCGAGGCGCCCCGTGCTCGCCGCCTGCCTCGCCACCTTCCTGTTCGCGCTGTCCTCGGTCTCGGCGAAGCGGTCCGTCCTGCTCGTCGGATCCGCCACCGCCAACCTCGCCCGGATGTCGCTCGCCACGGTCGTCCTCGGACTGCTGGCGCACACCCTGGGCATCGGACTCCGCGGCCCGTCCTTCACCTGGTTCGTCGTCAGCGGGGTGATCGGATACGGGATCTGCGACACCGCCATCTTCCTCGCACTGCCGCGGCTCGGCGCCCAACTCACCAGCCTGATGGTGCAGTGCCTCGCCGCCCCCGTCGCCGCACTCACGGAATGGCTCTGGCTCGACACCCGGCTCGGCGCGGGCCAGTTGGCCGCCGGCGCCGCCATTCTGGCCGGGGTCGCCGTGGCCCTGGCACCCGGACGCCGCCGCAACGCCGCGGCCTCCGCCGGATGGCTGGGCCTGACCCTGGGCGTCATCGCCGCTGTCGGACAGGCCTGGGGCGCGGTCCTCAGCCGCCACGGCCAGATCCTGGCCCGTGAGGCGGGCCAGCCCATCGACGGACTCTCCGTCGCCTACCAGCGCATCCTCGCCGGACTCGTCTTCACCGTGATCTGGTGGGTCGCCACCCGAAGCGCCGGCCGCGCGGGATTGCCCGAGGGAGGCATCCCGTGGCGACGTGCGAGCCCCTGGATCCTGCTCAACGCCCTGAGCGGACCTTCCCTCGGAGTCGCCGCTTACCAGTGGGCCCTGCAACTCCAGCCCACGGGAATCGTCATGGCCATCACCGCCCTGACCCCGCTCGCGGTCATTCCCCTTGCCTGGTGGATCGACGGCGAACACCCCGACCGACGCACCGTCGCCGGCGGCTGCCTCGCCGTCACCGCCGCCATCTGGCTCGCCCTCCACCGCTGACCGTCTTGGACTGCGGTAGTCCCCTACCGCTTTCCATCCCGCCGGGACGCACTACGAAGTACCCAACGCCTCATCCGCAATCGACGCGTCGTCCCAAAGCGGCAGCTCCGCGGCCGCACTCCACACCCTGGCGGTCTCCTCCGCCCCAAAACCTCGCGAAGCGTCTTGGACTGCGGTAGTCCCCTACCGCTTTCCATCCCGCCGGGACACGCTACGAAGTACCCAACGCCTCATCCGCAATCGACGCGCCGTTCCAAAGCGGCAGCTCCGCGGCCGCACTCCAAACCCTGGCGGTCTCCTCCGCCCCAAAACCTCGCGAAGCGTCTTGGACTGCGGTAGTCCCTTACCGCTTTCCATCCCGCCGG
>JAEUHD010000093.1 GCA_016793645.1 Verrucomicrobiales bacterium
AGCGGCGTTCGGACCAACCTCAGCACCGGAGCCATCGCCTACCAACAGGATCTCGTCCGATTGGATTCCATAGGCACGGTGGAACCTGGATTTCAGGTCAATGCCAACACGTTCGAAGGAGGATTTAACGATCTCATCCCCACCGAGGACGACGGCCTGCTGGTGGCCGGTGGCCTCAACGCCATCCAATGGGATCCAAGTTCCCCCCTCGTCGCCCAACTGAACCCCGATGGCTCGTTGAATCCGGCGTTCAGATCGGGGATGAGACTCAACGACTTTTTCCGCCCCGCCTCAGTCTATTCCACGATCCGACTCGGCGATGGACGGCTGCTGGTCGCCGGGGCCTACACCCTCCAAAAAGCAGGCGCCATCAATGAGACGATCTTGTTCGGCCGATACCTGCCCGACGGATCGCGGGATCCGGCGTTCGCGTTTCTCAACGGCAGGCAAACCCACAACGGCGAATTCGTAGGCCCCTTCGCCGTCCTGGATTCCGACCACTTCCTCCTCTGGGGACGGACCAACAGTTTCGGATCCCCGACCCTGTTCACCTACTCCGCCCAGGGCCAATCGGCTCCCGGACCGGCCCTCGAAGCGGAGTCCCCCCTCTCCCTCAAGGTCAACCAACTGACCCGGCAGCCGGACGGACGCATCCTCATCGCCGGCGACTTCGACCGCATCGGAGCCCTGCCGCGCCGAAATCTTGCCCGTCTTCTTCCGGACCTCTCCGTGGACGCGGGCTTCGACACCGGCGCCGGACCGGACGGTCCCGTGACCGCCGTCGCCGAACTCGCCGATGGACGCCTCCTGGTCGCCGGCGCCTTCACCCACTGGAGTGGCGAATCCCGCCGCCGGCTGGTCTTGCTGCATCCGGACGGCTCGGTCGATCCCACGTTCGACGCCGGGACGGGTCCGGACGACGTCATCTACAAACTGGTCGAGCAACCTGACGGACGGGTCCTGGTGGGAGGACGCTTCGGAAGTTTCGACGGCCGCGGTTCCCCGAGGCTGGCGCGATTGCAGATACCGGCCAGTACCCCGCCCATTCCGGCACAGCTCACCGTCCAACCCACCGCCACCGTGACCACGAACTCCGCGGATTCCCTGACACTGCGGGCAGCGGGACTCGGGACGCCTCCCCTGCAGTGGCAATGGTATCGGAACGGCTCCCCATTGAGTTCGTCGGACGGCGTTGTCGGAGCGACCTCCCCGGATCTTGTGATTCCCGCCAGCCAGGCGACGGAAACGGCGGCGTACTCCGTCTCGGTCTCCAACGCCTCCGGACGCGAGCTCAGCCGGGCCGTGATGGTCGGCCTCGCCTCAGGTTCCATCGATCCGAAATTCATGATCAATCCCGCCAGCGGCCAGCTCCGCATCGGGGGCCTGGGGCTTTCGGGAACCGTCGCCGGATTGGTCGCGGATCGGGACGCCACCGGACGCGCGCGCCGCATTCTCGTCTACGGTTCGCTCCTGGCCTACGACGGCGTCCAGGTGCCGGGATTGGTGGTCATCCGTCCCGACGGCAGCCGGGATGAAACCTGGAATGCCGCGGAAGGACTTCTGGGAACCGAGACGCTCGCCGCCGTGTTTCGCCCCGACGGACGCCTCGTCCTCGCGGGCAGGTTCAGCCGACTGAAGGGTGCGCCCCGGGATGGGGTCGTCCAGCTCAAGGCCGACGGCTCCCTCGACGACTCCTTCGATCCCGGGGACGAACTCACCGTGAGCCCTCCGGCCGGATACTCCAAACAGGCCGCGGTGTCCGGTCTGGCCCTCGACGGAGATGGCGTTTTCATTGCCTCCGCATCCGGAGCTGGCTCCCAAAACGGCGCTCTCCGCAGGCTGGGGAGTTCGGGGAAGACCGATCTCTCCTTCCGAGCCAGCGGCTTCACCTTCTACGGAACCCCCACCGTGCTGAAGGTGGAGCCGGGACCGGAGGGGCGCCTGCTCGTTGGCGGTGTCCAGTTTGCCGTGCAGCAGACGACCGGAGGCCAGACCCTGTTCCGGGGCGTTGCCCGGTTCCTGCGGGACGGAGCCCTCGATCCCATCTTCAATGCGAAACCCCGACGGCCGGACACGAGCGCCAATGGCGACATCAGCGCAATGTTCCCCATGGAGGACGGTCACCTGTGGGTGGGTGGCAGCTTCACGGAGTTTGATCGCGCGCCCGGGCCGCTCGCGTGGCTGGAATCTTCGGGCACCGCCGACACCAATTTCTTCATTCAGATCCCCTCGGATCCTCCGGTTCGATTTCCGGGAAAGACCCTGCTGGGGATGGCACCGCTCGGCGACGGGGACTGGATCCTGAACTTCCGTTCCCCCATCCAGGGTGCGGACGGCATCGTCCGCATGCGGGCCGACGGAACCGTGGTTCCCACCTCGGGCGGCCTCGTGGACACGCTTCGAGGCACGGGACCGGTGCTGGCCTTGGGGGATGGCAGCTACCTGACCCCGATCACGGTGAAGACGACCTTCCCCGCGCAGAGTAAACCCGCCCTCGGGCGATTCTGGCTGACGGGCCTTTCAGCAGCGCCTTCCGCCGCCCTGCCTCCCGCAGTGCTGCGCGGCGCGTCCAGCATCACCTACCTCCTTCGTCCGGGTATTCGTGAGCCGCTGGTGTTGAATCCCGTATTCCAGGCGGGCGGCGAGATCCGGTTCCGCTGGTTCCACGAGGACACGCTGCTGGAATCCGAGACCGGACCCGAGCTCCGAATCCCGTCCCCGCAACCTGGGGTTCATGATGGGCGATACCGTGTCGAGATCTCCAACGCCGCGGGTCGCGCCGTCGTCGAGACCCAGGTCGTCCTTCTCGCTGCGCCCCCGGAAGCGCCACTGGTCTCGGCCCGCTGGACCTCCGGTTTGCGTCCGCTCCGGCTCACCTTCCTGCCGGCTGCGGGGGTCACCTACGAGCTTGAGGCCTCGCCCAATCTTTCGACTTGGGCCCCCGATCCGGACCCAAACGCTGTCATGGGTCCCGGCGAATTCGCGCCCGAGGTCGGGTCTGATCCGCGGTACTTCCGTGTCCGCGTGAAGCCATAGGCAGTTCGAGACCCCGGCGCACGTCCACGCGAGGGGGAGATATCAGCGCGTCGTCCCCTCCGCGGCTACCCACGTAGCCGCCGACGGCAGGAGGCGCCAATCGCGTCTTCGGTCCGGTTCGAGACCCCGGCGCACGCCCACGCGAGGGGGAGATATCAGCGCGTCGTCCCCTCCGCGGCTACCCGCGTAGCCGCCCGTGCTGGCGATGGAGTTGCGAAGCGGGCGGAGTTTCGCAAGTATTCCGCCCATGAACCTCGTTTGTTTTCGAAGGAACGCGCCTGGGGTGATCCGGACCCTCGCCCTCGCGATTATTTTCGGAAGCGCCCAGGTCCGGGCGGCGGAAACCCCGACTCCCGCAACTCCCGCCGCCGGCCCAGCCGCATCCACCCCGTCGCCTGCCGCCAAAATCCAGGCCTCCAAGGAACACCCGTTCGAAAATTCCCTCGGCATGAAATTTGTTCCGGTCCCGGGCACGCCCGTGCTGTTCTCGGTGTGGGAAACGAGACGGGGTGACTTTGCCGCGTTCGTAAAGGAGACGGGCTACGACGCCACCACGGACGTGTACTCGCTCGGCACCAATCGATGGAAGCAGGTGGGGGACACCTGGAAGAATCCGGGCTTTCCCCAGACGGACCGCCATCCCGTGTGCGGCGTGAACTGGAACGACGCCCAGGCCTTTTGCGACTGGCTCTCCAAGAAGGAGGGCCGGAAATACCGGCTGCCCACCGACGTGGAATGGAGCGCCGCGGTCGGGCTCACCAACGAACCCGGCACGACTCCCAAGACGAGGAGCGAGAAAATCCAGGACGTGTACCCGTGGGGAAGGGAAATGCCCCCCAACGTCAACGGACTTCCCGCCGGCAACTATCCCGGATCCGAGGCTTCCGAAACCAACTGGCCGGCGCAGTTCCGGGTCATTGAGGGGTTCCGGGATCCCTTCGCCCGCACCGCGCCGGTCGGCAGCTTCCCTCCCAACGCCTACGGCATCTACGACCTCGGGGGCAATTGCTGGGAATGGGGCCAGGAGGAGTTTGACCCCGGCCGGGACGCCCGCTTCGTGCGGGGCGGATCCTGGGTCGATAACATCCCCGCCATCCTCCTGTCCTCCTACCGTCACTACTCCCGCCCGGTCACCCGCAACACCAGCGTGGGATTCCGCTGCGTCCTCGTGCCGGAATAACGGCGGTGTTTCGGAATCCTTTTCCCGGGGAAGGAATCACTGGAGGGT
>JAEUHD010000100.1 GCA_016793645.1 Verrucomicrobiales bacterium
GGCCTGTCTGCAAGACATTGGTAATCAACGAAATAAAAATGGTGCACGGGGCGGGGGTCGAACCCACAACCTTCGGCTTCGGAGACCGACGCTCTATCCAATTGAGCTACCCGTGCACGGTGCGAACCGGGGCGGAAGCTAGTCAGCACCGATGCCCCGGGCAATCAGAATGAATGGACCCAGACGATGGCCGGGGCGGGAGCGGCCGTTCAGGTCGGCCACGGCGTGAGCACTTCAATTTGCCCTCCCGAGGATCGAGGGGACGGTTGGGGGGAGAGCTTCCTGAAACTATTCCGGCGGCCCACGAGTGTTGAAACTGTCGGGCATCCCTCCTTCCGCCATGAACTCGCTCGCCACCTCCCTGGATCGCCGAACGTTCCTTCGCACCTCAGCCCTGGCCGGTGCCGCCTGCGTGCCGGGCTTCCGGGCGTGGGCCGATCCGCCGGCAGCCGGGATCGCTACCGAAATGCCCGCGGTCCGGCCCGAATACCGCGGGCCCAACGTTTTCGTGATCCGATGGGGCGGCGGATCACGGCGCCGGGAATCCATCGACCCGCAGCATACCTGTGCGCCGTTCCTCACCCACGAACTCACCCGGCGCGGGGTCCTCTTTCCGCGTATGGAGATCGACCGGTTCCATGACTACCAGACCAGCCACGGCGAAGGGACGCTCTACATTCTCACCGGACGCTACGAGCGGTTCCGGGATGTGTCGGCCACGCGGCCTGAGGTGCCCGCCAAGTTTCTGGGCGCGCGCTTCGAGGCCTCGGTGCCGACGCTCTTCGAATACCTCCGAGAATCATTCGAGGTGCCGTCCCATCAGGCGCTCCTCGTGAATGGCGAGGATCGCGGGGACGAGGAGTTTTACAACTTCAGCAACCACCACCTGTTCGGCGTGAACTACCGATCACAGACCCTGAGCCTGCGACGCTACAAGACATGGCTGCTCGCGCGGCAGTTGGAGGAAGGACGATTCTCCGGGACGGAATTGGAGAAGCAGCGGAAGCGGCTTCAGGAATTCCTTTCCCTCGACTACCGCGCCGCACAGGAACAGAGGCAGGGGGCGGCGCTGGACCGGTACTGGACCGATTGGCGGCGTTACTACGGGGATTCCGGGCTGGTGAATCCGCGCGGCGACCGGTTGCTCACCGAGCTCACCCTGCGCGCCGTGCGGGACCTGCGGCCGAAGCTGGTCATGGTGAACTATCAGGACGTGGACTACGTGCACTGGGGCTACCTCGACCATTACACCCGCGGCATGGCGATCATGGACGACGAGGTGAAACGGCTGGTCACGCTCGTGGAGGCGGATCCGGAATATCGCGACAACACCGTGTGGGTGGTGATTCCGGACTGCGGACGCGACGACAATCCCTACATCTCCGTCCCGTGCCAGCATCACTTCGGATCGAGGTCCTCCCATGAGATTTTTGCGTTGCTCTTCGGAAAGGGAATTCCCAAGGGCCAGGTCGTGGACCGGACGGTCAGCCAGGTCCAGATCACGGGAACGATTGGGCGTCTGATGGGTCTCAAAACTCCCTTCGCGGAATCCGCAATCCTGGAGGAGGCGTTTGCATGAATGGCGCACCGGACGGACAGGGGCTGCCCGAGGCTCCCGGCACCTTGTTTTCGAATTCAGGGGAACAGTTCTATGACGGCGACGCGACGGGCGGGCGCCTCAGCGAGAAATCTCGCGTGATCCTGTGGGGACTGGGCGTCGTGCGATGGATTCTGGGCGCGTTCTTCAGCACCTTTTTCATCCTGAGCGTTCTGGTGGTGGGCTGGACGACGCGGGCGGCGCAACGGGAGGTTCTCAGGACCTGGTGGCGACGGAGTCCGATCCGAAGGCAGACGCGGAACTTTGCGGACTTCGCGGCCGCGGATCCGGCGACGCGGGACCACGCGGCCTGGCCCACGTGGTTTGCCGGGTCCCGAAGTGCAAATTCGGCGTCGGCCGGGCGAACTCGCCGGTGGCTTCGGAGAGCGCTCGGGGGCGTCGTGCTGAATGCGCGGTTGGGGCTGCAGGTCCTGGCCAACACGTGGGTGTTGACCCTGCCCGGATGCCTAATGTGGGCGGTGGCCTGGTACGCCGGGTGGCAGAACTCCTTCAACAAGGGATACGAGCATGCGTGGTTCGGTCCGACGGTCTTCATCCTGGGGATGGTCCTGTTCTCCGCAGCCATGGCGTATGTGCCGCTCGCCCAGGCGCGTCAGGCGAGCACCGGGGATTGGCGGCGGTTCTACGATTTCCGCATCGTGTGGCGGCTGGTCCGGCGGCGATGGTTGTCGAGTCTGGCGCTGGCGTTGGTGTGGGCCGGGGCCTGCTCGCTGGTGTTGCTGGTAAAGCTCATGCCGCAGTTGGCCCAGTATGCGCCGAACCTGACGGATCGGCCGATGGCCGAAATGGCCGCCGTGTCGCAGCGGTTCTTCGGGGTCATGGCGATGGGATTGTTCCCGCTATTCGTCGGACTGCGCCTGCTGGCGGCGCGGGTGTATGCCGAGGCGTTGCGGTCTGGATTTCAATCCGGCGCCCTGACCGAGGATGATTTGGGAGAGGCGGAGTGGCAGGCGTTGCGGCGACTCGAACTTCTCACCCCGGTGCCCGTCCCCGAACGCGGACGGTGGGTCCGATTGGCGGCGTGGCTCGCGACGCGGACGGGACGGCTCGCCGCGGGCGCGGCCGTGTTCCTGATCTGGTTCGCGTTTTCGTTTCTGGCGATGGTGTCCGAGTTTGCGGCCATCACCGACTTCGGACGGGGCTGGTGGAATCAACCGATGGTCCAGCTCCCCTGGTTTGACTACACCCCCGCCCGCCTCCGCCAAGGGGAAGCGGTGGATTCCATCCCGTCGAAGAACGCCGCTCGAATCCCCAAGGATCGTGCGTCTGCGGAGGGGCCGTAATCCCGACTACTTGGTCAATGTTCCCTGAAGTTCGTCCAGGTTGACGGTTCCCTCGCGGGTCGCCTTGTACGAGTGCGACGAGCCGCCGTTTCGGGAGGCGTAGACGGTGCCTTGCAGGCGGTAGGAGACCTGGTGGGATTTGAAGATGCTGTAGAGCGATCCCATGAGGCGGAAGGTGCTGATGTGGACCGTGGCCGCGATGGTCTGGCTGCCGAGCCGGGGCAAGGTGACCGGAGTGTTGGAGAGCCCCTGTCCGATGTAGGTGTCGTTCAGGTAGATCTTGTACGATCCGCCCTCGACGGTGAGGGGCTCCGGTGAGGTGTTCTCCAGGCGGATGATGAAATCGAGGGCGGCCTCGCCGAGTCCGCCACCGGTGCCGGGTCGGATGTCGGACAGGAGGATCTCGATGGGCGGCTCGCCGCCGAGTCCGGCACACCCGGCCGGGAGAATACAGAGAAGACCCAGGAACCACCGGCGCGAAACAGGTTTCACCGGACCCGAGACTATCCGGCCCCGGGCTCCTGACAATCCTAGGCCCCCCGCAAGATTGGTGGCGGATATTCCAATCCTCGTGTGGCTGACCCGGTCGGGGCGGGTGACGCTGCGGGTGTCGGTCTGCATTTCAACCTGAACCTGAGAATTGCCATGAAGACGATTTGGAAAGCACTCCTGTGGATGGTCTGGATCGCGGCCACAGTCCGGGCCGCGGACGGGGACACGGCGGCGGTGATGCGCCAGAAGCTGGCGGCGTCCCAGCGGATCCTGGGCGGGCTTGCGGTTGCGGACTTTGGGTTGGTGCAGACCAATGCCAGTGCGCTCGTTGCCTTGAGCGGACAGCGGGGTTGGGCGGCGATGCAGACCCCCGACTACGAGCTGTTCTCGACACAGTTCCGGGTGTCCTCGGAGGCGCTGGTCAAGGCGGCGAAGGTTCGGGACATCGATGCGGCCGTCGGGGCGTACTCGGATCTCACGGTGAGCTGCGTCGCGTGCCACAAGTATCTGCGCGCAAGCCCGAAGAAGGCGCCGGTGATCAAGCCGTAGGTGTCAGCGCGTCGTGCCCTCCGCGGCTACCGCCCGTAGCCGCCGATGGGAGGAGGCGCATTCTGCGTTTTCGGGACGTTGCTGCAGGTGGTGGTTTTGGGGCGTTTCCACGGCTTGGGGAGGTCAGCGCGTCGTGCCCTCCGCGGCTACGGTCGTTGCCGCCGACGGGAGGAGGAGGCGGTGCACTTGCCCCGCGGGGCGATGTCCCGCAACGTGTGGCCCACATGAGTCTGCTGCCGTTCGGAGAACTACCCGTCCACACCCCCCGGCGCTTCGTGCCCGCCCGCATCGACCTGGGGGACTGGAGCCAGGTGGCGCCGCTGTTTGACGAACTGGATGCCCGGGCGCCGCGGTGCACCACGTTGGAACAGTTCGAGCAATGGGTCCTGGACACCGGGGAGTTGGCCGCGGCGATCGATGAGGAAAGCAGCCGCCGGTACATTGCGATGACCTGCCACACGGACAGTCCCGAGGCCGAGAAATCCTATCTCCAGTTCGTGGAACATGTGGAACCGGCGCTGAAGCCCCGGCGCTTCGCCGTGGCGAAGGCCTATTTGGCGCATCCGCTCCGCACGTCGCTGCCCGCCGCCCGTTACGAGGTCTTCGACCGCGACACCGCGTTGATGGTGGAATTGTACCGCGACGAAAACGTGCCGCTGGAAACCGAGGAGTCCAAGCTGGGCAACGAGTACAACAAGTTGTCCGGTTCGCTGACCGTACAGTTCCGGGGTGAGGAGCGGACGTTGGTGGCCATGGGGCGGTTTCAGGAGGATCCGGACCGGACCCTGCGTGAGGAGGCCTGGCGGACCGTGGCGGATCGCCGACTGAAGGAGGTTGACCGCGTTGAGGAGCTCTTTGACGGATTGGTCGATTTGCGCGGGCGGATGGCGTCCAATGCCGGTTTCGCGAACTACCGCGATTTTGCCTTCCGGCTGCGGGGCCGCTTCGACTATGGACCGGCCGATTGCGAGCGCTTCCACGACGCCATCGAAGCGGAGGTGATGCCGGTGATCCGGGAGTTGCAGGCGCGTCGTCGCCAACAGCTCGGAGTTCCGGCGCTGCGGCCCTGGGACCTGTCGGTGGATCCGCTGAACCGTCCGGCGCTGCGTCCGTTTGCGGACACCGACGCCATGGAGCGTGGGTCGCAGGTCATCTTCGACCGGCTGGATCCCGAGTTGGCGCGCGGTTTCCAGACCATGCGCGATCTTCGGTTGTTGGATCTGGCCAATCGGAAGGGCAAGGCGCCGGGCGGCTACCAGAGCACCCTCGCCGAATCGCGATTGCCGTTCATCTTCATGAACGCTGTGGGATTGCAGCGTGATGTGGAAACGATCCTGCACGAGGCGGGGCACGCGTTTCACGCCCTCGCGACCCGCGACGAGCCGTTGTACGCCTATCGCGGCGCACCCATTGAGTTTTGCGAAGTGGCGTCCATGGCCATGGAGCTTCTGGGCGCCCCCCATCTGGACGTCTTTTACGCCGAAGCCGACGCGAAGCGGGCGCGCCGGGTGCATTTGGAGGGCATCGTGGGCGTGTTTCCCTGGATCGCCACCGTGGATGCGTTCCAGCACTGGGTGTACACGCATCCGGGACACACCCGCGCGGAACGTTCGGCGGCGTGGCTGGCGTTGATGGACCGGTTTGGCGGGGACGTGGACTGGAGCGGATTCGAGTCGGCCCGGGCCCACCTGTGGCACAAGCAGCTGCACATCTTCCTCTATCCGTTTTACTACGTGGAATACGGGATCGCGCAGCTGGGAGCCCTGCAGGTGTGGGCCAATTCGATGAGGGATCCCGCACGCGCGCTGGCGGACTACAAGGCCGGGCTCGCCCTGGGAGGGGCGCGGCCCCTTCCGGAGCTGTTCCAGCGGGCGGGTTGCCGGTTTGACTTCACCCGGGAGACACTGCGTCCGCTCACCGCACTGGTCCGGGAGGAACTCGCAAAGCTGGATTGAACCCGACGCGGCTCCGGCTACGTTGTCGTCACGCAATGCTTGCCGACCGCGAATACATGAGGGATCCCGAGCCGAAGGGCCGCGGCTCGGTGACCCTGGTTCTGGTCGTCGCCAACGTCCTGGTGTACCTGGTGCAGTTGTT
This sequence comes from Verrucomicrobiales bacterium, assembly GCA_016793645.1. Taxonomy (GTDB): domain Bacteria; phylum Verrucomicrobiota; class Verrucomicrobiia; order Limisphaerales; family UBA9464; genus UBA9464. Next base: position 6,040 of record JAEUHD010000100.1, read on the forward strand.
GGTTCAGAACCGGGCACCCTTGTATCCGTTCGACCAGACCTTTGCGCTCAGCCTTCCGGGAATTCGCCATGGCGAACTCTGGCAGTTGATCACGTTTCAGTTCCTGCACGGAGGGGTGCTCCATCTGCTCCTGAACTGCTGGGCGCTGTTCCTCTTTGGACGCGAGCTCGAGGAGTTTCTCGGCCGGGCCACGTTCCTGAAGCTGTATTTGTTCAGCGGCGTTCTTGGGGGTCTGGTGCAGTTGTTGTGCGCCCTTCTGGCGCCTCGGTATTTCGGTGGAATGCTGGTCGGCGCGTCGGCCGGGGTTTTCGGGTTGGTGGCGGCGTACGCGGCGCTGTTCCCCGAGCGCGAATTCACCGTGCTGGTGTTCTTCGTCATCCCGGTGACCCTGCGGGCCAAGATGCTTCTGTTTTGGGGGGCGGTGATTGCCTTGGTGGGTGCGGTGACCCCACGCGGGAATGTGGCCCACGCCGCGCATCTGGGCGGGATGCTGGGGGGATTGCTATTTCTCAATCTCGCCCGTCCTGCCGCCACTGCGCTGGGTGGGGCCGGGGCCCTCTGGGATCGTCTCCGGTTTCGCTGGCGCCGCCCACCACCCCCGCCTTCCGGTTCCGCCCACTGGCAACGACTGGAATGGGATGCCCCGGCGCCCGGGCGCCGGACTTCCACGCCCAGCCGGCCGGACCAGTTCATGGCGAAGGAGGTGGATCCGATCCTCGACAAGATTGCGGCCCACGGCATCCAAAGCCTGACCGCGGAGGAGCGTCAGATCCTGGAGCAGGCGCGCGCCCGGATGGCGAAGCAATAGGCGGTTCGTTCGTAGTGCAGGCTTCAGCCTGTGTGTTCTTCGCATGGGCGAGGTGGTATTTGGGGGAGGGGACAGCCTAAAGGCTGGACTACAAGCGATGCGTTCGTAGTGCAGGCTTTAGCCTGTCCGGCGGGAGCCGAATTCCGGCTGTGCAGGGGCACCCATTTCTGCATGCTACCGCCGTCGCCATGGGAACCATCAACAACAGCTTCACGTCCGTCGAAATGTGGAACCTCAATCCGGGCGGAACGGATCGCGGACCGTTCCTCGTGGTCCAGGCCGGCATCGCCCCCGGGGACGAATTGGTTCGGGAATCGCTGTTCATTCTGCGTCCCGATGGGAAGTGGGTGGACGCGATGTATCTGGGCGCTGCCGGGAAGCCCGAGTTGCTGGATGATGCGTTGTTCCCGTCCTCCCAGTCCGTAATGGAGCTGCTGGGTCGCCTTGGTCCCAAGGCGGAGGTGGAGCCGACGACGGTCAGCGACGCTGAGCTGCAATCCTGGATCCAGCGAACCGCCGGAACGGATCCCATGCAGCGACTTCGGAATTTTCTCGAGGGATACCGGCAGCGGCATCCGCAGCCCTGAAACCAAATCTACCATGAACCTCAAGGAGATCGGTCGGAAGGCACGAAAGTTCTCGAAACCCTTCCGCGTCCGGGACGGAGACGGGTTCCGCCTCTCCGACGTGGATCCGGGTGACACGCTCCATCTGGACTCGGAGGACAAGCCCCGGGCGAAGGAGGGTTTGGCGATCGGAGTCGAGGCCTTGGCGGAGCTTCAGGATCGTCTCTATGCGCAGGACCGTTGGGCGGTGCTGCTCATTTTTCAGGCCATGGACGCCGCGGGAAAGGACGGGGCGATCAAGCACGTCATGTCGGGCGTGAACCCCCAGGGATGCCAGGTGTTTTCCTTCAAGGCGCCCACCAGTGAGGAATTGGACCACGATTATCTGTGGCGGAGCATGAAGTCGCTGCCGGAGCGCGGGCGCATCGGCATCTTCAACCGCAGCTACTACGAGGAAACCCTCGTGGTGCGGGTGCATCCCGATCTGCTCCAGAAGCAGCGCCTTCCGCAGGAGCGGATCACCAAGCACATCTGGAAGGAACGGTTTCAGGACATCCGGGCCTTCGAACGGTATCTCCACCGCAATGGGGTCGTGGTGTGCAAGTTCTTCCTCCACGTGTCCAAGAAGGAGCAGAAGCGCCGGTTCCTGGAACGGGTGGAGAATCCGGAGAAGAACTGGAAGTTTTCCTCAGCCGACATCCATGAGCGTGGATTCTGGAAGGAGTACCAGCACGCGTACGAGGACATGATCCGTCACACGGCGACCCCGGAGGCGCCCTGGTATGTCGTGCCCGCCGACAACAAGTGGTTCACCCGGCTGATCGTGGCGTCGGCGGTGATCGACACGCTTTCGAAGCTGGATCTGCACTATCCGAAGGTCGGTCCCGAGAAGCTCAAGGACCTGGCCGCCGCCCGGAAGAAGCTGCTCGCCGAGTAGGCCGTCCCGGGCCCCGGTGGCCCGGAGTGTTGGTAGTGCAGGCTTCAGCCTGTGTGCTCGTAGTGCAGGCTTTAGCCTGTGGGTTTGTAGTGCAGGCTTTAGCCTGTCCTTTGGGGGCGCCCTGGCGGCCGTTGGGGGAGCAGCCTGAAGGCCGGACTACCCGCAGGGGCAGTGTTGGGATGCGCCCGATCCTTGCCACCGGGGATTTTCGCAGCGACAGATTCCAGGGTTGGGGATCTAGTTCTCCAATCCCCGGAGGATCCCGCCATGTCCCTCGACCTTCATCCATTGTTGTTCCAGGCCAACACCCGTGTCTGGTTGACCCGACTCTCCCGCAGTCTGGGCCGGCCCGCGGCCCTCGACGATATTCCCGACGCCGAACTCGACCGCCTCGCCGCGGATGGATTTGAGTGGGTGTGGCTGCTGGGCGTGTGGAAGACCGGTGCCGCAGGGCGAACGATCTCGCGGTCGAATCCGGAGTGGCGGCGCGAGTTTTCACAGACTCTGCCGGACCTCACCGAGGACGACATCGGCGGATCGTGCTTTGCGATCCAGGACTATACCGTCGCGAAGTCGCTGGGTGGTCCCGCGGCGTTGAAGCGGTTCCGTCAGCGACTGATCCGGCGCAATCTCCGGCTGATGCTGGATTTCGTTCCGAATCACATGGCTCCGGACCACGCCTGGGTGTCGGCGCACCCCGACTACTTCATCACCGGAGGCGACCAGGACCTCGCGCAGTCTCCGCAAAACTATTTCAAGTCCGGGAATGCCGCCGGCGGAGGACGGATCTTCGCGCACGGACGCGATCCCTATTTCCCCGGGTGGCCGGACACGGTCCAGCTCGACTACGGGAACCCCGCGGTCCAGGAGGCGATGACGGGCGAATTGCTCGCGATCGCGAAGCAATGCGATGGCGTCCGGTGCGACATGGCGATGCTGTTGTTGCCCGAGGTGTTTCACCGGACCTGGGGGCGCGAGGCGCGCGATTTCTGG
>JAEUHD010000110.1 GCA_016793645.1 Verrucomicrobiales bacterium
AATCCGGGCGACGTGAAGCGCCGCGACGATCAGTTCGCGTTTGTGGGGGCCTGGGAATACGCCGGCGCCGACCGGGATCCCATCCTGAACAAGGAACCCCTCGTGTATGAGGAAGTGAAGATGAGCACCCGGAGCTACAAATAACGCCTCCGACCTCCGAAACCCGAATCAAGCCGCAGTATCCATGAAGGTGAACCTGAAAGTCTGGCGTCAGAAGAACCCGACCTCGAACGGGGAGTTCCGGACGTACACCACGCCGGAGTTGAATCCGAACATGTCCTTTCTCGAGATGCTGGACGTGGTCAACGAGGACCTCGCCAACAAGGGCGAGGAGCCGATCGCCTTCGACCACGACTGCCGGGAGGGAATCTGCGGGACGTGCTCGCTGGTGATCAACGGCAAGCCGCATGGTCCGCATCGCGGCGTCGCGACCTGCCAGACCTACCTGCGGAGTTTCCAGGATGGCGATGAGATCGTGGTCGAGCCGTGGCGGGCGCGTCCGTTCCCGATCATCAAGGACCTCGTATGCGACCGGAAGGCGTTTGACCGCATCCAGCACGCCGGCGGATTCATCTCCGTTCGCACCGGCGCGGCGCCGGATGCGAATTCCATTCCCGTCCCGAAGGAGAACGCGGACCTGGCGATGGACGCGGCTCAGTGCATCGGCTGCGGCGCCTGCGTGGCCGCCTGCAAGAACGCCAGCGCGATGCTCTTTGTTGCGGCCAAGGTGTCGCACCTGGGACTCCTTCCACAGGGACAGCCCGAGCGGTACCGCCGGGTCAAGGCGATGGTGGATCAGATGGATCACGAGGGCTTTGGTGCCTGCACCGTCACGGGTTCTTGCGAAGCCGTGTGTCCGAAGGAAATCTCCCTCGACTTCATTGCGCGCCTCAATCGCGACTACGCGATCGCCCTGCTAAAGGGTGAGCCCAAGAAGGCGGCGGCGGGTGGCGCGGGCTGACGCGCCCCGGACAGCCTAAAGGCTGCACTACGAACGGACGGTTCGTAGTCCCGGCTTCAGCCGGTCTCGCAGCGCGCCTGACGTCGCTGCCCTCCTCCCGCGCCTCCCGGACAGCCTAAAGGCTGCACTACGAACGCTTCAGTCGGTGCTCCGGGCTTCGCAGGCTGGACGCCCCGGTTCCGCTGGGGCAGGGTGCCGGCATGATCCGTCCCTTCCTTTGCGCCTTGCTGGGCACCTTCACCGTGTGCGCCGCCCCCATCGCCTTGTTCGATGGCAAAACCTTCACGGGCTGGGATGGTGATACCAATCGCATCTGGCGCATTGACGACGGCGCGCTGGTGGCGGGCGACCTGAAGTCGATGGTGCCGAGGAATGAGTTCGTGGCGACTACGCGCTCCTACACCAACTTTGTGCTGCGCGCGCAGTTCAAGATCGAGGGTTCCGAAGGATTTGTGAACGGGGGCATCCAGATCCGAAGCCAGCGGATTCCCAACCACAACGAGATGATCGGCTATCAGGCCGACATAGGGGAAGGGTGGTATGGATGTCTTTACGATGAGTCGCGACGGAATACCGTCCTGGCGCGTCCGGACGCCGCGGCCGTGGCCAAGGCGTTCAAGGCGGGGGAATGGAACGACTACGAGATCCGATGCGAGGGTTCGCGCGTCCGGCTTTGGATCAATGGTGTCCCGATGGTGGATTATGTTGAAAAGGATCCCGCCATTGTCCCTTCGGGACGGATCGGGCTGCAGGTTCACGGGGGCGGGAAGACGCGCATTTCCTTTCGGAAGCTGACACTCGAGGAGCTTCCCTGATTCCCGACCCTGCGTCGGGGTGCCCTCGCCTCCATTTTGGGTGACATCCGGAGGAGCGGTCCTTCGGCTTTTGTTCCCGGTAGACTCCTCGAAGTCCTTGTGCGGGTCCGTCGGATTGAGTTCGGGAGTTGGGCCCTTGATTTTGTCGGAAATCCTGGGGTTTCCTCGATGGAAGTGGGCAGGGTTCCCGTGGTGCGGGGATGTTCGGGGAGGGGTTGGAGTCGAGAGCGTCGCGCTTGAACCCAGAAACCCGTTGACACTCGGATCGCACACTCCTATCAATTCGCGCTTCAGAGAAGCGTTGCAGACGCCCGATTTCGGTTTCTTCGCCTGGCAGCAGGCGTGGGAACTGAATTTTTTGTCGCCGGGAGGTGGCAAAACGGCCGAATGGCGATGCCCACGTAGCTCAGTTGGCAGAGCACGTCCTTGGTAAGGACGAGGTCATCGGTTCAAACCCGATCGTGGGCTCCAGTCCGCGCCGCTTTCCTGAAACAGCAAGCAGCGAAAACCAGCTATCGTCAGTCACATGGCAAAAGAGAACTTCCAACGCACGAAGCCGCACCTCAACGTGGGCACCATCGGCCACGTTGACCACGGCAAATCCACCCTCACGGCCGCGATCGTCGCGGTGCAGCATCGCAAGGGCCTCGCTCCGGCCATTTCGTACGCCGACATCACCAAGGGCGGCACCGTCCGTGACGACACCAAGACCGTCACCATCGCCGTGTCGCACGTCGAGTATGAGAGCCCGAAGCGTCACTACGCCCACGTCGACTGCCCCGGCCACGCGGATTATGTGAAGAACATGATCACCGGTGCCGCCCAGATGGACGGAGCGATCCTGGTGGTGAGCGCCGCTGACGGCCCGATGCCCCAGACGCGCGAGCACATCCTGCTGGCCCGTCAGGTCGGCGTGCCGAGCATCGTCGTCTTCCTGAACAAGGTGGACCTCGCGGACGCGGACCTCCTCGAGTTGATCGAGATGGAGATTCGTGAGCTGCTGAACAAGTACGGCTTCCCCGGCGACACCACCCCGATCGTGCGCGGTTCCGCCACGGCGGCCCTCGCGGGCAAGCCCGAGGGTGAGGCCGCCATCGCCAACCTCCTCGACGCGCTCGACTCCTTCGTGCCGGAGCCGGTTCGCGAGCAGGACAAGCCCTTCCTCATGTGCATTGAGGACGTGTTCAACATTGAAGGTCGCGGCACCGTCGTGACCGGCCGTGTGGAGCGCGGAATGCTCAAGAAGATGGAGGAGGTCGAAATCGTCGGGTTGAAGGACACCCGCAAGACGACCGCCACGGACATCGAAATGTTCCGCAAGCTGTTGGAATCCGCCCAGGCGGGTGACAACTGCGGCGTGCTGCTCCGCGGCACCAAGAAGGAGGACGTGGAACGTGGAATGGTGCTGGCCAAGCCCGGTTCCATCACCCCGCACACCCACTTCAAGGCCGAGGTGTACGTCCTGACCAAGGACGAGGGTGGCCGTCACACGCCGTTCTTCAACAACTACCGTCCCCAGTTCTACTTCCGCACGTCGGATGTGACCGGGAGCGTGACGCTGCCCGCGGGCGTCGAGATGGTCATGCCGGGCGACAACGTGGGCGTGGAGATCAAGCTTCTGGCGCCGGTCGCCATGGAGAAGGGCCTCCGGTTCGCCATCCGTGAGGGTGGCCGGACCATCGGCGCCGGTCGCGTGGCCGAAGTCATCGCCTGATTTTTCAGGAACCTCCGGGAAGCCGGTCGAATCCGGCTTCCCGGTTTTTGTCAAAACGAGAGAGGATTCATCACGGACAGGGCGTTAGCTCAATTGGTAGAGTAGCGGTCTCCAAAACCGTTGGTTGGGGGTTCGAGTCCCTCACGCCCTGCCAAAACCCCGTGGAGGGGTGGCAGAGTGGTCTATTGCGGCGGTCTTGAAAACCGCTGTGGGCAAAACCCACCGGGGGTTCGAATCCCTCCCCCTCCGCCAGCTTACTTTTGTGACGAATTTCTACATCCAACTGCTCATCTGGGCCGCCGTCGTTGGCACGGTCTTCGGACTTCTCTGGAAGTACGGATACCTCGCCCGGTTCGCCAAGTACGTCGAGGACACCCGGGACGAGCTGAAGAAGTGCAGCTGGCCCAGCCGGGACGAATTGCGCGACACCACGGTGCTGGTGCTGTGCACGATTGGAATTCTTGCCGTCTTCCTCCTGGTGGTGGATGCCGTTCTCCTCAAGGGGATCCGGTTCCTGATCGAATAACCGACCGAGCCTACCGCCATGAAATTTCGTTGGTTCGCCCTCCACGTGCTCGCCGGCAAGGAGCAGAAGGTCCGGGACAGCATTCAGAAGCGTCTTCGTCTTGAGGAGATGGAGCCCTACATCCGTGAGGTGCTGCTCCCGATGGAGAAGGTGGTCGAGGTGCGCGGCGGCAAGAAGACCGTCACGAACCGGAAGCTGCACCCGGGCTATCTTTACATCGACATGGCGCTGCTCGATGAAAGCCGACGACTGCTGGAAAAGCCGTGGTATTTCATCAAGGGCATCGACGGCGTGATCGGGTTCATCGGCGGGGAACGCCCCGCGGAGGTGGAACCCGAGGAGATCGAGTCCATCAAGGCCGCGATGAGCGACGCCGAGGACACCGAGAAGCCCAAGGTCAATTTCGAGGTTGGAGAGACGGTGAAGATCAACGATGGACCGTTCCTCAACTTCAGCGGCGTGATCGAGGAGATCGAACCCGAGAAGGGCAAGCTCAAGGTCACCGTCGACATTTTCGGGCGCAAGACGCCCGTCGAACTCGAATACTGGCAGGTCGAGAAGTCGTGATGCCTCTCCGCGACGTCGCACACCGCCCCCATCCCTAGAATACGCATCATGGCCAAGAAAGTCACAGGCATCGTCAAACTGCAGATCACGGCCGGCCAGGCCAATCCCGCTCCCCCCGTCGGCCCCGCCCTCGGTTCGCAGGGAATCAACATCATGGCGTTCTGCAAGGAGTTCAACGCCGCCACCAAGGACAAGGGTGGACTGGTCATCCCGGTGGTCATCACCGTGTATCAGGACAAGTCCTTCACCTTCATCCTCAAGTCCCCGCCGGCGTCCGTGCTCCTCAAGAAGGCCGCGGGCATCGCCTCCGGATCCAAGGTCCCGAACAAGGACAAGGTGGGCAAGGTGACGCGCAAGCAGATCCTGGAGATCATCAAGCTCAAGGGCAGCGACCTGAACGCGAACAGCGAGGACGCCGCCGTGCGCATGATCGCCGGCACCGCCCGCAACATGGGCATCGAAGTCGTCGACTGAGATCGCCCACTGCGAAGAGCCCCGTCCGAATTCGGACGGGGCTTTTTCGTTCCTGCGCCTTGCGCAGAACGGCCCGACTTCGCTACACCCGCGGCGTGGCCGCCGCTCCCGTTCCCCGACTGCTTCTCGCCGATGACCAGCCCGACGTCGGCGAAGCCCTCCGGTTGTTGTTCAAGGCCGAGGGGTGGAAGACCGAGGTGGTCTCCTCGCCGCAGGCGGCGCTGGAGGCCGCGGCCCGCACTGAATTCGACCTGCTGATCGCGGACCTGAACTACGCCCGCGACACCACCAGCGGGCAGGAGGGGCTGGATCTCCTCGCCCGGATTCCGTCCGTGGATCCCACGCTCCCGGTCGTGGTGATGACCGCCTGGGCCACCGTGGACGTCGCCGTCGAGGCCATGCGCCGGGGAGCCCGCGATTTCATTCAGAAACCCTGGGACAATGCGCGCGTACTGGCGATTGTCCGCAATCAGATCGCCCTGCGCCGGGCCCTGCGCGATGGCGAACGCCTGGCGGCGGCCACCACGGCGCAGCAGGGGCAGGGGCCGGTGCTCATCGCCCGATCCGTGGCCATGCGGCCGGTACTCGAGTTGATCGAACGGGTGGGCCCGAGCGACGCCACCGTCCTGATCACGGGGGAGAATGGGACGGGCAAGGGTTTGGTCGCCGCCGCGCTGCACGCCGCCAGTTCGCGGTCGGCGCGTCCGTTCATCTCGGTCAACATGGGCGGATTGAGCGAGACCCTGTTTGAGAGCGAGCTCTTCGGACACGTCCGGGGCGCCTTTACCGACGCCAAGTCGGATCGCGTGGGACGCTTCGAAATGGCGGAGGGGGGAACGCTGTTTCTCGACGAGATTGCCAACGTCCCACCCGGTCAGCAGTCCAAGTTGCTTCGGGTCCTGGAGAGCCGGACGTACGAACGGGTGGGTTCGTCCCGCACCCAGCAGGCGGACGTCCGGTTGGTCGTCGCCACCAATGCGGATCTGCGCGCGGAGGTGGCGGCGGGACGATTCCGTCAGGATCTCCTGTTCCGCCTCAACACGATCGAAATCCATCTCCCGCCCCTGCGCGACCGTCGCGAGGATCTCGAGCCGCTGGCCTACTATTTCCTTCAGCAACAGCGCACCCGGTATCGGAAGGACATCACTGGATTTGAGCCCGCCGCCCTGCAGGCCCTGCAGGCACATTCCTGGCCGGGCAACGTTCGGGAATTCAGTCACGCCATCGAGCGTGGGGTCCTGCTGGGGAACGGTCCCCTGGTGCGTGCCGCCGATCTGGGGCTGGGAGCGGTTCGCGAGGCGGCGCCGCGACTGGAGGACATGAATCTGGAGGAGGTGGAGCGGTTCCTGATCAAGCAGACCCTGGCGCGCTGTGGCGGCAATGCCATGAAGGCCGCGGAATCGCTGGGGCTGAGCCGGAGCGCCTTCTACCGTCGATTGGAGAAATACGGACTCTAGGGTCGTCGCGGCGCTGCAAGTCGTCGTGCCGACCGAAGGATTTCACGCGTGCCGGTCTCTTCCCAACTGCGGTTCGAGCGTCGCCTCAAGTGGATGACGGCGATGGTGGCGGCGCCCGCAGTGCTGGGAATGGCCCTGCTGCTGTGGCGCGGGGGCTTTTCCGCCCAGTGGATTTGGACCCTCGGAATCGTGGTCGGACTCGCGACCCTGGCCACGGCCGCGACGCTGGTACAGCGGGTGGTATTCCCCCTTCAGACGTTGTCGAATCTTCTGGGTGGTCTCCGGGAGGGGGATTTCTCCACCCGGGCGCGCGGAGCCGTCCGGGACGATGCCCTCGGCGAGGTGCTCATCGAGGCCAATGCGCTCTCGGAAACGCTCCGACAACAGCGGCTCGGGGCCTTGGAGGCCACCGCACTGTTGCGCACCGTGATGGAGGAATTGGAGGTGGCCGTGTTTGCCTTCGACGAAGGCCAGCGTCTGCGGTTGGCCAATCGGGCGGCGGAAAACCTGATGCGGCGTCCCGTGGAACAGTTGCTGGGCCGGACGGCGGGAGACCTCGGGCTTTCCGAGGGCCTGACAGGAGATCCGGCGCGGACCCTGTCGCTGAGTTTTCCCGGCGCCATGGGGCGGTTTGCCCTGCGCCGTTCCGTGTTCCGGCAGGATGGGCGGCCCCACCAGTTGCTGGTGCTCACCGATCTCAGCCGGGCGTTGCGGGAGGAGGAACGACAAGCCTGGCAACGCCTCGTCCGGGTGCTGGGACATGAACTCAACAATTCCCTGGCGCCGATCAAGAGCCTGGCGGGAAGCCTGGAGAGCCTGCTGGCGAGGGAGCCGCTTCCGGAGGACTGGCGCGATGACAGTCTGCGGGGACTGGGAGTCATTGCCCAGCGCGCGGATGCCCTGACGCGGTTTCTGGATGCCTATGCCCGGCTCGCCCGACTCCCGCCGCCGCGCCGGCAGGCGACGGAAATCGGCGCGTTGATCCGCCGGGTGGCGACCCTTGAGCGGCGTGTGGCGGTGGCGGTGAAGGCTGGCGAGGATTTGCTGATCCCGATCGACGCCGACCAGGTGGAGCAGTTGCTGATCAACCTGGTTCGAAATGCCGTGGACGCCGTGCTCACGGCGGGCGGTCCTTCGGAGAAGGAATCGGGGGATGTGACGCTGTCCTGGAACCGGGGTCCGCAGGAGGTGGAGGTGTTCGTTACGGACGCCGGACCGGGCCTCGCGAACTCCGCCAATCTGTTCGTTCCGTTCTTCACGACCAAGCCCTCGGGCAGCGGCATCGGATTGATCCTGTGCCGCCAGATCGCGGAATCCCATGGGGGAACTCTGACTTTGGAGAACCGGACGGATCGCAGCGGCTGCGTGGCCCGATTGCGCCTCCCCTTGGCTTGAACGTGTGAAGAAGGATCGGTCCCCTTCGATGCGTCCGGGTTGTCCCAAATTCGGGACGGGTGAATCCCATTGGCGAGGTTGACCGGGTACGCCGATGCCGGGGCTTCCCGAGGTGGAGTAGGGTTCCCGGCCCTGTTTACGGGCTTTTTGAGTAGGTTCTTGCGTTGCGCCCATGTTGGCACGCCGGCTGATCATGGGGTGGGTGTCGGTCGCCCCGTGGATGAGATTCGTCCGCGGTGGCTGCTCGAAAGGATTGTCCGATGAAACACCATTCGCTCCATCGATGCCGACGACCGAAGAGTCGGCCGGTCCCTCCGGAGTTCGCCCCTGGGGAATCCCGCTCCGCACTGTCTCGCGGGGAACGCTGGCTGTTCGGTTTGCTCTTCGCCGCGGCCGCCGTGGCGTTGGCGCAGCAGGCTTCCACCGCGCGTCATTTTGCCACCCGGGTGCCGGAGATCGCGGAGATGGTTCGGCATTGGTTTGCCAACGCCGTTTGAGCCTGCGCATGAACCGACTTGCCTCCAATGGCCATTCCGTCGCATCCGAGGTGGTGCCGGGGGCGAAGCCCGTGAGCGGCTTCACCCCGGCGAGCACCGGAATGGACATCGCCCGACCCGACCTGGCGCGGAAGCGCCGCCGCCGCCAGTTCCTTTGGGGATCGGCGGCTGTGGTCGTGATCGTGGCGGTCTCGGTCCTCCTGTCGCGCTTGGAGCCGGCAGCGCCCAAGGTTGAGAACCCGTGGATGGACACCGTGAAGCGCGGACAAATGCTGCGCCAGGTGCGGGGCAATGGAACGCTGGTTCCGGAACAGATCCAATTCGTCCAGGCCGACACCGGGGGGCAGGTGGAGCAAATCTTCATTCAACCAGGCGCCGCCGTGACGGCGGATACCGTGGTGCTGGAACTCAGCAATCCGGAACTCAAGCAAAGCGCCTTTGACGCCGAATGGCAGGCGCGCGCGGCCGACACCCAGCTTGCCCGGCTGCGGGTCCAGTTGGAAAGCGATCGGCTGTCCCAGGAGGCCGCGCTGGCGACCCTGCGGGCCGACGCCACGCAGGCGCGTCTGGAGGCCGATGCCGACGCCACGCTGGCCCGCGATGGATTGGTCCCCGGAATCACGCTGAAGCGATCCGTGGCCAAGGCTGACGATCTCGTGGCCCGGGTGGCCATTGAGGAACGACGGCTGGAATTCGCCAAGGAGTCCGCGAAGGCGCAGCTGGCCGTCCAGGAGGCGGAGGGGGAGAAGCTCCGGGCTCTTCGGGATCTGCGGAAGCGCCAGGTTGAGAATCTGCGGGTCAAAGCGGGCATTGAAGGCGTCCTGACCCAGTTGGGCGACCGGGAGTTGCTGCAGTCCGGACAACGCGTCACCCCCGGCGCGACGCTGGCCAAGGTGGTGGTGCCCACGCGTCTCAAGGCCGAGGTGCGGGTGGCGGAGACCCAGGCACGCGATGTCGCGCTCGGGCAGCCCGCCAGCATTGATACCCGCAATGGTGTGGTGCCGGGGCACGTGGTCCGGGTCGATCCTGCGGTGCAAAACGGCACCGTGCTGGTGGAGATCAAGCTCGACGGCCCGCTGCCGCGCGGGGCGCGTCCCGACCTCAGCGTGGAGGGGACGATTGAACTGGAGCGTCTCGACGACGTGCTCTACGTCGGCCGGCCCGTGCAGGGTCAACCGGACAGCACGGTGGGCTTGTTCCGGGTCCAGCCCGACGGTCGTCACGCGCACCGGGTCCCGGTCAAGCTGGGCCGCAATTCCGTGAGCACCGTAGAAATCGTGGACGGCCTCCAGGTCGGGGACCGGATCATCCTCTCCGACATGAGCCAGTATGACGGGGTGAACCGGGTGAGGGTGCCGTGAAGTCATTGGTCATTGGTCATTCGTCCTTGGGTGGGAGTGCCGGGAGGCGAGCCTTCCTTCGAGGCGGCGGAGTTGGGACGCGAGCCGATCGAGCGGAGATAGGCATTCAGGCTGGGGCCCAACAGGTCCAGAAGGGACTTCATCTCCTGGACTTGGGAATTGTTGAGAAGGCGACGACGGAATGCCCTTCTGAGCCAGTGTCGGGTTTCGAACAACGATCCCCGGGAGATTCGGACGAATCGTCGGTTGTCCTGGTAACTTCCTCGACCGAAACCTTCCGCGATATTGGCGCCAATGCTGTCGGCGGAACGAACCAGTTGGCGTCCCACGGTGTCGCGGGAGAAGGGATCCCAGCCCGAAGTGATGTTCCAGGCGGTATCGGCGACCTGTTCCGCCAGTCGATAAACCCGAAGATCTTCAAACGAGATGCTGGTTCCCTTGGTACGTCTCTCCACGGCGTCCCGTTCACGGTCTCGGAAACTCGCATCCACCGGAATCCCAACAATTCGCGATCCCCGATTTGGTGTCTCGAATGACCAAGGACCAATGACTAAGGACCCCATCCCAATGACGCCTCCGCTCCTCCACCTCCAAAACATCCAAAAGGTCTTCCTGACGGATGAGATTGAGACGCACGCCTTGTCCGAGATTCACCTCGAGATTGCGCAAGGGGAGTACGTGTCGATCGCCGGGCCCAGCGGCTGCGGCAAGTCCACGCTGCTGGCGATCCTGGGGTTGCTGGATACACCCACCGGCGGCACGTACCTGCTGAACGGACAGCAGGTCGCGCAGTTGGACCACGCGGCGCGGGCGCGGATCCGCAATCGCGAGATCGGGTTCATCTTCCAAAGCTTCAATCTCATTGGCGATCTCACCGTCTTCGAGAACGTCGAACTGCCGCTGACCTACCGCGGCCTCGGCGCGGCGGAGCGCAAGGAGCGCGCCATGGAGGCCTTGGAGAAGGTGGGCATGAGCCATCGGCTCCGGCACTACCCCAGCCAGTTGTCCGGAGGACAGCAGCAACGGGTGGCCGTCGCCCGGGCCCTCGGGGGGAAACCGAGCATCCTGCTCGCGGATGAACCCACGGGGAACCTCGACTCCAAGAACGGCGATGCTGTGATGGATCTCCTGCGACAGTTGCATCGCGAGGGCGCCACCATCTGCATGGTGACCCATGATCCGCGATTTGCGCGGCATGCGGACCGCCAGATCCACCTGTTTGATGGCCGCATCGTGGACGAGGTCCGTGAGGCGGCTTGAGCGGACGGGCGCGACAAGCCCCCGGTGATCGACGCTGCCGGCTCGTTTCCTTGCAGGAATCGTCACCTCCTCGTAACACTGCGTCGTGCGTTTCCCGAGACTTCGACTTCCCGCCCGTGGATGGCGTCGTTGGCTGGCCATCTTCGGAGTTGCAGCCGGCAGTCTGTTCCTGCTGATCGTCGTGCTCGCGATCTCCCTCTGGGCCGCGTTCCAGATCCCGGCCTTCCAAGGGTGGTTCTTCAGCAAGATCGTCATGTCGGGCGAACCCGCGACTCCGGAGGAAACCCCCGGAAAACCCGGTGTGGTTCCCACCTACACCGGACCCGTCGGTGATGCCCGTCTCGCCAAGTCCGCCGCGGACCTGTATCGGCAGACCAACCTCTGGAACATCCATCTTCAGTTTACGGCGCCGGAATGGGACGCCATCCAGGCGCAGCGGGTTCCGCCTGTCCCCGGCTTTATGAAGTCCGACGGCAGCGTGGTGCTGCGGAATCCCAAGGCGTCCCGCAACGGACTGGCCGGCGTGCTGGGAATCGATTTCCCCTGGTCCACCGGCAACGTCGAGTTTGGCGGCATTCCCTTCACCAATGCCGCCGTGCGGTTCAAGGGCAATGGCACCTTCCTGGCCGTCGTGCGCAGCTATCGGAAGTCGTACAAGTTTGATCTCGGAAAGCAGGTCAAAGGACAGGCCCTGGCCGGGCGGTCGATTTTCAATCTTGGGAATCTGTCCGCCGACTTCACCTGCCTGAGCGACTCGCTCGCGTACGAGTACTTCCGGGATGCGGGAGTGCCTGCGCCGCGGACGGCCTTCGCCCGGGTCTTCCTCAGCATTGCCGGGGTCGAGACCAACCGGCTCCTGGGGGCCTACGTGATGGTGGAGAATCCGGATGCCGAATGGGCCCGCGACATCTTCAACGCGAAGGGCGCGGCCCTCTTCAAGCCGGTCACCCTGGATCTGTTTTCCGATCTGGGAACCAACTGGAACGACTACGACGCCATTTACGATCCGAAGACCAAAATCTCGGATGCGCAGAAGGCCCGGGTCATCGAAGTCGCACATTGGGTGACCCACGCGTCGGATGAGGACTTTGCCCGGCGCGCCGGGGAGTTTGTGGATTTGAACGAGTTCGCCCGCTTTCTTGCGGCCGAGGTGCTGTTGTCCAACTTCGACGGCATTCTCGCCAACGGACAGAATTTCCTCTTCTACCTGGATCCGAAAACGCAGCGGGTCGGATTCATTCCCTGGGATCTCGATCACTCCTGGGGTGAGTTTCCCTTCATGGGAACCGCGGAGCAGCGGGAGCAGGTCAGCATCTGGCAACCATGGGTGGGTACCAATCGCTTCCTCGCCCGGATGATGGCGGTGCCGGAATTTCGGACAACCTACCGTGCGGCGCTGGAGGATCAGTTGAAGACGATCTTTGTTCCGTCGCGGATTGACCGACGCCTCGATGAGGTGGCGGTGGCGGTGCGTCCGGTGATCGCCGAGTGGTCCACCAACCGTCTGGCCCGCTTCGATCAGGCCGTGTCGTCCGAAATCCCACCGGGACCCCGGGATACCTCGAATCCGATGGATCCCGACCGAGCCACCTGGCAGATCAAACGCTTCGTGGCCGCCCGGGCGGCCAGTGTCCGGGATCAACTTGCCGGGAAATCGGAAGGTGTGGTGATCACGCGGCAGCCGTCGAAGTGAGATTCCAGGTGTCGGCACGCCGGGAGTTGGCAATAGTCCCCCCAAGCCCGGCCGTCCCGTAATCCCCCTGGGGCATTTATGGATCCTTGCCGGCGACTGGTTCATGACGCCGTACGCCCCACCCCAGGATCCCTTCGGGAACCCTGAACAGGATTCGCCTCATTGGGCGGACCGTCTTGGGCGTCGATGGGCGGCCAAGGTGGCGCTCTCGCTGGCCCTCACCCTGAGTTCCGGATTCCCGGCGAGTTCGGACTCGGTACCCGAGTTGAGGCGCGGCACCTTCGCGCTTTCCCAGGACGACAGGGCCTACTGGGCCTTCCAACCCCTGGAGCCCCGCGCCGTTCCCGTTGGAATCTCCGCGCAGGGCGCGGCCAATCCCGTGGATGCCTTCGTCAACGACCGGTTGTCCGTGCGCCGGTTGACGGCGAACCCCCGCGCGGATCCCCGGGAACAGGTCCGCCGCCTCTGGTTCGATCTCCTGGGCCTGGCTCCGGATCGCCCGGTGGTGGCGGCGTTTGAGCGGGATCCCTCGGATGTTGCGTGGGCCCGGCTCGTGGACCAGTGCCTGGCCTCGCCCCGATACGGGGAACGTTGGGGACGCCACTGGCTGGATCTCGTCCGATACGCGGAAAGCAACGGATACGAACGCGACGGCCCGAAGCCGAACGCCTGGCGCTACCGCGACTACGTCATCCGCTCCTTCAACCAGGACAAGCCGTACGACCAGTTCATTCGGGAGCAGTTGGCCGGGGATGAGATTGCCGGGGATTCCCCGTCCCCATCCCTGGAGGAAGCGGCGTGGAGGGACGCCATCATTGCCACGGGGTTTTATCGGCTGCATGTCTGGGATGATGAGCCGGACAGTACCGTCGCCGCGGAGTACGACGATCTGGATGACATCCTGGTGACGACGGGTACGGCCTTCCTCGGAATCACCCTCGGATGTGCCCGATGTCATGACCACAAGTTCGATCCCATCAGCCAGGCGGATTACTATTCGTTTCTGAGTTTCTTTCGGGGATTGGATCCTTATGGCCAGCACAAGACCGGTGGTGGCGGGCGGGGAACAGGTCGCATTGACCGTCCGCTGGCCTCGACGGCGGCCCTTCAGCAGTGGCAGGAACAAAAGCGGTCACGGGTCGAGGCGTTGCAGATGCGTTTGAAGGAGGCTGGGGATGCGGACCGGAAAGCCTTGGAAACCGAACTCAAGGCGGCGGAAAGCGCGCCGGCGCCCTTCGATGTCGCCCTGGCGGCGGTCGAGATCGGCGGGCGCGCCAAGGAAACCCATGTGTTGCACCGTGGGGATCCGCAGTCCCCCCGGGAACGGGTAAGTCCAGCGTTTCCAGTGGTGCTGGGAACGCCGGTTCCCGCGATCCGTGATCCAGGAACCGGAGCGGGGACGTCCGGACGCCGTCGCGTCCTCGCGGATTGGATTGCCAGCGCCGACAATCCGCTGACGGCCCGCGTCCTGGTGAACCGCGTTTGGCAGCACCATTTTGGTTCCGGACTGGTGCCCACTCCGGACGATTTCGGACGCACGGGACTGCGTCCGACGCACCCCGAATTGTTGGACTTTCTCGCCCGGGAATTTGTGATGGACGGCTGGAGCGTGAAGCGGCTTCACCGGCGAATTCTCCTGAGCGAGGCCTACCGTCGGTCTTCGGATGCCCACAATCCGAATGCCCTGGCTGAGGACGAAGGAAACAGCCTGCTGTGGCGTCAGAACCTCCGGCGTCTGGAAGCCGAGGTGATCCGGGACAATCTTCTACTGGCCGCCGGGGAACTGAACTGCCGATCCGGAGGTCCCAGCGTGTATCCGACGCTGCCGGCCGAGGTTCACGGAACCCAGGATTCCGCCGGCAAGGGCTGGGCGGACAGTTCCGCCGAGGACCAGAAGCGTCGCAGCGTTTACCTGGTCGTGAAGCGGGCCCTCAAGGTGCCCTTGCTGGAGTGCCTCGACTTTGCCAACAGTGCGTCACCGTCGGGGACCCGTACTGTCACGACGACGGCGCCGCAGGCACTGATGTTGCTGAACGACCCGTTCGTTCATGAGCGCGCCGCCGCGCTGGCGTTGCGGATTGAATCGGAGGCGTCGTCCCGGGGAGCGGATCCGGTCCTGCGCCTCTATGAGATCGTGTTGCAGCGTCCGCCCTCAGCCTCCGAACGGACGGTGGCGGAATCCCTGCTGGCGAGCGTGCCGAACCGGCCGGGCCGTGCGGGGCTTGAGAGCCTCTGTCGCGTGCTGCTCAACGTGAATGAATTCATTTATGTGGAATGACAGGACACCGGGGACGATGACCATCAGGATGGGGCTCAGGTCGCGGCGACCGGCTCGGATTCCGGGGTTCAATCCTGCCCTCCAATGAATCCCGCCGACCATCGTGCCGTTCCCCGCCGCCAGTTCCTCTGGGACCTGGGTGCCGGGTTTGGGGGCGTTGCCCTGGCGTCCCTGCTGGAGCGGGATGGGTTGTTGATTCCGAAGGTGTCTGCGGCTTCGTCGGCCGGCTCGATCCCGGCTTCGTTGCCCCATCGAATCACGCGGGCGAAGTCCTGCATCTTTCTGTTCATGTTCGGAGGGCCCTCGCAGGTGGACCTCTTCGACTACAAAC
Organism: Verrucomicrobiales bacterium; assembly: GCA_016793645.1. GTDB lineage: Bacteria > Verrucomicrobiota > Verrucomicrobiia > Limisphaerales > UBA9464 > UBA9464. The sequence continues at coordinate 15,330 of JAEUHD010000110.1, forward strand.
CGGAGCTGCAGAAACGGGACGGCCAGACGGTGGAGAACGAGTACCGTCGCGGCACGAAGACCAAGGCGGTGCTTCAGGCGAGCCGGCGCACCTTCCGGCAGTGCGGGGAATCGGGGCTGTGGTGTTCCGACGCCCTCCCACATCTCTCCGCCCACATGGACAGGCTGGCGGTCATCCGGTCGCTCTACAGTGATTCCTTTGCGCACGGCAGCGCCGTGCTGCAGATGAACAGCGGTCGCATCCTGCAGGGGCATCCGTCCCTGGGTGCCTGGCTGAGCTACGGATTGGGGACCCGGAACGAGAACCTCCCGTCCTTCGTCGTCATGCTGGATCCCCGCGGCGGACCGACCACGGGTGCCCCGAATTGGTCCAGTGGCTACATGCCGGCGGTGCATCAGGGCACGCTGTTGCGCACCAGTGGCCAGCCGATTCTCAACCTGCAGCCGCCTGAGGGAATGTCCCGCGAGGCGCAGCGGCGCGAGATCGACGCGGTCAATGCCCTCAATGAGGAACACCGGGCGGCGCATCCCGGCCATTCGGAACTGGCCGCGCGGATCGCCAGCTATGAACTCGCGTTTCAGTTGCAGGCGACGGCCCCCGAGGCGCTGGACCTGTCGAAGGAGGATCCCCGGACTCTGGAGATGTACGGCATTCTCGAACCGAAGCCGACCTGGCATTCGCTGGCCCAGGGGCCGGCGCCGTTCGGCCGCCAGTGTTTGACCGCCCGCCGCCTGGTGGAACGGGGAGTCCGCTTCGTCCAGTTGTACTCAGGGGGAGGCGCTGCGGGAGGACAGAATACGTGGGACGGCCATCACGGCATCGAGGAGAACCTCCAACTCCACTGTCCGGAGATCGACCGCCCGATCGCCGCGCTGCTGACGGACCTGGAACGTCGCGGCCTGCTCGACGAGACGCTGGTGGTCTGGGGCGGGGAATTCGGCCGGATGCCGGTCTCGGAGACATTCAACACCGGCGGGAAGCCTGGGGGACGCGATCACAATCCGAAGGGGTTTACCTATTGGATGGCGGGCGCCGGTGTTCGCGGGGGCACCGCCTATGGCGAGACGGACGAACTCGGGGAAGCGGCCGTGGTGAATCGGCATCACCTCCGGGACCTGCATGCGACCATTCTCCACCTGATGGGACTCGACCCCCAGCGCCTGACGTATTTCTACGGAGGCTTGAACAACAAACTGACCGGCGTCGTCGAGGCCGAGGTGATCCGCGGAATCCTTTCATGAACTCACCCCAGGCGTCCTCATTCGCAGGCTGGGTCACGAGGCTCCCTTGCCTGTCCCTCGCAGGTGGTCTTCTTCGGTGGGTTTTTGCCGTCGCCGTTCTCATGCCGGTTCGCGGACAGGACTCCGCGGAATTCGAGACGACGATCCGTCCGCTGCTGAAGGAGCAATGCCTGAAATGCCACTCCTCGGAGAAGCACAAGGGGGACTTCGACCTGGAACGTCATCTCGCGCCGGCTGCGTTGCGGCAGCATCCGGAGGTCTGGCAGGGATTGGTGGAGCAGGTCGGGACGGGAGAGATGCCGCCCAAGGAGGAAATGCCGCTGGCACCCGCGGACCGCGATCGGTTGCTGGCCTGGGCCAATGCGCTCCTGGATGCCATCGCCCTGGAACATGCGGGGGATCCGGGTCCGGTGGTGCTGCGCCGGCTGTCGAATGCCGAGTACACCTACACGCTGCGGGATCTCACCGGGGTGTCTTCGCTGGACCCTGCGCGGGAGTTCCCGGCGGACTCCGCTGCCGGTGAGGGGTTCATGAACGTCGGCAATGCGCTGGTGATGTCGCCGTCGCTCCTGACCAAGTATCTCGACGCCGCCAAGGAGGTCACCCGGCATCTGTTGCTGGTTCCCGACGGTCTCCGGTTCTCCCCGGGCATGACCCGACGGGACTGGACGGAGGAGTTGTTGACGGAGATTCGTGGGTTCTACGGACGCTACACCATCAATGGAGGCGGCAGTTCGGTGAATCTGCAGGGGATCAAGTTCGATACCCGCGATGGGGGTGTCCTTCCCCTTGATCGTTACCTCGCGGCAACCTTGGACGCCCGGGCCGCTCCCAGCCGCATCCCGGAACTGGCGTCGGAACGCGGCCTCAATGAACGCTATCTGTCCGGCCTGTATGGGATGTTCACGGGAACCACGCCGTCGTTTCTCCTCGATCCGCTGCGGGCCCGTTGGCGCTCGGCCGCGACTGGGGACACCAATGCCGTCGCGGCGTTGACGTCCGAGATCCAGTCCTGGCAGCGCGCCGTCTGGCGGTTCAACAGCATTGGACACATCGGCAAGTTGGGCGGCCCCAAGTCGTGGATGGAACCCGTGAATCCGGTTGTGGACCGAAAGGAGTTTCGAGTGAAGCTGGCCGCCCCCACGAATGGGCAGGACATCGTCGTGTATTGGGTTGCCGGGGACGCCGGGGATGGTTCCGCGCACGATCTTCTGCTGTGGCAACAACCTCGAATTGAAGTGCCGGGGCGTCCTCCGCTGGCTCTCCGCGACCTGAGGGCCGTGACCCGGGATCTCGCCGCCCGGCGGTCGCGGATCTTTGCGTCGACGCCGGCCGCGCTGGAGGCCGCCGCAGAAGCCATGGCCGCGAACGAACCAGGCGACGTGGCAGCGCTGGCCGCCCGGCATTCCGTGGACGTCGATTCCCTGGCCGCGTGGCTGGGCTACCTCGGCATCGGTCCGGGTACTCCGCCACGGCTGGACCTGATGACCAATACCCTGCGTTCCGTGGCGGGACATGACTTTGTGAATGGCTGGGGATCCGGGGACACCCCGAGCCTGATGGCGAGCAGTTCCGATCAGGCGGTCCGAATTCCCGGAAACCTGAAGCCGCATGGCGTGGTGATGCATCCATCCCCGACGCTCAACGTGGCGGTCGGTTGGCGGAGTCCAATGGCGGGTCCGGTGCGCATCACGGCACAGGTCACGCATGCGCATCCTGAATGCGGCAATGGCGTCACCTGGGCGCTGGAGTTGCGTCGGGGTTCAACCCGTCAACGCCTGGCCGCGGGCACCGCACAGGGAGGGAAACCGGTGGACGTGCCCGCGGTGGATCATCTGGCGCTTCGGCGCGGAGACCTGGTCTCGCTGCTCATCGGGCCGCGCGATGGAAATCACTCCTGTGATCTGACCGACGTGGAGCTCGTCATTCGAAGCCTGGCGCCGGATGGAGCGGAGTGGAACCTCACCCGCGAGGTCTCGGGTGACATCCTGGCGGCCAATCCGCGTCCGGACCGTCTTGGGAACCCGGACGTTTGGAACTTCTACACGGAGGCGGTTTCGGGACAGGACACCCGGCCCCCGATTCCCAGCGGATCCCTGCTGGCGCGGTGGCAGGGGACGGACTCTATGGACCAGCGACGGGAACTGGCGTCCGCCCTCACCGCGTTGTTGACGTCGGGGCCTGCGGAATCCACGGCAGCGCCGGATGCCTCGCTGTATCGGCAATTGTCGGCCCTGGGCGGGCCGTTGCTGTTCGGCTCGATGCCCTCCACGAAAGCGGACAGCGGAGAAGCGGTCGTGGAAACAAAGGGACCGGACTGGGGACTCGATCCCGCCCTCTTTGGACGTCACCCCGCGGGAGGCGCCGTGGCCGCGGATTCGCTGTGCGTGCAGGCACCGTCCGTCCTCGAAATCCATCTGCCCGTGGACCTCGTGGCCGGTGCCGAACTGGTCGTGACCGCGGTGCCGGATCCGGTCGCGGGGAAGGAGGGCATCACACAGCCCGACGTCACGCTGGTACGTCCGGCGACGGTCGCATCGCTGCGTCCCGGAACCTCTGCGGTGGTGGAGAACAAGGGGGCATGGACCGGGCCTCCCGGTGCCGTGGTGAATTCCTCGCCACTGTTGGCTGCGGACAACAGTCCGGCCCGGCAGCGTCTGGATCAGGGACTCGACGAGTTTCGGAACTGGTTCCCCGCGGCGTTGTGCTACACGAAGATCGTGCCGGTGGACGAAGTGGTGACGCTCACCCTGTATCACCGCGAGGATGGGCCGCTGATCCGTCTTCTGTTGAGTGATGCGGAGGCGGCGGAACTGGAGCGCTTGTGGGCCGAATTGCGCTTCGTCAGCCAGGACGCCCTGGCGTTGGTGGACGCCTACGAACAACTGTGGCAGTTCGCGACGCAGGATGCGGATCCCAAGGTGTTTGAGCCCATGCGGCAGCCCATCCTGGAACGGGCGAAGGCGTATCGGGAACAGGTGGTCGCCGCGGAGCCACGCCAGTTGGACGCGGTATTGGCGCTCGCGGACCGCTCGTTCCGTCGTCCGCTGACGGAATTGGAACGCAAGGAACTGCGCGACCTCTACGCGGAACTGCGTCAAAAGGAATTGCCCCACGACGAGGCAATCCGGCTGACGCTGGCGAGGGTCTGGGTGGCACCCGCGTTCCTGTACCGGATGGAAACCGCGCCCGCCGGCAAGGTCGCGGGTCCGGTGACGGATTGGGAGTTGGCCACACGCCTGAGCTACTTCCTTTGGTCCTCGCTGCCGGACGACGAACTACGTCGGGTCGCGGACTCAGGGCGCCTGCACGAGCCCGACGTCCTGGTGGCCCAGACGCGGCGCATGTTGAAGGATCCGAAGGTCCGCCGGATGGCGGTGGAGTTTGCGTGCGCCTGGCTTCACATCCATGGGTTTGATGAGCTGGACGAAAAGAGCGAACGCCATTTCCCCTCCTTCGCCGCCCTGAAGGGTCCGATGTATGAGGAAGCCATCCGCTACTTCACGGATGCGATCCAGTCCGACGCCCCGGTGACGGAATGGTTCGCGTCGGATCACACCTTCCTCAACGAGGCGCTGGCGAAGCATTACGGGATTCCCGGGGTGACCGGGGATGCTTGGCGCCGGGTGGATGGCGTGACCGTTTACGGGCGGGGCGGGCTGCTGGGGATGGCGGCGACACTGTCGAAACAATCAGGCGCGTCGCGGACGAGTCCGATCCTGCGCGGCAACTGGGTGTCGGAGGTGTTGCTGGGCGACAAGCTGCCGCGTCCGCCCAAGGACGTGCCCCGGTTGCCCGAGGATGAGGCGACGGAATCCCTGACCGTGCGCCAGCTCACCGAGAAGCACAGCAGCGATCCGCGGTGTTCAGGCTGTCACCTCCGCATTGATGGATTCGGCTTCGCGTTGGAGGGATTTGACGCGATTGGGCGTTCCCGGACTCAGGATCTGGGCGGGCGCCCGGTGGAGACACGCTCCCGTTTGTTGGATGGCACCGAAGTGGATGGGGCGCGCGGCCTTCAGGAATACCTGCTCGGGAAGAAGCGGGAGGTGGTATTGCGTCAGTTCAACCGGAAGCTCCTGGGCTATGCTTTGGGCCGAAGCGTCCTGCTGTCCGACAAGCCGCTGCTGAAGACGATGTCCCAGCAGTTGGCGTCAAACGGGGATCGCCTGAGCGCCGCCATTGAAGTCATCGTGCTGAGCCCGCAGTTTCGAGAGATCCGGGGCCGGGACATGGAGTGATGGGTGCCGCCCCTGGAAGGGTGTCAGGTGCGGGGGTGGGGTGGAGAATCCATGCCGAGGCGCTGGAATTGGGGTCGCCCAGCTGCACCTTATGCGGGACCGCACGGGACCGTGGCTGAGTCGTCCCGGGCGAAGGTTCGCTGGGCTACAGAATCCGGACGTTCTTCAGCTTTCGGGCTGCCTTCTCGAAGGTGGCCATCGTGCACGTTTCGGCCACGTAGGCGCCATGAATCAATCGGTCCACAAATCGCGGCTTTGCCGACGACAGTCCATCGGTTGCCAAAACGGATGCCGCGGCTCCGAGCGGCCGGATTTCCCCATCGGCCAGGAGCCTGCGAAGGCCCTCAAGCGCGTCCGTCTTTGAAAGTCCATAATGGTGCTGCAGGGCGAAGTAGGCTTCCGCCACGACCAGATCGGAGACGACCGGTTGATGGTGGCCCGTCGCCAATTCATCCAGAAGCGCCACGGCGCGGGCTGCCTGCTCCGCGGGTTGTCCCAGCAACAACCGCAATACCACCGAGGTGTCCAATCCGATGGTCACTCGGAATTCCTCCGCCCCTCTGCAATGCTCCTTCGGATCGCCGTCATTGAATGATCCGTGACCTTTCGTGCCCGTGTTCCAAGAGCCCCGACCCAGTCGCGAGTCCGATTGGGCCGCGGACGCAGAACCCAAACCCGGGTTCCTCCTTCGAGGCGTGGTTCGAGCTCAATCCGGTCCCCCGGCTTGAGACCCATCGCTTCGCAGGCGGCCTTGGGAAACGTCGCCTGCCGCTTGGCCGTCAAGGTCATCATCGTCACTTGGGGAGGGTGACCGGAGGTTCCTTACCCGTCAATGGACCGGTAAGGCGTCGTCGTGGGATGGGAGATTGCCAGGCGTATCCCGACAGTCCGGACGGAAGGCGCCGCCTGCATTTTCCTCAAATTCCTCCCGTGTGTTCTTCGTCCATTTGCGCTAGGACTTTCTCATGATCCACTCCTCGTTTTCCCGGCGTGCCTTCCTGCGCGGTGTCGGCGTGTCCATGGCGCTGCCGTGGATGGAGTCCCTGCCGGTCTGGGGCGATGCCGCGTCGACCGCGTCGTCGAGCGAGGCGCCGGTCCGCCTGGCCGTGCTGTTTTCCGGGAACGGATTTCATTCCAAGGAATGGTGGGCCCGCGGGGAAGGGAAGGATCTGCAGCTCGGTCAGGTGCTATCGCCGCTGAATGACTTCCGGGAGCGTCTGCTCTTTGTGAAGGGGCTGTATAACGAGGAGGCGCAGAAAGGAAACATTCACAGCTCCCAGACGGGGAACCTGCTGTCCGGAGCGCCCCTGGCTTCGGGTGGGGAGATCCGGTCGGGAACCAGTTTCGATCAGTGGATCGCGCAGCAAAGCGGACGCTCCACCAAGGTGCCCAGCCTGGTGCTTGCCTGCGAGAAGGCCAATCCGTCGGTCCACAAGAACTACTCGATGCTCTACAGCTCCCACATTTCTTGGAGCTCGCCGACCACGCCGACGCCGCTGGAGTTGTATCCCGCACTGGCGTTCGACCGGCTGTTCAAGGACGAGGTGGGGCGCGGGGATCGGAGCGTGCTGGACGCCGTCCTGGGCGACGCCCGGGATTTGCGGCGGCGGGTGAGCACGCTGGATCAGCGGAAGCTTGACGAGTATCTGGACTCCGTGCGCGAGGTCGAACAACGCATTGAGAACGCCGGGAAAAAGGGCGAGCTGCAGGGATGGCGTCCCACCCTGGCGGCGCCGGACCGGCCGCGTCCGGCGGACGGCATCCCGCAGGACATCGGGGAGCACATGCGTCTGATGTGCGACATCCTGGTGCTGGCGTTCCAAACGGACACCACACGCATCTGCACCCTGAAGCTCAACAACGACCACAGCTCGCTGCGGTTCCCGAATCTGGGCGTGGACTACATGATCCACCATCTGCTGTCCCATTCCGACACGGCGGACTGGCTCAAGGTGAACCAATTCTTCCTGGAGCAGGTGGCGTACATCGCGCGTCGACTGGACGGCATTCGCGAGGGCGAGCGCACTCTGCTCGACAACTCCATGCTGATGTTCTGTTCCAGCATGATGAACGGCAATCACGACGCCTCGCAGCTCCCGGTGGTCGTGGTCGGCGGCGGCGGCGGACGGCTCAAGGGCGGACGGGTCCTGGAGTATCGCGACAAACCGGATCGCCAGATGTGCCGACTTTATCTGTCGCTCATGGACAAGATGAACGTCCGACCCGGGACCTTCGGCGACGCCAAGTTGCCGTTGGAGGAGGTTTGAGGGAGCGACTCTCTCCCTCCGGAGCTGGCTGGCTCCGAATTCGGAGCATCCGTAACCAATGCGGAATGGTCAGGGACCAGAGTCCGTACGCGCTGGGAATATTGCCTGCCAGCCCCACACAATCGTTGCCCGGGGTTCGCGGGTCCGGTGACGAAGTGTTTGGGACACGCTCACCACCCGGTCAGAATCTCCCGAAGAAGGAATCGGACGCTTGCTCGGAATCCCTCGGTTTTGCCTTTGATGATCGCTATCGCCCCTGTCGAGCTGACAAAAACCACCGCTGCAACCAAGGGTGCATAAATCGTCAACGCGGCGATTACGGCCACAAAAAGGAGAGCCAGAATCCCCGCCATCCACGTTGTTCTCCGCTTTTGTTTCATCGAAGGACAAACCAGCGGAAACTATTGTCGATGGATGCACTGTCCAATCCTTCCGGCGTGAGGTGGATTTACCCAGTCGCTCCACTTCTCTGTTGGAAGGACGTTCCAAGGACGCTGGTCGTCAGGCGAGGACGGCGCGGAGGACGTTGGATTCCTCCACTCCGGTGAGGCGTTGGTCGAGGCCCTGGGACTTGAAGGTGAACCGGCGGTGGTCGATGCCGAGGCAGTGGAGGACGGTGGCGTTGAGATCGTTGATGTGGACCGGATTCTCCACGGGGTTGTAGCTGAAGTCGTCCGTCTCCCCGTACACGGTGCCACCTTTGATGCCGCCGCCGGCCATCCACATGCAGAAATTCTTGGGATGATGGTCGCGTCCGTAGTCATCGCGCTTGAGCGTTCCTTGGGAATACACCGTCCTCCCGAACTCGCCACCCCAGACCACCAGCGTCTCGTCGAGGAGCCCGCGCTGGCGCAGGTCCTCGATCAAGGCGGCACTGGCCTGGTCGATGTCCATGCACTGGGCTCGGATCTCGCTGGGGAGACTCCCGTGTTGATCCCATCCGCGGTGCAGGATCTGTACGCAGCGGACCCCGCGTTCGACCATGCGCCGGGCCAACAGGGCGCTGGCCGCGAAGGAGCCCGGCTTTTTCACGTCCGGTCCGTAGAGATTCACCGTGGCAGGTGATTCCGCCCCGAAGTCCACCAGTTCCGGAACGCTGGATTGCATCCGGAAGGCCATCTCATATTGGGCGATGCGGGTCTCGATCTCCGGGTCACCCATGCGATGGTATTCCGCTTCGTTCAGCTTTTGGAGGGCATCCAGGAGGGTGCGGCGGTCGTCCGGAGTGACTCCCGGGGGATTCTGCAGGTAGAGCACTGGGTCCCCGGTGGAGCGGAGGGTGACGCCGGTGTAGCGGGTGGGTAAAAATCCGCTGCTCCACATGCGGGTAAAGAGGGCCTGCGCGCTGGCCTTGGAGGACCAGGTCGGCGTCAGCACCACGAAGGCGGGAAGATCGTTGTTTTCGCTGCCGAGGCCGTACGCCAGCCAGGAACCGAGGCTGGCTTTGCCGGGGACCTCGCTGCCGGTCATCACGAAGGTGCAGGCGGGGTCGTGGTTGATGGCGTTCGTGTGCACCGTCTTGATCAACGCGAGGTCGTCCACAACGCGCGCGGTGTGCGGCAGCAGTTCACTGACCCACATGCCGGACTTTCCGTGCTGCGAGAATTTGAACATGGACGGCGCCACCGGGAGGCGGGCCTGGCCGCTGGTCATCGTGGTGATCCGTTGTCCCATCCGGATGGAATCCGGCAGATCCTTGTCGAACTGCGCCTGGAGGTTCGGCTTGTAGTCCCAGAGATCGAGCTGGGACGGCGCGCCGTTCATGTGAAGGTAAATGAGGCTTTTCGCCTTGGGAGCGAAGTGCGGAAGACCGGGCAGGGGCGGATGCACCCGTTCCGGGGAGGTCGCCGCAACGAGACGTCCGGTGGCGCCGCCGGCGCCCAGCATCGCGAGTCCAATGCCGCCCAGTCGCAGGCCAACATCACCGAAGAACTGGCGGCGGGTTTGGCGGAGTTGGTATTCGAGGAGAGGGGACATGGGGGGGGCGGGGAAGTGGTCAGTGGTCAGTTTTCAGTTTTCAGTGGGAGCGGTGGTCAGTGGTCAGTGGTCCGTACTTAGTTTCTCGTGACGGTCTCGTCGAGGTTGAGAAGCAGATTGGCGGCCAGGGTGTAAGCGGCGAGTTCGGCTTCGGGAAGGTCCTGCGGGGCACGGGATTCGCCGAAGGTGACGGCTTTTCTCGCGGATGCGGGATCGGCTGCATAGCGGGCGCGATGGCGCTCCAGGGCCGCGGTGACCACGGCCAGTTCGTCCGGTGTCGGCGGACGCGAGAGCAGGGTGCGGTAGGCGAAGGTGATCCGTTCAGCGGGTGTGCGACCGCCCTCGGTCAGCATCCGGGTGGCGAGGCCCCGTGCGGCTTCGAAGTGCTGGATGTCATTCAGCAATTGGAGCGCCTGAAGCGGCGTATTGCTGCGTTCGCGGCGGGTGCATCCCTGTTCCCGATTGGGGGCGTCAAAGGTCGTCATGAAGGGAGCCGGGGCGGTGCGCTTGAAGAAGGTGTAGAGACTGCGCCGGTAGAGTGCGGATCCGGTGTCCTGTTTGTACTCGCGGGTATTGGACCCGACGAAGCCGACGGGTTCCCAGATGTTGGGAGGCTGGTAGGGTTTCACACCCTTGCCTCCGAGCCTGGAGTCCATGAGTCCGCCCGCGAACAGCGCGTTGTCCCGGATCTGTTCCGCGCCCAACCGGAATCGCGGCCCTCGCGCGAGCAGACGGTTCTCCGGATCGCGCTGCACGAGTTCGCGAGTGACGCGGGAGGATTGTCGGTACGTCGCGGAGGTGACCATTTCCCGCACCAGCCACTTCACGTCCCATCCGGATTCGCGGAAGGTGTTGGCAAGCCAGTCGAGGAGTTCGGGGTGCACCGGGGGTTCACCCTGGGATCCGAAATCGGACGTCGTGCGGACGATGCCCGTCCCGAAAAACTGGCTCCAGAAGCGGTTCACCGTCACCCGCGCCGTCAGCGGTTGATCGGAACTGACGAGCCAGCGGGCGAGGTCGAGGCGATTGAGGCGAGGCGCGGAATCGGAGTTTCCGGAAATGCGCCCCTGGGGAGCGGAAAGGGCGGCGGGCATGGCGGGAACGACCTTGTCGCCCGGCTTGTCGTACTGCCCCCGCATCATCACGAACGCGTCCCGGGGTTTGTCGAGGTCGCGGAACACGAAGGTGGCGGTAATGGCATTCTCGAAGTCAGATCGTTCGCGCCGAAGTCGGGCGACGGTCGACACCAGCGGCTCGAAGGTTGGTCGCGTGCTGAGGCAGACGTTGGAGAGGTAATAGTCGCGCAAGGCCTGGGCGTCGGAGGCGCTCCGCTGTGCCGGAGTGGTGTTCTTGAAGATGGACTTCAGGGCATCGGGCAGGCCGTCCGGGGACTTTCCTTCGCGCTGTTCCTGCCAGACGCGCAGCGAATACAGCGGGTCGTGGGCGGGATCGATTCGGCCGAGGACTCCCGCCTTGTCCCAGGAAACCGTGCCGCCGTACTGGGTGAAGGCGAGTCCGGTGACCTTGTCGCCGGGCTTGAGACCCACCCGTTCCGCCGGAAACTCCAGGCGTACCCATTCGCCGGCCTTGGGCAGGTCTCCGATCCGTGCGCGGCTGGGTTTGTCCTTTTCGCCCCATCCTATGGCGTCGGGGTCACCCCAGATGGCTCGGTGTTCCCAGCCATCCTTGTTGTATTGGAGCATGATGGTTTTCGGCGGATCCGCCGGGTCCACGTACACGTGGGCGAAGATCGTGGCGCCTTGGGGAATTTCCAGCGGGGCGGCGCCGGAGTCGTAGAAATCCTGGGCGATGCCGCCGTCCTTGCGATGCAAGGCGCGCCGTCCGGAAAACACGGGCCCGGAACCGGATTCCGTCCAGCGGGTGGGCGCGCCCGACGCCGTCACCTTGGCGCCGGTGGGGAAGTCGTCGTCCAACCAGACGGTCTCCACTTCCCGGACGGGAGGTGGCGGAGTGAGGGTGGCGGGATCCGTATAAGAAACCGCGGCGAGGGCCTCTCGGACCCGGTCCTCCGCGGAGCTGATTTCCACGTCGAAGTCGGCCAGTCGCCGCGTGTCCTCCATCTTCGGCAGGCGAACCGTCGGGGCGGTGAGCAGCGTATTGCCGTCCATGGCGGGATCGGCGGCGCTGTAGAAGAAGGCGTAGAGCGAGTAGAATTCCCGGGTCGAGAGCGGATCGAATTTATGGTCGTGGCAGACCGCGCAGCCGGCGGTCAGACCCAGCCAGGTTTCCGCCACGGTCGCCGTGCGGTCCACCGCGTATCGGAAGAGGAACTCGGCATCAATGGCACCGCCTTCGCCCGTGGTGACGTTGCAGCGGCTGAATCCGGTGGCGGTCAACTGGTCCGGCGTGGGCGAAGGCAGCAGATCGCCGGCGATCTGCTCGATCGTGAACTCGTCGAAAGGCAGGTTGCGGTTGAAGGCACCGACCACCCAGTCGCGGTAAGGCCACATGGAGCGCTCGTTGTCGAGGTGAAGTCCGTGGGTGTCGCCGTATCGGGCGACGTCGAGCCAGTGGCGGGCCATCTCCTCGCCATAGGCCGGGGAGGCCAGAAACTGGTCCACGAGGCGCCGATAGGCTCCCGGACGGGTGTCGGCGAGAAAGGCGTCCACTTCGGCCGGCGTGGGAGGGAGTCCGCGCAGGTCAAAGCTCAGGCGCCGGATCAGGGTTGATCGGTCGGCTTCCGGCGCCGGAGACAGGCCCTCCTGGGAGAGTCGGCTCCGGATGAACCGGTCGATCGGATTCTCGTCCGGAGTGGCCGACCCGGCGACGGAAGCGGGAACCGGGGGCGTGGCCAGGGGTTCAAAGGACCAGTGCCGCTGGTAGGGTGCGCCCTGTTCGATCCAGCGACGGAGAAGATCCCTTTGTTCCGCGGACAAGGGCTTGTGGGTGTCCGGCGGTGGCATGACTTCCTCGGGATCCTCGGTGGTGATTCGTTTCCAGAGTTCCGATCCGGAAAGGCTTCCGGGCCGGATGGCTGGGATCCCATGCTTGTTGGTGGTGTAGGCACCTTCCGCCAGGTCGAGTCGGAGTCCGGCCTTGCGCTTGCGGGCATCCGTTCCGTGGCAGGCGAAACAGTGATCGGAGAGGATTGGGCGGATGTCGCGGTTGAAGGCGAGCGTGGCGGGGCGAGCGGGTTCCGCGGCCGAAATCGATCCCGCGGTTACCAGGGTGCCGATCCAAAGAAGGATCCACCCGGGGATGGCGGAGCGATGCGAGGACTTGGGGCCCATGGGAAACAGTTTCCGCCGTAGGCACGCAATTTCAACCGTCCGGCGTGCCGGACGGTATCAATTTTATTCAACGCGGTCCCTTCC
>JAEUHD010000116.1 GCA_016793645.1 Verrucomicrobiales bacterium
GTCTCGTGGCCCAGGGGTGCGCCCAGGGCCGCATGATCCCGGCCGCCCCGGGAATCACCCCGGGTTCCGGACCCGGCCACCTCGCGCTCTTCGGATACGACCCCATTGAATGGGAGGTCGGCCGCGGGGTGATCGAGACCCTGGGGCTCGGCATTGAGTTGAAGAACGGGGACGTCGCCGCGCGGGCCAACTTCTGCACCCTCGGACCCGACGGGAAGGTCACCGACCGCCGCGCCGGTCGCATTGCCACCGAGGTCTGTGAACGCCTCTGCGGGATCCTGTCCGCCAAGATCAAGAAGATCGGGACGACCCAGGTGATGATCTATCCGGGCAAGGAACACCGGTTCGTGGTGGTCTTCCGCGGCGCCGGACTCCAGGGCCCGCTGACCGACACCGATCCGAACCGCGAGGGACTTCCCATCGCGACCGCCACCCCCGTCGATTCGTCCAACGCCGGACAGGTCAAGATGGCGAAGTTGATCGCCGATTTCTACAAGGCTGCCCTGCCCCTGCTCGCCAAGGAGCGACCGGCCAACGGATTCCTGATGCGCGGCGTGGCCCACCAGCCGGACATTCCGACGTTCGAGCAGCGCTACGGATTGAAGGCGGCGGCGCTGGCCGTGTACCCGATGTACAAGGGACTCAGCCAACTCGTCGGCATGACCAAGATCGAGGGTCCCGAAACCATCGCCCAGCAGTTCGAGCGTTATGTGAAGGAATACGACAACTACGACTATTTCTTCATCCACTACAAGTACACCGACAAGGCGGGTGAGGACGGCAATTTCGCGGCCAAGGTGAAGGCCATTGAGGACTTCGATGCGGCGCTTCCGATCCTGCTCGCGCGCAAGCCCGACGTGCTGGCCATCACCGGAGACCATTCCACGCCTTGCGCGGTGAAGGGACATTCCTGGCACCCGCAACCGGTCCTGCTGCACTCCGAGATCAGCGGTTCCGACAAACTGCAGCGCTTCACCGAGACGGGGGCCAACTCCGGAAGCCTCGGGATCTTCGAGGCCAAGTATCTCATGCGCCTCCTGCAGGCGAACGCCAGGATGTTCGACAAGTATGGGGCGTAGCAGCCGTGTTCGACATTCTCCAAGAGTTCCTCGCCTTGATTCGCGCCTTCCGTGAGGAGGGACTCGATTACGCGGTTTGTGGAGGGTTTGCGATGGCGGTGCACGGATTTATCCGGGCGACGGAAGACATCGATATCCTGATCGCGCCGGAATCGTTGACTCAAGCACGGCAGGTTGCGGCAACCTGCGGGTTCCGCCTGCGCGGAACAGAAATCGAGTTCCGCTCGGGTGCAAAACTCGCCCGGGTCCTCAAGGTCGCGCCTGCCGGGGAGGATTACCTTCTCCTGGACCTGATGCTGGTCAGCCCGGCTACCCGGGCCGCATGGGACTCGCGGGTGGACCAATCCACCCCATGGGGACCCATTCGGGTGGTCAGCCGAGAGGCACTAAAGGCGATGAAACGCCAAGCGGGACGGCCACAGGATCTGGTGGACGTCGAGCGGATGGAAACCCCCGATGATCTCTCCTGACATGAGTCCCGAAGCCGTCGGACGCAGGCTCTTAAAGCTGAGCCAACTTCGACACTTGGCCGTATCGCTGGCCGGGCCTCGCCGGCGGCCAGTATCCCATTATGGCCGTTTTTTGGAGACGAACATCCAGGGCGAGATTCCGCGCCAATCCATGACCACAACCGAAGCCCCGCCCCGCTATCGCGCTTCCCTACCCCCTCCGTGAAAGCCGTCATTCTCGCCGCCGGCAAGGGAACCCGGATGGGTGACCTGACCCAGGAAATCCCCAAGCCCATGCTCCGGGTCCAGGGTCGGCCCATCCTGGAGCACATCCTCGAGGGATTGCTCGCCGCAGACATCCGCGAGGTGTGCATCATCACGGGATGGCGGGCGGAGGTGATCGAGTCGCACTTCGGCGACGGATCGCGCTGGGGCGCCGACATCACCTACGCACGACAGGAAATCCAGGACGGCACGGGGCGGGCGCCCGGATACGCACGGGAGTTCCTCGGAGATTCGGAATTCCTGCTGACCTATGGCGACATCCTCGTTCGCCCCGAGACCTATCAGCGCATGCGACAACGCTGGGCCGAGGGCGACTTCGCCGGATTGATCACCGTCACCGAGGGCGAGGATGTCACCAAGGGGGGATTGAACTTCTTCGACGACCAGTTCCGCCTCACCCGACTGGTGGAAAAGCCCAGCCCCGCGCAACTGGAGGAACTCCGCACCACCGGCTGGCTCAAGCCTGGCCAACCGGCGTGGTACAACGCCGGCATCTATCTGTTCCGCCCCTCGCTGTTTGAATTCACCGCACGGTTGAAGAAATCCCCACGGGGTGAGTATGAATTGACCGACGCACTTTCGGACATGCTGGCCGCCGGGTTGACCCTCGCCGGATTGCGGATCGAGGGACGCTGGGTGGATGTCCGGGATCCCGCCGTCCTGGCCTCACTCCAGTCCCCATGAACCCTTCCCCGCTCGGGTGCCTTCTTCTCGCGGTGTTTCTGGTCGGACGCCAGTCCGAGCCCTCGGGACAGGCCTGGAACCGTCCCCGCAAGTCGGAGATCTCGTCCCCGTGGCTTCGCGTCGGAAATCCCGAGGCGGAAGCCCACGCACAGGAGTACCCCTACCCCTGACCCCGGGTCATGGCGCCACGCGGCCGTCCGGAAGGCGACCAACCACCTCCCCCGGAATCCGAAGATCCATGGACCCTTCCCGGGGCCCCTCGGCGGCAACATGACCGTCCGCGGATGCAACCTGTGCACGACCGCCATGCCGGAAGTGGACGGTCGCGCTCAGCGCATTGGTATCGAAGTAATAAAACTCCTCCAACATCGGGTGCTCCGCCGAGGCGGGGGACAGGAAGTCGTTGACCTGGCCGCCGTCCGTGAAGATGGCGAGCCGCGAAGGCCGGGCGACCTGCAACGGAAGGATGCCGGGAGCCCCCCGGGGACCGACCAGCAGGTTGTAGGCATATCCAAAGGCTGCGCCCCGCGCCTTGGACTTGAAACGCGCCGGACAGCGGTTGAGGGCGGGACAGGTGTCCACGGCCCGGGAGGGCAGATAGGCCCAAAGTGCGCCCGCTGCCGGATCAAACGCTCGCTCCCCTTCCGCGCCGTCCTGAAGCCAGCCAAACCAGTATTTCCAGCCCCCATTCGTCCGAACCGTCCGTTCACTGAAAGCCCGCCCCCCGTGGTCGTCCCAATACATCTGCGCCGCGAGGCCGAATTGATGCAGGTTCGAAGTGCAGCGCGCCGTATGGGACAGGGTCCTGGCCTTCGCCACCGACGGAAGGAGGATTCCCGCCAACAGGGCCACCACGGCGAGCACCACGAGCAATTCCACCAGGGTAAATGCCCCGGACTGCGCGGAGCGCCGACGCTCCAATTCCAAGCGGAGCCTCATTCGGGTCGAGCCTCCACGCGGTAGAATTGGGTTTGGAAGACGGCGTCCCGCGGATCCACCAGTTCCATCTCCGTCCCGGTGCCTGACACCCCGGTGAGCGGGGACCATTCCACGAAGTCACCGGTGGCCTGCAGCCGGTAATGCCATCCAGGTCGGCTGACGAAGGACACCTGGCCGGGGCCGACCAGGGTGATTCGATCGATCGGCGGTGCCGGAACCTCCCAGGTGATGTTGTCCACCACCCCATGGGCGAGCAGCGAATCGTACAGTCCATCCGCCTCGTTCCAATTGATCACGGCGAAGGAGTCCAGGGAGAAGTCCCCGAAATCCTCCGCCAGAATCACCTCGCGAATCTCCACCTCGGTTCCCTGGGTGACGAGGCGCGTGACGAGACGGCGCTCCCCCGGCAGGTACTCGCAGCGAATCCGGTGGGTGGCACCGGCCGCAAGCTCGACCGGAAACGTGAAACTGGCCGCGACGCGACCGGAGCTGGCAAAGACCGCCGGCGACACGGTGGGATCCACCACACCAAACCCCGGAAACTCCCCCTGGGGAAACCAATTGAACTCCACCAGATCAAACGCCCGCCCCGCCGCGCGCGGATAGTGCTCGCGCAGGGCCCGACCCAGATCGAGCAGGCCGAAGGCGATCTGCATGGCGCCCGTCCTCGGGGGATGCACGCCGCCGATGGCATCCGTGAGCACAAGATCGAAGCCGAACGAAAACGCGTCCTGCCTTCCCAGGGTAACGCCCAGCGGATGCGCAAAGAATCCGTGGGGCTTGGAGGAATCCCAGGTCACTTCCAAGGCCTTCCGTTCGGCAGACCATCGGAACAATTCCGGTGCTCCTTCACCGTGCCAGCCCGCATTCGCCGGATCCGACCCAAATTCCTCGGTGAACACCCCGGCCCTCAGCTCCCCGGGCCCCGCGAGGACGAGCCACGCCAGCAGGAATCCCATGGCAACCGCCGACGCCAACCGGGCCGGAGGCGATGACGGCAGATGGTGGATTTCGGGATCCCAGGGACAATGGCGGCACCCCGATCCGCAACAGTAACCGCGGCGGCGCAGGTAGTCCGCCGTGAACACCTGGAGACCCGTGACGGCATCCACATAGACTTCCCCGGGCGTCGGCCGGGGAGCCGGGCGCGCGCGCCACGCCGCCTCCACGCATCCCCGGCAGACGCAGACGCGGTTCCGAAGGTCCGCCGGCACCCGGGAAAGCAGTTCCTCGGGGAAGGCATGGTGGCGGCACCAGCAGGACCCCTTGTAAACATCGCTGGTGCACATCTGGCAGGCGTTGGGCCCGCCGCAAAGCGGGCACTGCTTCCCGTCGCAGCTCGGAGGGGAGGGGTTCATGGGCGTCGGGAATGAGGATTGCGGTTTCGCATGGAACGGGTGCCGCACGCCGTCGCCCCAAGCCCCAGCGTCAGCATCGCCCACGTCGCCGGTTCGGGCACCGCATGCACCACGCTGAAACCATCAATATCCGCCTTGCCCGCGGTGACCTCCACACGGATGAACCGGATGTGGTCGACAGGAATGGGTGCTCCCGCGGCGTCGCGCGCCCAGGACAAGTCAAAACCGGTTCCTCCTCCGCTGCCCGCGTAGAGCGCGCGGATGCCCTCCAGGGTGAGGCCGGCAAAATCAGACGTCTTGAGTCCGGGATTCACCGGCTTCGAGAAATCGCCCGAGCCATCGGTGGGGAACAGGGCGTCCAATGCGGGCGACAACCCGGGGCTGAGGGTGAAGAAGGCGAGGCCGTCCGTGCTCACCGAAACCCGGGTCGTCGCCCCGCCCCCGAACAGGGATCCGTCGGTGGCCGGGGTGCCGATCGGATTGAAATTCTCGTCGTAGGCGTTGGTAACCGCAAAACCGCTGTTGGCGAACACAAGGAAGTCGATCCCGAACGGATTCGCCGGGTCATTCCGGATCGGATCCGCAAAGCCGACGGTCAGCGAACCGCCCGCTCCGATGCTCACGAGCTGTTGCTTCTGATAGGCGGGGGCAAATGGATCCACCGGACCGCCAAATGGGCCCGAGGTCACCCGGCTGGGTTCCCCCAATGCGGACGTGGGATCATCGTACCCGGCCGAGGCACCGGTGCCCTGGACGTAGTTGACGAGGCTCGACGCGTGCTGGGCGTGGGCCACGGAGAGGGCGAGCAGGGCACCGGAGGTGATGCCCAGGGTTGAACGGGAAACGGAGCTGCGATTCATGATGTGGTCTCAACGGACTCGACGCGTCACGCCGTTCCAGGGCGCGACGCGGGTGGTGTTGTCACGAGACCAGTGCGGGAAGGTGCGACGCATTCCGCTCCCCGGGGCTCCGTACGGCGGGAAGCCACCGGACCCGGGAAAAAACAAAAGACGCCTCCCCTCCCGCGAACCGAGAATGAAGGCGTCCAGACACTCTGGGGCTCCGGAACCGCAGACAAACGGCGCCGGGCTGGCCTCATCCTTCGCTTGGCGGCGAAGTGTTCCGCCCCAATGGGGGTCGAAACCGACGAGCACAGCTGGCGCGATATCCGGACTCCGGGCTTCCATCCTCGCCTCCGCCTTCCCGGATCTTCATCCAGTGGCTTCCCGCGGCGCCTGCGCTCCGCGTGGAGGTTCGTAACCCGATACCGTGGCGCTACCGTTCCCGATTCTCACGGGATTCCCGCACTTCCGGCTGTGTTTGAAACAAGGCCGACTTCAATCGAAGCCGGCGCTTCAAGGAACTGTCCCTAGGAACCACCCCGCCCCCGGATCCGGCAAGAAAATTTCGCCCGAAGACGAGGATTGATGGGATCCGTCGTCCCCTCCGCGGCTACCCGTAGCCGACGACGGAAGGAGGCGCTCTCCCGATCCCCGGTGGACCCCACGCTCCAACAACCCCACACGCACATAAAATTCAGCGCGGCGTTTCATTCGCGGCTAGCCCGGATATTTCACAGCCTTTCGTCGCGAGGCGCAGCGAAAGCCCATCTGGCAAGGCGGCCGAAGCGATTCCGAGCCGGGCTGTATGGGGACATACTGTCCGGTGAGGAACGCGAGGCCAAC
>JAEUHD010000120.1 GCA_016793645.1 Verrucomicrobiales bacterium
AACTTGTCAGCGGACCGCCTTCTTCAGCGCGGCGACCTTGTCGGTCTTTTCCCACGGGAGATCGGCGTCTTCCTTGCCGAAGTGACCGTAGTTGGTGGTCTTGGAATAGATCGGACGGAGCAGGTTGAGCTGCTTGACGATGTCGGCCGGCTTGAAGCTGAAGACCTTCTGGACGGCATCGGTGATCGCCTGGTCGGTGAGACCACCCTGCGCGGTGCCGAAGGTGTTCACGTACACGCTGACGGGATCGGGATATCCGATCGCGTAGGCGAACTGGATCTCGGCGTGGTTCGCCAGGCCCGCAGCCACGATGTTCTTCGCCACGTAGCGTCCCATGTAGGCGGCGCTGCGGTCCACCTTGCTCGGATCCTTGCCGGAGAACGCGCCGCCGCCGTGACGGCCCCAGCCACCGTAGCTGTCCACGATGATCTTGCGTCCGGTCAGCCCGGTGTCGCCCTGCGGTCCGCCAACCACGAAGTTGCCGGTCGGATTGATGAGGAACTGCGTCTTGGGGGTCAGGAGCCGCTTGGGCAGGACCTTCTTGATGACCTCCTCAATGCAGAACTCCTCGATCAGGGAGTGCGCGACACCCGCGGCATGCTGGGTGGAGATGACGACGTTGGAAATGGCCACCGGCTGGTCGTCTTCGTACACGACGGACACCTGGGACTTGGCGTCCGGACGCAGCCACGGGGCGAGCTTTCCGGCCTTGCGGATGGCGGTGAGCTTCCGTCCGAGCCGGTGCGCGAACATGATCGGGCTCGGCATCAGCTCCTCGGTCTCGTTGCAGGCGTATCCGAACATCAGGCCCTGGTCGCCGGCGCCCTGTTCCGCCTTCTTCTTGCCCTTCGCCGCCTTGGCGTCGACGCCCTGGGCGATGTCGGGGGACTGCTGGGTGATGAGCAGGTTCACGAACACCTTGTCGGCGTGGAAGACGTCGTCGTCGTTCACGTAGCCGATCCCCCGGATCGCGTCGCGGGCGATCTGCACGTAGTCAAAGCTCGCCTTGGTGGTGATCTCGCCGCCGACCACGACGACGTTCGACTTCACGTACGTCTCGCAGGCGACCCGGCTGTACTTGTCCTGCGTCAGGCAGGTGTCGAGGACGGCATCGGAAATCGTATCGGCCACCTTGTCAGGATGACCCTCGCCGACGGATTCAGAGGAGAAGATGAAGCGTTTGCTCATGGACAATGGTTTGGAATGCAGACTTTGAAGAGAACGTATTAACGTATCTTGATGCGACGATACGTATCTTCTGGCGGTGGTCAACGCGCTTTTTCGGTAGTCTGAGCGGGTGAAAAGTTCCTGGGGGGTTCTGGGGGTGT
The DNA here is from genome assembly GCA_016793645.1 of Verrucomicrobiales bacterium. Lineage (GTDB taxonomy): Bacteria > Verrucomicrobiota > Verrucomicrobiia > Limisphaerales > UBA9464 > UBA9464. The sequence goes on from JAEUHD010000120.1 coordinate 1,329, forward strand.
TGCTCGTGCTGTGGGCGGGGCGGGGTGGGGCTGAGGAGATACCCGAGGCACGGCGGGGAATGGTGGCGACGGTGCAACCGGTGGCGACGCAGGCGGGACTGGACGCCTTGAAGGCCGGAGGAAATGCCGTGGATGCCGCCATCGCCTGCGCGCTCACGTTGGGGGTGGTGGACGGCCACAACTCCGGGATTGGCGGCGGCTGCTTCATGACCCTGCGTCTCGCTGATGGCCGGTTGCTGGCATTGGACGGACGGGAAACCGCGCCGGCAGCGGCGACCCGGGACATGTTTCTGCGGGAGGGGAAGGCGGATCCGGCCCTGAGTGTCGATGGTGCCCTTGCCGTCGGCGTCCCGGGCGAGCCCGCCCTGCTGGCGTACGCGAGCACCAACTTCGGGAAGCTCCCCCTGAGCCGGCTGCTGGAGGCGGCGGCACGCGTGGCCTCCAGCGGATTTGCCCTGGACCGGCATTATGCGTCGCGGCTGGATGCGACCCGGCCGGAGTTGGCCCGGTTCCCGGCGTCCCGGACCATTTTTCTCCGAGCGGACGGCACTCCGTGGCGCGCGGGCGAGCGCCTGGTCCAGACCGACCTCGGGGCTTCCTATCGCGCCATGGCGGAGGCGGGAGTGGACTGGTTCTACCGCGGTCCCTTTGCGGCGGCGACGGCGTCCTGGATGCAGTCCCACGGCGGCATCCTCACCGCCGCCGACTTTGCCGGATACCGCATCCGGGTCCGCGAACCGGTCCGCGGAACGTATCGGGGGTGGGAGATCATCAGCTTTCCGCCACCCAGTTCCGGCGGGGTTCATGTGCTGGAAATCCTCAACATCCTGGAGAATTTCGACATGAAGGCGCTGGGGGACCGGTCGCCGGAGTTTGTCCACATGGTGACCGAGGCGATGAAGCTCGCCTTTGCGGATCGCGCGCGCTGGCTGGGGGACCCGGACTTCACGCCCGTGCCGCGGGGACTGATCGACAAGGGCTACGCGACGGAACTGGCGCGGGGCATCCAACGGGACCGGACGACCCCGGTGTCCGGGGCTGGAACGCCTCCCCGCGCGGCCACCGATACGTTTCCGCGGGAGGTCGGACGGCATACCACGCACTTCTCGACGGCGGACGCCGAGGGGAATTGGGTCGCCTGCACCGCCTCGCTGAACACCAGTTTCGGAAGCAAGGTGGTCATTCCTGGAACCGGCATCCTGCTGAACAACCACATGGATGATTTCTCCGTCCAGGCGGGTGTGCCCAACAGCTTCGGACTCGTCGGTGCCGAGGCCAACGCGGTGGAGGCGGGGAAGCGCCCGCTGTCGAGCATGAGTCCCACAATCCTGCTGCGGGATGGACGTCCAGTGCTTTCCGTCGGTGCGGCGGGCGGACCCACCATCATCACCCAGACGGTCCTGGCAATTCTTCGCACGATTGATTTCGGACAGGACCCCCGGACGGCCCTGGCGGGTCCGCGATTCCACCACCAGTGGCGTCCGGACGAACTGCACGTCGAGGCGGCGTGGGGCGATGCCGTGGTGGCGGAACTCCGGAAGCGGGGCCACGTCGTCGTGGTCGATCGATCCCTGGGTGCCGCGCAGGCGGTGGGCGTGGGGCCGGCGGGCAGCGGATTTCGGGGATCTGCCGATCCCCGCGGCGAAGGTTCCGCCGCGGGATGGTGATCAGGCTGGTCGTCGGTGGCTGCGGGCTGCCGCCCGCGGGTGACTCCTCCGACGCATCGCAATGCGGAGGACCTGCGCCCGTAGAGTCTTCGTCGCGAAATTCGCTCCTGCGCCCCTGGGTACGCCCTGCGGTCCGCGGCGGCTCTGCCGCGGACGGATTCCAGAACCGCGCGGCAGCGCGGCTCCACCTTGGAAGATCTCTCTCGTCGAGCTGCCCTCATCGCTTGACCCAATTGGGTCGAATGCGGGACGTTCCCGTGCGTCGAGACTCCGCCATGAACACTTCCCCCGCTCCCACCCGCCGTGATTTCCTCCGGACTTCCTCCACAGCGGCCGCTGTGGCCCTGGCCGCACCGGGAATCATCCTTCGTGAATCCGCCTTCGCCGCCAACACCGACACGCTGAAGATCGGCCTCGTCGGCTGCGGCGGCCGCGGAACCGGTGCCGCCGGCAATGCCCTCACCGCCGACAAGAACTGCGTGCTGACCGCCGTGGGCGATGTGTTCGCCGGACAGGCCGAGGGCGCCGTGAAGGGACTCAAGGAGCAGTTCGGCAACCGGGTGGCCGTCACTCCGGAAACCCAGTTCATTGGCCTCGATGCCTACCAGAAGGTCATCGACTCCGGAGTGGACGTCATTCTCCTCGCGTCGCCTCCGGGATTCCGTCCGACCCATCTCCGGTACGCGGTGGAGAAGGGCAAACAGATCTTCTGCGAGAAGCCCATGGCGACCGATCCTGTCGGGATCCGGCACGTGATGGAGTCCGTGAAGATGGCCAAGGAGAAGAAGTTGAACCTGGTCTGCGGATTCTGCTGGCGCAGCGACCTGCCGCGCCGCGCGCTTTACGAGAAGATCCGCGAAGGCGCCATCGGCGAGGTTCGTGCGGTGTATGGCACCTACCTCACCGGACCCGTCAAGCCGATGCCCGCGGCCGATACCCGCAAGCCCGGGGTCACGGACCTGGAGTGGCAGATCCGCAACTGGATGAATTTCTCCTGGCTCTCCGGCGACGGCCTCGTCGAGCAGTGCATCCACACCGTGGACAAACTGGCGTGGTGCATGAATGACGTCCCGCCGATCAAGTGCACGGCCAAC
>JAEUHD010000171.1 GCA_016793645.1 Verrucomicrobiales bacterium
GGGAGAATCCTTCACGAATGCGGCCCCCGCGCCGTGGTCCACCATGTCGATCTATCGGTCCGGAAACTGGAATGACACGGACCTCCGGGGGCAGGGATCCCCGGCCCGGATCGCAGGGTGGAGGACCACGTTCTGGCAGAATTTGGGACTGAGGATCGTACTGGGGCCGGTCCTGCCGGGAGTCTGGACCTACCGTGGGGAGTGACCGCGGACGGGGTGATCGAACGCTCAGGGTTCGGGCCACGCGGAGCGCAGTTCGAAAACGTCGAGCGATCCGAACTTCGAGGTGCCCCCGAGGCATTCAATGGCCAGGGATTGATCCGCCGAAGCGGGTTGAAAGGGGACGGGAATGTAGGTGAGTCCGTCACTCGCGAAGATTTCAAGTCCGGTGCGGTCGCAGAACACGATGAGGCGCTGATGGCCGTTCTGAAGCGGAGCGGGAGCCCGGAGTCCCTGCACGGCGAGTTCCTGGGTCCCGGCGTGGTAGGTGATCCGGGCGCCCCGGATGGTGAAAATGGTTTCGGTGTTCGCACCGGGCTCAAAATCGGCCCTGAGTTCCACGAGTTCGGCGTTTACTCCGGCAAGCGGATTTGGGTTGCCCGGTGCCACCTGGATTGCGCCGAAGGATCGCGGGGACTTGCGAAGGGCTTCCAATTCCCGCACCGGCGTCCAGGTGAGCCGCGGACCTTCCGCGGTCGCGGCCAGGCGAAGTTCGAGCGGCACGGTCATGGACTGGTTGAAGGGCATTCCCTTGGTCTCGGTTTGGAACCATCCGATCTGGATGCGCCGTCCGTCCGAGGCGGGAAGATCACTGAAGGTTTGGGCGGCGTAGAACCCGCGCCCGCGGTGCCCGGGGAGTTTTGGAGTCTCCGGGGTGAATCGGGTTCCGTCGAAGGTGCCCACCTGATACTCGCTGCTGGCAGCGGTCAGAACCCACTTCCTTGTTCCTTCGGAACCGGCCACCGGCAGTTCAAAGAAGTCCGGGCATTCATAGTAACCGTCGGTGCGGCTGAGGAAGGTCCAGTCCTTGAGGTTCGGGGAGCCGAAGAATTGGATGGTGTGGACCTTGTTGGTTTCGACGTAGAGCGGCATCACCCACCGTTGGGTCGGCGCGTGCCAGAAGACCTTGGGGTCGCGGTTGCCGCTCGTGACCTGGCGCAGGACGGGATTTCCGGAGTACTTGGTGAACCGGCGACCCTCGGTGCTGGACGCAAGGCACTGAACGGTCGGGTCCCCCGCCGCCGTGTAGATCAACACGAGCGGCGGATGTTCCTTGGAACCCAGGCCGCTGGTATTCTGAAGATCCACGACGGCGCTGCCGCTGAACATGGGTCCCAGGGGATCGGGGGCGAGAACGTCCCCGAGCTCCTCCCAGTGGACAAGGTCACGACTGACGGCGTGGCCCCAGTGCATGTTGCCCCAGCCCCATCCATAGGGATTGTGCTGGAAGAAGAGGTGGTATTCGCCGTTGAAGAAGACCAGGCCGTTCGGGTCGTTGTTCCAGCCCCGGCGGGGTGAGAAATGAAACTGGCCGCGCAAGGGTTCGCGGTAGAGTCCCCCGGCGTCGGGATAGGCTTCGCTGGATTGGATGCCGTCCAGCGCGGTCGAGCCGGCCGGCAGTCGATCCACCTGCAGCGTGACGCTCCCATTCTTGAACGCCCCGACATCCATGGGAGCCCACCAGTCCGGGGCTCCGTCCGCCAACTCGACGTCATTCCTCACGACCGGCGACCCATTTACCAGCAGGGTGACGACGCGTTTCGGAGCTCCGTTGCGGATGGGCAGGAGGAGGTAGCGGTCCTTGACCTGAAACGCCCGGGTGGCGTTGAGGGTGGGACCCGCGGGTTTCCGATCCGATTGGACGATCTGGTCCACATTGATGTGGCCCCAGCCTCCGGTCGCCTGGTCCACGATCTGGATTCTTGCCGTCCTTCCCTGGAGGTCGGAGACGTCCCAAAACTCGGGACTGAGGGTTTCGGTCCCGCCCGGTTGGGTGTTGGTCCCCGAAGCCTCCCGCACCACCGAGTCCTCCACCAGCAGCCTGAGTGCGGTCTTCCCGGGGATCCGACCGCCGCCGATGAGGAAGGCGATGTACGGGCGCTCGATCCGGAATTCCGGGGACGTCAGGGTGCCGGTCGATCCATCCCCATTCAGGAAGGAGTTGACGAGACCCTTCCCCTGAAAGCCGTCCACGGCCATTTGTCCGGGCAGTGCACCGCGGGCGGGGCCGCTGCCAAATGCGTCACCGGTGGCGGTCCATCGGCCATAGTCCGGTCCTTCAAAATCAGCAATGACCCGGTCTCCCTGGTGATCGATGACCACAAGGTCGTTGTCCGCGCGGACGCCGGAACTCGCGAACCGGAGTGTCATCACCATCGCGAGGGCAAGGATGAGTCGTCCCGCGGGGCGTTTCGTGAGGAGAAGGGAACGTGGAGAACTTGGGTTGCTTTCCAGGTGGGGCATGGGAGGAATTCCGTGGAGGGGGCTCCGGGCGAGACGAAAGGTGGGGTGAGGAAACGATCAGGGTCTGTAGGATTCAGGGGTGGGTGTCTGACTCCGGGGGATCACTGGGAAGTCAACCAACACAGGAGGGTTCGGGTCACCCGGTCCGGTGCATCGAGATGCACCCAATGGGAAGCGTCGGGGATCGTGACGAGCGTGAGATCCCGGTCCACCCAGTTCCACGTGCCGCTGAGGGCATCGGACAGGAGTGCCGTGTCCTTCAGTCCGTGGAAGAGCAGCACCGGGCACTGGACTTTCGGGAAGGGTTGCGTGGGTAGTGTGTAGGGTTCCCGGGGATAGTTCGCCTTGTAGAAGTTGAGCATGCCCTCAAGGGACGAGCGCCGAAATGCGGCCACATAGTTGGAGCGGCTTCCGGTGTCCGGCAGCCACGATGCGAGTTGTTCGGCGGAGAGGCTGGCGGCGGCATCCGGCTGTTGAAAGTGCCGTGCATACGCGCTGTTGCTTTGCTGGCGGGGGTTGGTTGCCAGTTCCCGGAGAAAGCCGGCCGGGTGGGGAAGATTGAGCACCACCAGCCGGTCGGTCATTTCCGGATGCCGCATCGCAAACTGCCAGGCCACTGCGCCCCCCCAATCATGCCCCACGACACCCGCGCGTGCCTTCCCGAAGTGGCGGATCACGGCGGCCACATCGCCTACGAGCAGATCCATGGAATACTGGGAGACCCCCGTGGGCTGGCCGCTGAGGTTGAAGCCCCGTTGATCCATGGCCACGACCTGGAAGTGCCGGGCAAGCGCGGGGATCTGGTTCCGCCAGGAATACCAGTAGTCCGGAAAACCGTGGATCAACACCAGTAACGGGCCGGTGCCCTGCGTCACATAATGAATCCTGACATCCCCCGATGTCGCATAGCCCTCGGTCCCAAGATCGGCTTCGGCGGGGTCGACCGCGCGTACGACGCTCTGGGCGATGAAGACCGCCGCGAGAAGTGCCGTCCAGGGTTTCCGGGCTCGGAGGTTCGGGACCGCAGATCCGGGGGCGGGAGGAATCCCCACGGGACGGGGAATGGGTTGGGCATGTTTCATGAGGGTCGCGGCGTTCCATGACATTCCCTCAAAGATCGGCGGGGAACAATCCTGGTTTGGCCCGAACGTCCGCCGCTGCGAGGAGTTAGAGCAGCCCGGCGTCCCGCAACTGTCGGGCGACGACCTCGGTGCGCGCGGGGAAGTAGCGCTCCAGGAGGCGGTTCACCTCCGGCTGCCAATGGTCCTCGACCGTGTACCGTTCGTAGGGTCCCTCCCGGTAGGAATGAACCCTCTGACGATAGTCCCCCCAGCGCGCGGATTCGGCGGCGATTGCCGGCTTCAGCACTTCCGCGAGGCGGGCGTAGCGGCGTCCGGCTGCCTCCGGGGAAAGAGCGCCCCCGGCGGATAATTCGCGACGGGCGATTTCGGCGAACGTGGCCCGGAACCGGGGGTTCCTTCGAAGAGCCTGGAACAGGCGGGTCGGCGACTGGTCGTCATCGGCCGCCAGAATGTTGGCGTCGACCGCCTCGAGACTGCGTTCGCAGTCCCACAGGTAGAACGCGTATTTCCCCTGGGGTCTGGTCCGCCGGCCCGCGTACCAATTGGATGCGGCATCCCAGTCCGAAGTCCCCCCGTAAATTTGGACGAGCATGAACCGGCAGAATCCGTCTATGTCCACCCGCCGGGAAAATTCGCCGTAACGCTCAGGGTCCTCAAGGCCCTGATTGGCGAGTTCAAAAATCCGGGTCCAGGCCTCCTCCGTTCCTGAGAGGATCTTGCCGGCATTGCGACAATCGTAGTCGTCCGGGGAACCACCGAGGTGTTGGGCGAGAAAGTCGGCGTCGGGACGCTCGCACAGGTTGTAGATCCCCCAATAGAGGCCATCGAGATAGACATGGGCAAAGGTGCCGCGGGCCGTCAAATGACCGAGGGCTCGCAGGGATTCGCGCATAAACTCATCCCGGAGCAGTTCCCCGCGTCTCCGCTCCTCGGCGCTCCAATGCAGCCAACTGTTGTTGCAGCCGGCCCGCAGGACGAGCGACTTCATCCGGGAGGGACCGGCGGGGCCCAGCAGGGGGTGGTTCAGGGACGCATTCCCGTAGCGTTCGCGGAATTCGAGTCGGAAGGAATGTTTGGGACTCTCCTCGGGACGACGGCTCCAACCGCCCTGAATGCGCACCCCACAACGGGCGTGAATCGGGTTTTCGCCCTCCAGTGGCAACCACTCGAGGGAGGCGGGACGCTCCCACGCGGACCCGGTTTCCAATGGATTGGAGTAGATGCCGGTGTCCGCCCCGAAGAGATCCTGACGGTCCAGGACCAGAGACAGGGTGGGCAGAGAGGCGAGGCTGGTCTCAACGCGCTTCCGGACGACGGGATCGCGGATGGTTTCCGGATCCATTTCGTAGTCTGCGGGAACCGGGGCCTCATTCCGGACGCCCCACGTCTTGGGAAAGCCTTCGCCCGTTTGGTCGGGAACGTCGGACCGGAACAGGTAGGTCTGGGTATCCACATCCGACGGCTTGTAATCCTGAAGGAACGCCGCTGCCCGGAGAATGGTCGTCGTACGAATCGTGATGGGGGAGTCATATCGGATGCCGTGATCCGGGCGGGGAGTCGATCCATCCGTGGTGAAAAAAATCTCGGCCCCGGGGGTTGCCGTGGTGATGACCACCTCCAGGGGGGTGGAGTAGGTGCCGCGCTGGTGGCTGAACCGGGTGTCCGCAACCCTGCCGGCCATCTCCTGCGCGTTGGTCCGTCCGGGAGTGGACGCCACGAAGTACGCATGCCGGCGCAGACCCCGGCTCATGGCGGCGAGCCCCCCGGCCCCAAACTGGGTGCTTCGGAGACCAAAGGAGACATCGGCATCCATGGGCGGGTACTTGGGCAGATACTCGTGGGCCACCCCCAGTCCGTCGGGCTCGATCAATGCAAGGTATTCCCCCTTGGGATCCAACCGGAAATTGGTGTGCAGATCGGTGGTGCGGTTCGTCCGGTTCTTTCCGGATGCAAACACGGTCACGAAGCCGCCCGCCTCCAATTCCAGGGGCGGAAACGTCCACTTGCGGGGCGCCCGAAAGTTGTCCGTCAGGTGCCATCCGGCCAGATTGACAGGCCGCTCCCCGGGATTGTGGATCTCGACCCACCCCGGGTATTCGCCGTCGGCATCGGCCAGGGACGAATGATTGACGGCCATGATTTCGGTGATGAGCAGGGCCGGGGCTCGAATCGAGTGGAGCAGGTCCCGGTGGAACACCAACAACAGCACTCCCAGTGCTCCCGCGAGGATCAGCCCGAAGCCGGTGGGGGTCAGCGTGCGGGTGGGGGCGTGCTTCATGGCGGCGCAGGGGCGTTCAAGCCTCGACCCCGTCGATGCCCGTCACGTATTTGGACATCCGGGTGACTCGGAAGGGGAAGTAGTTGGTGATGCGATCATCAATGTCCGCGATGTCTCCCGAGTATTTGAGCTCCATGACGGTGCTGTCGGTGAGTTCGAGTCGGCTGAGAAACCGGTTGTCGAAGCGGTGCACCCTGAAGAACTCCAACTCATCGTCGATGGTGATCCGGTACCGCCCATCCGCGGAAAGGAAATACTTCCGGTGGTATCGATTGATGAGGGCCGGATGAAGGCCGTCGAGGTGGAATCGCACCGACTCCGGAAGATCGGAGTCATCCAGGACCTTGCGGACGCTGTCGACGCCAAGTCCGGGTGCGATGGAAATCGGCTTGAGAGGGTGGGACACCTTGGTGCCGACCGACCCGCGCTTGATCTTGAACTCGAGCACCGGCCGGGCCGCCGTACCGAAGAGGGGGCCATACCAGCGGATCCGCATCTTGGTGCGGTCGGCCATGCCGTCCACGTTCTCGAAGTAGGAGACGAGATCCGGACTGTCGAGGTAGATGTTGTTGATGTAGCGCGGGGCGTAAACCTCGTAAAACAGGGCGGGACAGCGCCGCACCCAATGTTCCACCTCCCAGGTCGGAACCTCGCGGATGTGATACTTCCGTTCGAACCGGTACTCGCTGTCCTCCCCGTCGCTCATTCCGGACTCCGGGACCTCAATTCCCGATTCCGCGTTCGTCCACGAAGCGGACCCGGGTGTCCCCGAGGGATGTGCGGAAGTGCTTCAGGCAGGATTCCACCCGGCCGACATCCGCAAACGCCACCTGGAAGGAGGCCTCCAGGTGGTCGTCTCCCTCATCAAATCGGCGGAGCTTCACTTCGCGCGCATGCTGTTGAAGGCCGGCGAGCAATTCCGGCAGGCCAGCGCCGGCCTTGCGGGGACTCGACAGCGTGACGTAGAGGTTGGGGCCGGGTTCCCGCTGCTGCACCACATGGCTGAGCGCAATGATGGCAATCAACACCGCAAAGGCGATGAGGGTGATCACGGTCTGCTGGGCGCCGAGTCCCAATCCGATGGCGATGCAAATGAAGAGATAGCTCAGTTCCTCGGGTTCCTTGATGGCCGCCCGGAACCGGATGATGGACAGCGCGCCGACCAGGCCCAGGGACAGGGCCAGGGAGGACTTCACGATGGTGATGATGAGCATCGTGGTCATCGTCAGGACGACGAAGTTGCGTCCGAAGATGTCGCGATTGGAGAGCGCGCGCCCGAACCGCGCATAGGCGCGACCCAGCAGGTGGGCCAGAAGGGCGGCGAGGAGAAAATTGACGAGGAAAAGCCCGTAGTGGATTTCCGCACTTTGGGCGGAGAAGAACTGGAGCAGGGATTCGTTCTTGTTCATGCAGGGAACGTTGCGCCGGGGAACGCTCGGGCTCCGCGGACATCCGGAAAGGATACTTGAGGTGACAAAAAGGTTACAGCGAACTTTGGGGCGGCGCGGGGTGGGGTAGCGCCGAAGGACGGGGGACTTCCCATTGGCAGTGAAGACCACGGGGACGCGAAACCAGATCCCCTGAAAGGCATTCAGGGGCAGCGGCGGCGTTGTCGGAGGTCCCGGAGCACCGTCGGCAGGCTGGTTTCCAGGGTGGTTCCTGCCAGGAAGTCTTCCGCTTCCACAACGGCGCCCCGGGAGCGAAGGCCGGCATACACGTGGAGATCAAACTGGTGCCTCAACGCCGCCGCGACTTCGGGCATCCCCAGGGTCTCGAGAAGCAGGATCAACGTCTCCGCGGTGGAATAGCGGTCCTCCGAATGCTGGTTTCGCAGGTGGTACCGGCTGGGTTTGCCCGGGGGCAGACGGATCAGGCGTCCCCAGGATTCCACCTGCCGACGCATCCGGGAGGCTTCGCGCCAACTGCCATCCAGCAGCAGAACCTGCAGGGATTCCGGAGCGACGGGAGATGGGGGCAGGTCCCCGGCGGGATGGAGGATCCAGAGTGTTCGGTCGGGGCGGACGATCCGATTCCGGTCCAAGGGGAGATCCTGGCTGAAGATGTGTCCCAGGGCGGCCGGCAGCACCCGGGTCAACAGCCGACTGGTGCTGGTGGGTCGCCACGCTTCGCGACGGTGGATGAGGATGTCCACCTGCAAAGGGCACTCCAGCGTCCGCAGGCCGGCGCACGTGCACCAACGCGGTGCGAACTGGCAGATGGCGCACCGCGTGACGCCCCGGGTTACCACGCTTCGACCCATACGCGCCGGAGGGGTGAGGCAAAAGCGGTCCCGGGGTCAATCAGTTCTTGGGGGCCACCCTGGTGACGGTCCGTGTCGGGCATTGTCCGGAACGAGGAAAAGCCTTGACCCGTTTTTTCATCCGGGGATTTTAGACCCCGCTGTTCCTCAATTTTCCGAGCGGGCAAATTTAACCCGCTGGGCCTGTATCCATTCGGCCAGGCCTTCTTCCGGAGAAACCGGGCGAACATCATTTAGCGGCTTTCTGCACCCGAAACCCATCATGAGCGCCTCAAATTCTCTCTACCAGGAGATCGAGCAGGACATTTGGAAGTGGATCAACGAGTTCGTGACCGTTCCGAACGAATTCTACAATTTCAAGTTTCCTCCCTGTCCCTTTGCCCGCCAGGCGGTCATGGCAAAGACCGTGGACGTCAAGGCATGGCGTTCGGGGGATGTTCGCGCCTTCATCCGCGCCGGCGCCATGGGGATGCGGGACAATCCGGACCTGACCACGCGGGTGCTCGCGTTCCCGCCCCGCGTCGAGTTGCAAACCGGCATCAATGCGTTCGTGGACTCCTTCAATGAAAAGATGATCCCGGACAACGTCTTCATGAACACCGGGGTGGCGAGGACGACCTCCAGTCGGTATCCGGGCCCCGACTTCAAGAAGCCCTATTTCATCGTGGTGGCGAACAGTCTGGCGCCGGTGCTGGACGGCTGCGAGACGCTGAAACGGACGCAGTACTACAAGGACTGGCCGAAGGAACACTACGGCATCGTTGTGGAGCGTCGCGCCCGGATGGCGGAGCAGTTTGGCCGGAAGGAAGAGCCGAAGGACGAAAAGCCGACGGAAGCGCCCGCCGAGACCGCGTCAAAGTAGGCCGGGGAGCGCGCCAGGACAGTTGGGACCGTCGCGGAGTCGGTCCCCGGATCGGCGCGAAATCGAACCCTCATCGGTTTGCCCTTTCGCGTCAGGAGGGAGGGGTCGTTCCGTCGATCCGGCATTCGCGCAGGGCCTTGATCAGCTCCCCAACGGTCTGGTAGCGGCTGGCGGCGACGGGTTCACAGGCCTTGGCGAGGATGTTTTCCAGTTGCTGAAGCGTTTCGGCCGGCACCGACTGGATGACACCCTGGGGCCAGTTCATGAACTCCTTCACGGGATTCCCCGAGAGGGCCACATACAGCAGTCGCCCCATGCTGAAGATGTCGGCCGTCGGCAGGCCCGGTCCCTCCGGCGGGATGTAGCCCGGGGTGCCTCCAAAGCTTCCCTCCGTGCCGATGTCCGTGACCAATCCGATGTCGGCGATCTTGGGACGCCCCTGGACGAAGATGATGTTCGACGGCTTGATGTCGCGGTGGATGAGGTCCTGCCGGTGGAGAAACTCGAGGGCTTCGCAGAGTTCGATGCCGTAGTGGACCACCTGCTGCGGTGAGAGCGGTCCGCGACGACTGATGTCGGTTCCCAGGTTGCGCGGCGTGTAGCGGACGGGGTCAATGTCCTGTCCGGCGTGCTCATCGTCGCCGGCCTCCATGATGTAGTAAAAGAAGCCCGCGCCCTCGTCGCGTCCGACGTGGAGGATGTGGACCAGTCCCGGATGGGAACGGGAATAGGGGGTGTACTTCTGCAGTCCCTTGAATTCGCGGTCGAAGGGGGCGGGGTTTGGAAAGTTGTCGCGCTTGATGATCTTCACCGCGTGGTAGCTTCCCAGGATATCCCGGGCCAGCCAGATCTCGCCGTACGCGCCCTTGCCAATGATCCGGATCATTTCGTGATCGGGGATCTGCGGCGTGCCGCCCTTGATGGTCTCATCGGTCGCACTCACGCCGGTGGGAGGAGTGGGGGCGGCGGCAGGGGTTGACTGGAGGCGGGATCCGCGCTTGAGCAGCGTCCTAAGGCGGCGATCCTCCTCGGACAGATGTCGGGTCCGGCTGACGACTGCCCAGCAGATCGCCACGGGGACTTCGATTCCGCTGAAGGCCAGCCAGGGAAACCAGTGATGGGATATCCAGACCTGGCTCATGCAGAGAATCCCGGCCGCCAGGGCGCAAATCAGTCCGCCGGCGATCGCATGACCGGGTTCGAAGTAAACCCCGAGGTATCCGACGACCGCGCCCAGTGCCAGGATCAACAGCAGCTCAGCCCACGGAGAGAGCCGGAAGAGAAAGTCCCGCCGCAGCAGGTTGAGAAAGCTCGTCGCCGTCACCTCCACTCCCGGCATCTGCCGCGGATCGCTGAAGGGATAGGGGGACCAGTAGTAATCCGTACTCGGGCCCATGGTGGCGAACGTCGTCTTGGCTCCCACGAAGACGACTCGGTTGGAAATCACGCTGGCGGGAATGGCGTTGGAATAGACGTCCACAAAACTGCAGTGGGGAATCGTTCCGGGAGGACCGTAATAGTTGATCCAGGCACCGGACGGGACCGTTGCCGGACGCCGGTTCGTGTCGAGTTCCACGAGGAGTTGGCTCATGGGCTTGTACCCGTTGAAGATCGGGAAGGGGATTCGGATGGTTTCCGGGGGATTGCCATGCTCGGTGTGGCCCCAGGACGCAAAGCGGAACAGGTCGTTGGGCGCAATCGTGCGAATCGCCGAATTGATGCGCGGCTTGCTTCCGGAATCCGTCCGGGTGACGCCGGCGCCCAGGATCACGGGGCCGTTCCTGGCGAGGGCGAGCCGCAGCCGTTGGTCGGCTTCCGGCGTGGTGGGCAGGTCAAAGAGGACATCGAACGCGACTGCTCTGGCCCCCGCGGCGCGAAGATTCTCCAAAAGCCGCGCATGCATCCTTCGGTCCCAGCGGGCGAGGTTGTCCTGGTTCAGCCGGGTCGTGGAGGTTTCGTCCATTTCGACGATCAACGCCTCCTTGGGTTCCACTTTGGGACGGAACAGATAGGCCCAGTCGTAGCTGGGACCATCAAGGGCCCCGGTCATCAGGATCACAGCGCCGCAAATGGCGGAGAGGATGGCGCCTTTGATCGCGGAGCTGCGGAGGATCCCGGCGGAATGTCGGACGCGGTGCCAGAAGGTGGTTCCCTCCACGTCGTCGACGGGAACTTCCGCATCCGCCTGATCCGCGACGCGCCGGATCTGTTCGTTGCCGGGGGGCGGCTTCGGACTGTCGGGAATCCGGTCGCTGACTTCGCAGACCTCGAACGGATCGGCGAGGCCGTCCATTTGATAGAAACCATGGACCCTCCATTGCAGCCCGCCGGAACCGGACCCCGACATGGACTTCAGGGACTGCCGCGCCGTGTCGTAGGCGAACCGGGTCAGCAGGATCTGACCCGGACCTCCGAGGGTCTGCAGCGCCTGGGCGAGATCGACATGGATTCCGTTCAGCGCCGGCGGCTGGTTGGCGCCGGTGGACAACTCCATCAGGACCTCGCCCACGTGGATCCCGATGCGATCGGACAGGTTGTGGCCGAGCTTGCGTCCGAGCAGGGATGAGCGGGTGCGGAGTGCCAGCGCGAAGCGGACCGCGTCCGACGGCTTGTCGAAGACCAGCAGGAAGCGTCCGCCGATGGCGCTGACCTCGAGTCCATCGGGGTACTCGCGGAGCAGGGTCCGGAGCGCGAGGGCGTGTTGCTGGAGGATGCGGACCGCTTCGACGTCCCCGAGGTCCTGCTTGAGGCGCGCCGAGCCGACCACCTCCGTCACCACAAGGCAGACGAGGCTGACCTTCTGACGCTTGAGGAACTCCGCCAGCTGCGCCAGTTCATTGTCTGCCGGTCGGAGGTCCATGGGATCGGATTCCAGAGACATCTTAGCGCCGGACCCGCATGGGACGCAATGAAGGGGATGCTGCAGTCGATTCTCTAGGGTCGTTGATCCGGCGTTTCAAAACCCATTTGTGCAGGGGAAATTTGGAAAACCCGGGGAATCCAAAAAGTAGGTGATTTTAGCGAAAATTCCCTTTGCGGATTTTATGGGTCCGCGCTGTGATGGCCCAAGTGAGCGGATCCCGCCAAATCGTGATCAGCGCCCAGACTCCCAATGCAATCGTCCATTTCTCCCAATGCCCGTGCGTTGCAGGTAGCATTGACTGTCCGGACCTTAATCACGGGGCTGCTCCTGACAGCCGCGGGGTGTTCCATTTTCACTCCGACAACCGGGAAGGGAACAGCCCACGTTCAATTCTTAAACCAGCCCGATGATTTATGCATCCTGGCGGGAGGCAATGCGGCCTTCATCGTGCAGGTGACTCCGCCTGAAGCGAGGTTTCAATGGTACAAGAACGGAGTGGTGATCACAAATGCGACCAACAGTCTGCTGGTGATCACAGGGGTTACGTTTGCCGATGT
>JAEUHD010000194.1 GCA_016793645.1 Verrucomicrobiales bacterium
GGTAGTGGATGTAGTCGCCCGCGTTCCACGCGTTCGAACCACCACCGACGATTTCAATCTCCGTCTCGGTGTCTCCCGAGGACGTCGCCACCGCCTGCCCAACCCGATACGGATCATCGCCCGGGGTCGGACGGCTGGCCGCATCCTGGATGTAGCCGACATCGGCCGAGCTCCAGTTCGACAACTTGCCCTGGGCCGCCGAATTGGCGGCGATGGAGTTGCCGGCAACGTCGGTCACGCCACCCAGTACCGTCACCGTGAAGGTGTCGGACGTGAGCCCGCTGACCGAGAGATAGACCGTATCGCCACCAATGCCGGCGCGCACCCCGGTGACCGATCCCTCGCTGAGTTTGTAGTTCAGCGCGATCAGGGCCGACGCGGAATTGACCGCCTCGGAGAACTTCACGCCGATCACCTTCTTATCCGTCGTTCCGACCGAGACGAGGGTGGGCGGAACCGTGTCCTGCACCGAATGGTTGCCGTAGTTGGAGAACGCCACAGTCGCCAGGTTCTCGCCGCCCGAACCCGTGCCATCCGTGACCACATAGCTGGCCGAGAAGGCATACGTACCGACGAGGAGCGTGGCAGGCCATTGCTGATAGCGCTGGCCGATCAACGACCAGGTCTTGCCATCCGTTCCAACGTAGGCGCTGAACCAGTCACCCACACGGCGCAGTCGCAGCCACTGGTTCGGCAGATCCTTGTCCACACCGGGATAAGCCCGGCCGTACACGGTGTAGTTTTGCCCCAGAATGGCCCGTCCCAGCGCCTGAACCTGATTGGCTCCCAGCGGATTCGAGGCATTCACCAGGAACGAGGGGCTCACCGGATCGGTGCTGACGCGAGCCTCGAGGCCGCCGGCAGCCTGGGCATCGACCGGGTCCGTGACCGGACCGCTGGTGATGCTGGCGATCTTGACGATCTTGTCGAAGTCCCCGGTGACGCTTTCGTAGGCGAACTCCTGGACATCACCCGGCTGATTCGCATTCGAAGCCGAGGGGAAGGCCACAAGGCCCGGGCCCGCCACGGTGAAGCTGTCGTCACCCGTCGCCGTCACCGATCCGGCAGGAATCGTGATGGGAAGTCCCTCCGGCTGGATCTGGACCGCCGTGAGGCGCACGGCTTCGTTGTTGACCGTCAGGGTTGCCTCCGCGGTCTGACCGGGTCCGCTGACCGGATTCGACCACTTCAATTGGTAGGAGCCCGCATCCTTCCCGGTGACGGACTTGATGGTCAGGGCGACCTTGCGGGTCGTCCCCACGTACTGCGCTCCAGCCGCGATGGGCTGGCCATCCTTGTACCATTGGAAGCTGTTGGGGCTGCCCGTGACGTTGGCCGCGATCACCACATCCGTGCCGGCCGCAACCGTCTGGTTCGCAGGACTGGAAACCAGCGCCGCTCCCACATTCTGAATCGTGAACACGCCAAAGCCGGCGGGTCCAAAGCTCACCAACGCCTCGGCCTTGCCCGGAACCGTCGCATCCGGCACCAGCTCGATCCAGGGATCGTAGAGGTAGTCATGACCCACGGGTCCGCCCGCATTGCCCTCGGTCTGCTGGTCTTCGATCGGCTCATCGTTCTCGCGGAAGTCGAGCTTGAAGGAGCTGTTGCCGCTGGCGATGGAACCGTCGAAGCGGTGCACGGCCAGCCAGGCCGGCGTCTGATAGTGGGGCGTCGGTTCATCCGCCGTCGGGTCGATCTTCGGAAGCACGTTGTTCCAGCTCGGCATCGAATAGGCCACGATGTAGTCGAGGGCGGCATCGGTGGCGACAGCGGCGTTCCAATTGCCGTCATACCGCGTGGTGCCGTCCACAGTGTAGTCCAGAGGACGCCCATCCTTGCCCGCCGCTTCCCAACTGAAGGCCGGGAGCCCTGCAAAGCCGGTCTCATTCCGAGTGTAGACCACAACACCCGGCTGGGCATTGTAGGCCGGCGCGGGAACCGGGTTGTCCGGGTTCGAGGCATACCGGTTCGGACGGGCCTCCCATCCGGTTCCGGGATAGTGACCCGCAATCACGAAGGAGATCTTCGGATTGTTCGGATCTCCGCCATAGGTGTTCGGGACCTCGATCGGAAACGACGAGATTCCGCCCAGGGCGTAATCATTCCGACGGGCACCGTTGTCGCGGTTGTCCACGCGGGCCTTCGGCTTGTAGTTCAGGCCATCGGTGGTCACCAGCACCTGCGGGTGATGTCCCGCGCGCCAGGTACCGCCGCCGGCATAAATCACCGTGTTGACGCCGGAACCGCGGACGTGGAAGTCGCGGAACCGCCAACTGGTGGATCCATCTCCATTGCTGAGACCATCACCCACTCCGCCCACCTGCTCCTCATAGGCCACCGTGGGGGTTGATTCCCAGCCGCCGCCCGCCTTGGGGGCGTACCGGAGGATCAGGTGCTTGAACGCGCTGTACAGCGCCCGATCTCCCGCGGGTCCCTGATCGAGGGCCACACGCCACCAGGCGTAACTGGCACTCTGCCCGGCGGTCGTGACATCCTTCCCGGCCAGCAGGTCGGGACGGAACGATTCCTTGAACGCGACGCCGAGCGGCTTGCCCGTTTCCGCATCGAGCCAGATCAGCGACCGGTCCGGATAGGCCTCGGCGAGCGCCTTGTCGGCGGCGGAGAGGTTCGGATCCGACTCGTTGATTCCGTTCTCGCCCACGCCCAGCAGCAGGCGGGTGGCATCGTAACGGATCAGGTTGCGGTAGGCATCCATCTCGTCCGTACCATTGAGGTTCTCGGACGGGGTTCCCTGCTTCTTCAGGATCGGAAGCCGATCCGCCTCGGCGACACCGACCGTGCCGCTGATGCTCTGGTACCACTTGGCAGTGATCTCCTGAGCGGAGGCCATCTGCACCGCCACGGCGGCCGCCATGGCAGGGAGTAGCAATTGTTTTTGTTTCATGAGTTGTGTAGAGACGCGTTCTAGATAAACCGCCGGCATCCACCCGGACGCCCCATCCGCCGCCGCGGCATACCACCCACGTCCCAGCCGGTCGCTATACGCGGCCTCTCCCAGTTCACGGACGATTCTGAACGGCGACGGACCAAGGAAAGCAGGGTCCCGAAATCCCCGAACGACTGTCGAGCACTCTGTGGCGAAAGATCACATCCTTTTGGGGCAACCCATACCCCTGACAGGGGAGGCTACCGCGCCCGAAGGCCCGCGGGATCGCGAACAATCTCCACCTCCCCTGCGCCTTCGGGCACTTGAAATACCTGTGCCGCCCCATTCGGCCAGCGAACCGACAATGCGCTCGCTGTTCCGCGCCCCGCGAGGAGCAGCACCGGACTGTCCTGGGACCAGTATCCTCCCCCACATCGAACCTCCTTTACCGCCCCCCGCGGAACCCCCGCATCCACCCAGCGGACCTGGGCCCCGATCGCCGTCGGATTGCCATTCCCTCCCCGGAGTCGCACCCGAAGGCCGGGAAGTCCCGACAGGTTGCGATACAACCGGGTGGTCTCCCCGGGCTGTGCCACCACGAGATCCGGACGCCCATCGGCGTCGAAATCCGCCACCGCCGCCCCACGCTGCGGCCCGAAAATTCGCAGTCCCGAATCCGCCGCCGCCATCGGGGCCAGTCCACCCCGGCCATCGCCGCGCAACATCAAACCCAAACCCGCATTTTCGGGTTCCCCATCCGGCCCGGAATCCGACCTGTTTTGGGAAAGCACCACGTCCTCATGTCCGTCCCCGTCGAAATCCCCGCTCACGACTCCAAAAGCGGGTGCCCACTGGGCTTCCGCGGGAAGCGTCCGGACCTCGAAGTGATCGCCACGATTGAGGAGCGCCAGGGACTCCGCCGTGTTGACCGATACGTACGCCCATGCCTTCCCCCCCGTACCCACGAGGTCCGTCAGTGAAGCCTCCCCAAATGAACGCCGCGTCGGGAATCGATCCTTGAAGTCCGGAACAGCGGCCACCATCCGGTCCCGAAGGATCAAGGGACTCCATCGCTGGGTCCCGGACTCCCGCGCCATTTCCAACAAATCAAAGGTCCCGTTCCCATCGAAATCTCCGGAGTAGAGGCGCGTCTCCCAATCCGGCCCACCGCCCGAACGCGTATTCCGTCCCCGATTCGCCACGACCAAATCCATCCGCCCGTCCTCATCCAGGTCCACGGCCGCGACGCCGGTCCACCAACCCTTCAGGTCACCGAGACGGGCGGGACGTCCCCGCGGATCCGCCCACGTCAACGCAAGGTCCCGCTCCGACAGGTGGCCACGATCATTGTAAAGGATCCGGATCGGCCCCCAGTCCGTCGTGACCACCAGATCGGCATCCCCATCCGAATCCAGATCCGAAAAGACTGCGCCCACCGCCATCCCCAGGGCCTTCAAGGTCTCCGACGAGTCCGGATCCGGCACCAACGCACCTTCACGCGAGAGAAACAGCACGGATTCCGCGTTCGCCGGGTACCGCCCGGGTGCCAATCGCCCACCCACCAACAAATCCAGGGCGCCGTCGCCATTCACGTCCGCCGAGGCCAGGGGACCGATGGATGCGGGGATATCCGGCCCTCCCAGTCGCATCACTCCCGCCCCGGGGTCGAGAATTCGAACACCCGCCATGGCGTCCGGACGTTCATACCGGCTCAAAGCCGCGAGAACCCACGGGGCATTGGTCCCCCGGGGCCAGATGAGAATCCCCGATTGATCCAAAGGCGTGGCCCGGTCAAACAGGCCGCTCCGGACCGGCGCGAATTTCCCGTGCCCATCATTGAGAAATGCCCCCATCGAGCCTCCCCTGCCGCTGCCCACAACCAGGTCGTCCGATCCGTCCCCGTTGAGATCCCCCCAGGCAACCGCAGGACCCAGGGTCGAAAGCCTTCCCGGGAGGAGGGGCTGCCGCAGAAAATCGTCGAAGGGTTCGTCCGTGTGGCGATGGTTGAGCCGTTCGGAAACGTCCTGCAGCAGCGGTGCCGCCGGCCGCGGCGCCTCCGGCCCGTCCGATTTCCGGGCGGCGGTTTCCTCGACCTCAACCTCTTCGTCCGCGGGAATCCCTTCCATCACTGACTCGGCCCCCGAGCGCCAGTGGACCCGGACGGTCAGACGATGGGTTCGATCTCCGGCCGCGAACACCCGCACGGCGTCATCGCCCGAGAGATACCGTCCACCGCTGAGCATCTCCTGACGCTGGGGAACCGGCCCCCCCGACACCTCAATGCGCGCGCCCGTTCCGGTCGTATTCGATGCTGCCCCCCGAAGCCGGACCCGGATCCGGGGCGCCGACGATTCATTCCGCAACAGGAAGGCGGGTCCGTTCTGATTGTTGACGACGGCATCCAGGTCACCGTCCCCATCGAGATCCGCCAGCGCCATGCCCTGCGAGATTCCGGTCTGGTCAAATCCCCAGGAGGCGCCGGTTTCCACGAATGTGAAGTCCCCGCGGTTGCGAAACGCGAGGTTCGGAAGCGCCAGGGACGGAAACCTCCTCCGGAGTTCCAACGACGCAGCCTCCGACAAACGATCCCGCCGCCGGATGGCCTCAATCTCGGCAGCCACGTCCCCATCCTGGACATCCCGTTCAAAACCCGTGGTGATCAGCACGTCCTCGAATCCATCCAGATCCACGTCGAGCAGCACCGGGGACCACGACCAGTCGGAGGCGGCCAGCCCGGACGCCCAGCCCACCTCGGCGAACGTTCCATCACCCCGACCCGCGAACACGGTATTCCTGGGACATTGGGGCCGCATTTCCACCCCGGTGAACGCTTCGGGATCCGCCACCAACTGGGCCGCGTCGATCTGTCGGCGTACTGGATCACGGCTCAGCATGTCGGTGACCAGAAAGTCATCCCTCCCATCCCGGTTCAGGTCTCCGAAATCCACCCCCATCGAAAACCAGCTCGTCTTGCGGATCGATGTCCGGGCGATGGCCCGAAAACGGCCACGCCCGTCGTTGATCCAGATCCGGTCCGGGGAGCCAAGATCGTTGCACACATAGAGGTCCGGGGCGTCGTCCCCGTTGATGTCCCGAAACATGGCCGTCAGGCCCCAATCGTATGGCGGCGACGTCAGCGGCTGGCCACGTTCGTCGAGGAAACTTCCGTCCGTGAAGGAAACCGGCACAAACCGACACCCGCCTTCGTTCCGGAACAATTGATCCGCCTCCCCATGCTCCGTCACCTGTCCGGACTCATCCACGGTGAACCGGCCCACGAGGTCGGGATCCGTCGTCGGCCGGCCGTTGACCCCGGTGACGACCGGACGCCCCTGAATCCTCTGGATTCGAAACTGCTGCTGGAAGGCATCCCGGACCGTCGAACTGCGGTAGCGGACCACGTACAGGTCGAGATCCCCGTCGCCATCCACATCGGCCGCCGCGAAGGAACTTCCCCCGGACAACGATCCAAGCCCCGACGCATCGGTAATGTCCCGGAAGTTCCCATGCCCATCATTTCGCCAACAGCGGGTGCCGCGTCCGACAGAGTTCAAAAGCAGTTCCGGCGCGCCGTCCCCATCGAGATCCACCAGCAACGCCCCGGAAACATCCAGCGTGTTCAGCGCCCCGGAAGCGCCCGGCGCCGAGGCCAGGGCCGCAGCGGTGACCGCTTCAAACCGCCAGTCCCCACGGTTCAGGAACAGGGCGCTGCCGCCTCCCAATCCCCCGAGGAACACATCGCATCGACCGTCCCCGTCCACATCCCCAAGGGCGACCCCGGATCCATTGAGCAGGATGTGATTGGTCAGTGAACGTTCGGTGGACAGCCGGTTGGTGAACTGGAGGCCGGTCGACGCCGCGGGAACGAGCGTGAAACCCGTGTGACCGGACGCCGGTACCGGAAGCGGACGATGTCGACCCTGCGCTTCCGCCCGCCACGCCGTAGCCTCGGCACCGCGAAGAATGCCAACGGCGAGGAGGCATCCGAAAATGGCGGCGAATCTCGGGAAGCGGGCGGCCATGATCGGTGTGACGCGGCCATCACCTGGATGCCGCGGCGGCAAACTACTCACGCCAGTCCGCCGACGCCACCGCAGACCTCAAGGCACTCGGCTCAATCCTCGCTGAAGAGGTACTCGAGGTCGTCCTTGGTCAGATTGCTGGCGAAGCCCTCCTCGCCCAGCACATCGGAAATGGTCTGGGACTTCTTCTGCTGCAGTTCCCAGATCTTCTCCTCGACCGTCCCCGGAGTGATCAACCGGTAGGCGTTGACCGTGCGGGTTTGTCCGATGCGGTGCGACCGGTCGATCGCCTGGGCCTCCACCGCCGGATTCCACCACGGGTCATACAGGACCACATAGCTCGCGGTGGTCAGGTTCAGCCCGGTGCCGGCCGCGCGCAGGGACAACAGGAAGACGCAGGAATCGTTCTCCGCCTGGAACGCATTGACGACCTCCTGTCGGTCCTTGGTCTCGCCCGTCAGGATGTGCGTCCGGATGCCCCGCTCGCGGCAGGCGGCCTCCAGCAGCTTCAACATCTCAACGAACTGCGAGAACAGCAGGATCTTGTTTCCGGACTGCAGAATCGGATCCAGGAGCTCGAACAGGGTCTCGGTCTTGCCGCTGGCGCTGTCGTTGCCCACCAGCTTCGGATGGCAGCAGATCTGGCGCAGCCGGGTCAGGGCGGCCAGCACGTGCATCTTCGACTTGGCCACGCCTTTTTCCTGGAGCGCCTTCATCACCTGCTCGCGGCTCCGGCGCAGTTCAGCCAGGTACAGCTTGCGCTGCTCCTCGCCCAGGTCGCAGTCACGACGTTCCTCGATGCGGTCGGGAAGATCCTTGGCCACCTGCTTCTTCAGTCGGCGGAGCATGAGCGGACGCAGCCGCGCACTGAGCCGCCGCCTCGCCGTGCTGGCCTCCCATTCCGGCCCGTCGCCCTTGGGCTCGTAGGTTTCGTGGAAGTGGGTCTGGCTTCCCAGATAGCTCGGCTGGATGAAGTCCACGATCGACCACAGGTCCAGCAACCGGTTCTCCAAGGGCGTTCCCGTCAGGGCGAGGCGCTGTCCGGAACCGATCTCCTTCACCGCGATCGTCACCTGGGCATTCGGATTCTTGATGAACTGCGCCTCGTCGAGCACCAGGGCGCGGAACTCGAATTTCTGCAACTCCTCCAGATCGCGCCGGAGAATCGCATAGTTGGTCACCACGATGTCGTGCTCGGGAATCTGGCGGCGGAGATTGTGCCGGGCCTGTCCGGACTGGAGCACCAGCACCTTGAAGTGCGGCGTAAACTTTTCCGCCTCGCGGCGCCAGTTGTGCAACACGGAGGCCGGGCACAGGACGAGCGACGGCTTCCGATCCTTCTTGTACTGCTCGTGCAGCCAGGTGAGCCACACCAGGGTCTGGAGGGTTTTGCCCAGGCCCATGTCGTCGGCGAGAATTCCGCCCAGCTTGAGCCGCGACAGGTTGGCGAGGAAGTTGAAGCCCTCGCGCTGATAGGGACGCAGCTCCGCCTGGATGGCCTCCGGAAGCTTCGTGTCCGGCACGCCCTTGAAATTCGCGAGCTTCTCGCGGAGCTGCGCCACGGCCTTCTCCGTCCCGAGCTCCGCCAGGGTGGCGTCATCCAGCTGGGTGGCGTGCAGCAGCGAGGCCTTCTGGGCGTCGGCACTCAAGCCGTCCAGACCCAGCGTCGCCGCAGTCTCGTGGGCCTTGCGATTGGCATCCACGTCCACCTCGACCCAGCCGCCGTCGGGCAGCTTCACGAACCGTGTGGTCGCCGCCGCGAGGCGCTGGAGATCGGCGTGGCTCAGACGCATTCCCTCCGCCTCCCACTCCGCGCTGACGCTCAGCCAGTCGATGCCGGACCCCTTGAGGACGAGCTTCGGCTTCACCAGGCGGCGGTTGAGGAACAGGCGCTGGAATCCGGGATTTCCCAGATACTCCGCCTCCTTCGGCTTGTCCGGCCATGCCGAGGCGAGGGCGCTGAGGAACATCTCGTTGGCATCCCCGACCCAGAGCCCCGGTTCCGGGGTGAACCAGTCAAGCTGCTGTAGCCAGTGGATCGCGGCCTGGATGCGCGGGTCGTCGATGACCTCCGGGCGATCCGCCTGTCCGTTCTTGTGCGGGGTCACGCGGGCCCATTCGTGTCCGTTCCACTGCCAGTCCGACCCGTCGAGATCGCTGACCGACAACAGACGCAGCCGCACCACCTCGTCCGCCAGCTCAAAGACAAAGCGCGGACGGGCGGGATGGGTGATGCAGAGCTGGCTCCAGTCCGCCTCCGTCGTGGCGGTGTCGGGTGCCGCCCCGTGGCCATTGCGTCCATTGACCCCGGCCCCGGGCCGGGCGGGACGGTGGGTCTGGGACTTGCGCAGTTCGGTCAGGAGCCGGTGGGACAGCTTTTTGACCGGAAGCACCGGGCGCTGAGCCCAGGGGCCCAGCAGGGACGCCGGGGGGGCATTGCGCAGGATGAAGAATTCGTTGTCCACCAGCACGAGCACGGGTTGTCCGACGAAGAACCGGCATTCGGCGAGGGGACGCGTCTGCCCATCGGGCAGCGCGAGCAGATGGGTGAAGCTCAGGTCGCCCTCGATGGTTTCGAGATGGGGCTTGAGCTCCGCGATCTGGCCGTGGAATTGCAGGCTCGTCGCCTGCCCGGCCAATTCGAGCCGTGTGCCGTGGGCCCAGGTCGCGAGCCAGGTCAGCAGATCCGCCCCGTCGAGGACCAGGACCTCTCCCTCGCCCACGCGCTCCGACCAGTTGGCATGCAGCCAGTCAATCACCGCCCAATCGTCCGCGGGAAACAGTTCCGCCTCGTGCGCCGCGCGGGTGCGCAGCTCGCAGAGATCGTTGAGAAACCGCTCCTTCTCCCCGGAGCGGGAGCGAAACAGGAGGAACGCGACCGCCAGCTTCCACTGGTTGATCTGCTCCGAGGCCCGGCGCGGCTCGCAGATCACCCGCAGGGCCGCCTTGGGCGCATCGAGGTGGGTGTGTGTGGACGGCAGCAGCCAGTTCTCCAACTCCTGGACGAACTGCGTTTCCTTCTCGGACTGCTCCACCTCCTGGAACCGCTCGAAATTCGCGAACGGCAACAGCTCCGTCGGCAGGGAGCGATTCGCGCGGAGAAACAGCATGGCAATCTCCTCCAGGCGCGCCCGGCCCCGGGCCGACTGGATGCGGGTCCACCAGTCGGTGGCCCCGAAATCCCCGCGCCTCAGCGCCAGCTTCTCCAGGTAGTCGTCGAAGAGCAGATACGCCCGCTGGGGATCCGCACATGTGCCCAGCAGCTTCAACACCGCCTCGCGTTCCGCCACCTTCTCCTTGGAGTCCGCAAGTTCCCGCCGCAGGTCGGCAAACGAACCGTACGTGGTGTTGAGCACCTTGTGATGGGCGTCGTACTTGGTGCTGGCGGCAACCGGGCGGGTGCCGGAACGGGACAATCGTGAACCTCTAGGCATGACGGGCGATTCTCAGACGATGAGCAACGTAGTGTCGTATCTTCTCTCCTTCCCCCGGGCTCAAGGTCAACAAGGAATTGATTTCAAAACAGGGAACCACAACCCCGTGACACGGGATTTGATTGCCGCCGCCACACCGCCCGGGGAGAATTCCCGATTATTAGCACGCGTTCCTCAACTGCCCCCCTCCGCCCGCTCAACGCCTGGATCGTCCTCACCCTGGCGGCCATCCTCGTGACGGTGTTCCTGCGGTCCTGGGCCCTGCCCCTGATCATTCCCGACGAGGGGCGAAACGCCGAGGTGGCCCGCGAGATGAAGGAGACCGGCGCGTGGCTGGTGCCGACCTACAACGGGCTGCCCTATCTCGACAAACCGGCGTTCTACTTCAAGACGGTCGCGCTTTCGCTGGCGGTGTTCGGCGACAACGAATTCGCCGCGCGGCTTCCCTCCGCGCTCTTTGCCTGTGCATTGCTCGCCCTCACGGGTTTTGTCGCCCGGCGCGAGTTCGGGGCCCGCACCGCCGTCTTCGCGGTGCTGGTCACCACCACCCTGCCCCTGTTCATCCTCCAGGCCCGCATCGTCATCTTCGACATTGCCCTCGCCCTCTTCGTCTGCCTCTCGATCTTCGCCGGCTACCTCGCGGAAACCGTGGAAGGCCCCGCCCGGAGGCGCTGGTACTGGCTGGGGGCCGCCGCGGCGGGAGTGGCGACCCTCGTCAAGGGACCGGTCGGCTTCCTGGTGCCCCTGCTCGTCCTGGCCGTGTTCCACGTCGTGGAGCGGCGCTGGGATTCCCTCCGGCGCCTGCTGCACCCGGTTCATTTCCTGATCGTGTTTGCGGTGGTGCTCCCCTGGTTCTTCGGGGTCACCGCCCACCATCCGGATTTCCCCGAGTACGGCCTGGTGGAGGAATCCTTCAAGCGATTCACCACCAAGCAATTTCGGCGCACCGCGCCCCCGTACTATTACCTGCTCGTCCTTCCCGCCACGTTCCTGCCCTGGAGCCTTCTCCTGCCCGCCGCGGGACTCGCCGCGCTGCGACGCTGGAACACCCTGCCCCGGCTTAGCCGCCTGTGCATCGTCTGGAGCTTCACCGTCGTGGTGTTCTTCTCCCTGTCCCAGTCCAAGCTCCCGGGATACATCCTCAGCGTGACCGTCCCCTTCGGCATCCTCGTGGCGCAATTGATGGAACGGGCGTTCCAACAACCCGAGGGAACCGCCGCGGCCATGATTCGTGCCGCGGCCCGCTTCCTGGCCCTCTTCACCGGAACCCTGGCGATCATCGTCGCAGCGGGTCTCGTGTACCTCTCCACCCACCCCGACCTCCTGCCGAAGCCCTACCGGGTGCTCGGGGCGGACCTCGAACCCTTCGTTCCCCAACTGCCCTTCGTGCTCGCCCTGCTGGTTTCCACCGCGGGAATACTCGGGTATGCGCTCCGGCGTCGAAACGTCGGGGGATGCGCCGCCGGGTTCGCGCTCTTCCCCATGCTCCTGCTGATCCTCGGCGGGGGGATCTTCCAGGAAGTCTTTGAGTCGCGGTCGGCAAAAAGGATGGCCGCGCAAATCGGGCGGATTCCCGAAGGCACCGACCTGGCATTCCTGGACTGCTTCCCCACCGGCCTCCCGTTCTACCTCGGAAAGACGGGAACGCTCATCACGCGCGACGGAGGGGAACTCACCAGCAATTATGTCATCTACGCCCTCAAGCGACAGGCCGCCTGGCCACCCCAGGCCATTCCCTTGGGCGGATTCGACGACTGGATCGCGGCCCGGACGCGACCGGTGTACCTCGTGTTCCGCGCCAACTCCCGGGACATCGTGGACCGCCTTGCCGCCGAACGGGGCGCCACCGTGATTCCCCTTCGCCGGGAGTTTTTCGGAATTCTCCTTCCACCCCGCCGCGGATCCTGAAATGTGCGGCATCTGCGGCATCATTGGATTCGGTGGTCCCGGCGATGCGAGCGCACTCCGGGCGCGCGTGGACGCCATGCTCGAGGCACTCCGGCACCGGGGGCCCAATGCCACGGCGGCCTTCGGGACCGGGAGCGCCGTCCTCGGGGCCACCCGGCTCGCCGTCCGGGGAATTGATGCCCCCAGCCAGCCCTCCGTGGACACCGCCAGCGGGGTGATCGTCGTGTGCAACGGCGAGATCGACAATCACCGCGAACTGCGCCGATGGCTTGAGGACCGCGGACGCATCGTGCCGCCCGGCAGCGATGTCGAGGTCCTGCCGGGACTTTATCTCGAACTCGGCGACGCCTTTGTGGAGCGGTTGGTCGGCGCCTTCGCGCTCGCCGTATGGGATCCGAGGACCCGGCGCGCCCTCGTCGCCCGCGACCGGGCCGGGGAACGCCCGCTCTTCTTCACCCGGCGCCCGGACGGTCTGCGGTTTGCCAGCGAGATCGCCGCGCTCCTCGCCGCCGGGGACCAGGCCGCGACGGTCTCGTCCACCGCCATTCGCGGCTACCTCCAGTTTGGGAATTTCGCCGCGCCCCGTTCCCCGTTGGAAGGGATCGAGAAGGTGGCACCCGGCGAACGGATTCTTCTCGAAAACGGATCCCTTCGACGGGAACGCTATTGGCGCTGGTCCATCACCCAAACGGAGAAGCGAACGCCGTCGCTGGACGAGTTCGATGGAGTGTTTCGCGAGGCGGTGCGACGCCAAAGCGACGTGGACATCGATTTCGCGGTGTTCCTCAGCGGCGGACTCGATTCCTCGCTGGTGACGGCCGTGACCCGGTCGCTCCACCCGGACCGCCCGCTGCGCGCCTACACCGTCCGCTTTGATGTCGATTCCTTCGACGAGGGCGATTTCGCCGCCACCGTCGCCCAACGCCTCGGAATGCACCAGGAGTCCGTGTGGGTCCGGCCCGAGGACCTGCAGACGGAGCTTCCAGCCCTGGTCCGACGGGTGGGCGAACCCCTTGCGGACCCCGCCTGGCTTCCCGCGGCGCTCCTCGCCCGGCAGGCCGCCAGGGACTTCCGGATGACCCTGGTCGGCGAGGGAGCCGACGAATTGTTCGGCGGATATCCCACCTACCTGGGAGCACGCCTGGCCCAGCGATACTCGCGTCTGCCCGCACCCCTTCGCACCCTCCTCCGACGCGCCGTCGAAGCCATACCGGCCAGCGACAAGAAGGTGACCGTGTCCTATCTCCTCAAGCGCTTCGTGCAGGGGGCCGAACGGGAAGGCATGGCGCGGCATCAACTTTGGAACTCCAACATCTCCCCGGAACTCCTTCGACGGCTCGGCGTTGAGCCCGTGGGTCTGCCCGGACCCGATCCCGAGGGTCCGGAACTGCTGGATCGCGTCCAGCAATGGGATCTGGAAGTGCCGCTGGCCGAGGGGCTCCTGACCAAGGCGGATCGGGCCAGCATGAGTTTCGCCCTCGAACTGCGGGCTCCGTTCCTCGACGAGGCGGTCCTCGAGTTCGCCGCCCGGCTGCCGGTCTCCGAACGGATCCACGGGCTGACCACCAAGGTCTTTCTCAAGCGCTACGCGCTCCGGTATCTGCCGCGCGACATCGTCCACCGGCGCAAACGGGGCCTCTCCGTTCCCCTCGGACGCTGGCTCCGCGGTCCGTTGCGTGACTGGGCGGCGGACGCCCTGTCCCCCGCCCACCTGGAACCCGTCGGCGTGAGTCCGTCCGCCGCCCGCGAAGTGTTTCAGGAACACCTCGACCGACGTGCGGACCACGCCCGGGCGCTCTGGACCCTCATCGTCCTGAGCCACTGGTACCAGCAGACGCGGCCCTGACCGCGCGCCCACTGCGGCGTCGCCCCCATCCACCGAAGGCCCGCCCCGGACGCCCACACGCGCTACTGGCTACCGGGCCCAGGCCTGAATGGTCACCGGTTCCCCGGCAGGAATGACAATGGGGACCACGACCTCCGGAGGATTGGCCGTACCGTTCAGAACGCCATCCACGGTGACGGATGCGGAATGCTCGGGAATGACCGCCACCTGGACCGGCGTGTTGGCGGGAAACCCGGTTCCGCGAAGCACCACCTCCTGGTTCGGGGACGATCCGGCGGGAAGGGACACCTGGACACTTTCAATCTCGTTGGCCGCGATCGGCCGCCCGGCGACCGACACGAGCGAGAGCTTCGGCGGAGGCGGAGGCAGGGCATACATCCGCGTGCCGCGGGTAACCGTTCCCGAATAATTCAGATTTCGGAAGGCATTGGGATCGGTGCAGTCCACGCGAATCCGGCCGCTGGAGGCCCCACCATAGGCGTCGGCCCAGACCCGGCCAGCGCCACCTCCGGTCGGAGCCACCAGGCGGACCGATCCACCGCTCCCATTACCCACCGGAGTAAATCCTCCGCGCGCATTGACCAAACCGTTGATGACGATCCGGGTGGACGAGGCAATGAGGATCGCCCCACCACCACCACTCCCCCCGGTTCCGGGATTCCCGGAAGATCCCGCCCCCCCGGACCCGCCGACCAAGGGGTTGATCAGGACGTTGCCATAGGTGCGGTTGTTGGAGCCCGCGGGCGAGGCATACGCGGCATCGCCTTGTCCCGACGCCCCAGTTCCCCGCCCCGGCCCCTGACCGTCCCCACCCCGGGAGGCGGGAGCCGACGGACCAAATCCCCCATTGCCGCCGTCAAATCCTCCCGGC
Source organism: Verrucomicrobiales bacterium (assembly GCA_016793645.1). Classification (GTDB taxonomy): domain Bacteria; phylum Verrucomicrobiota; class Verrucomicrobiia; order Limisphaerales; family UBA9464; genus UBA9464. Next base: position 14,972 of record JAEUHD010000194.1, read on the forward strand.
CCCCCTTCACCCCGGATGGCTCCCGAGGAACCGCCTCCGGCGACGGAGATGTTCCCCTGGATGACAACGTCCTCCTGCGCGAGAAGGACCACCGGCGTGTTCAGGGAGTTCCTCTTGAAACTCAGGGTGGCACCCCCCGCCACCGTGATCTTGATGAAATTGAAGACCCCGTTCGCCGGCATTTCGAGCTGGGTGTCCTGGGTGATGTTGAGATCCCCATCGACCCCGGTGCTCGTCGAATCAAACGCCGCGCCCGCGGCTTGGAGGGCCAATAGGACGGAGACCCCAAGGGCCAGTCCGCTGCGAGGGAAGGGATATGGATGCGTGTTCATGGATAACTCTCCGGTTATGAATCTCGAAAAATTCTGGGCGACGTGGTTTCAGGGAATGCGGACGGAAACCCGCGGCCGGGCGAGGTGCGGACCGGCGGGCACAAGATCGTCCAGGGAATCCATCACGACGGTGACACGGGGGGAACCAATTCTGGGACCCGCGGGGGCGTCCTCACCCTCGGGCGAGATTTGAATCTCCAAGCGGGGAGCCGCGATGTACGGACCCGCCGCCGCGGAGTCCAACACGTCCTCCACCTGAACGTGCACCCGCGGGGAGGCGACCACGGGACTCGGGGCGGACGCCCCGGCCTCCGCAGCGTCCGTGATCAACACGGTGGCCGCCGGTTCCGCAAGAACCAGGGTTCGGGGAAACGAGTTGGGATCCCGCGGATTCGTACCGCCATGGACCTCCACCTCATCCACCCAGCCATCCCCGTCCGTATCCTCGACGAAGGGATTCGTACCGGCGACGTTCTCCTCCCCGTTGGTAAGACCGTCATTATCGGGATCTCCGTCCACCCCTCCCGGCGCGACCCAGAACACACTGGAAACCGGGGACACCATGGGATTCCCCGTCCGATCACGAACGGCACCCACCACAAACCGGTAGCGCCCGTTGGGCAGCGGGGATGAAAACTCCAGAAGAGGCCCCTGCGCGGCTGCGGAGTAGGACAACGTCCCGCCCACGAGCACGTCGTCCGCGTTCCCCAATTCAAGATCCGCGCCGGCACTCATCAGATAAATGGAGGCGGGGGACATCGACGCCGGGTCCAGCGGCTCATTGAACCGGGCCACAACCGCGTCGATTCCAAACACGGTGCTGTCCGCAGGCGGAGCGAGGCGCACCACCCGGGGCGGGGTCTGGTCGGGGAGCAGCGGAACCGTGACCTCCACCAGGGGACTCGCGTTCCCCGCGGTGTCAAACGCACGGGCTCCAAGACGAAAACTCGTCACGGAGGATGTCCGCTCGGGTGCCGTAAAGCGGAACTCGTACGGCCAGGTCGAATCCGTTTCCACCCGGACCCCATCGAGGAGGAATTCCACGGAGCGGACAAAGACATCGTCGTTTGCAAGAGCCACCAGACGCCCCGGCTGACCCGCTTCAATCTCCGCACCTCCGCCCGGAAAGTCTGTTTGGAGAGACAGGGTTGGCGGGATGCCCGCCGTATCGGGAATCATGAACCGAAGAACCTCCACACCCGCGGCACCATCCGCCACGACGGCATATCCGCCATAGAGCGCGAGCGCCTTGCTCAACCCGGGCGTCGGAAACGACGCGAGAAAGTCCAGGCGCGTTCCGTCCCCACCGAGGTCGTATAGGGAAAAGTCGTGGGGTTCCGCCTGGTTGAACCCGATGCCGTCCGCCGCAACCGCCAGGGTGCCCATGACTGGAACCAGCTGCTTCCAACCCGCAACGGTCGTAACGTTCAAGGTCATCAGTACCGGCGTCGCCGGGTCCGCGAGATCAAAGACGGCGACCCCTTCCAGAGTGGCGCCGTAGAGCTTCCCGCCTCCCCCGCTCAACCGGCGTCGCACGGGCTCAATACCCGGGAATTGCGCCCTTGAATCGACGGACGTCCGCCACTGCAGACCGTCCTCCGTGAGGGCCACCACGTGGAGCACGGCGTTGGCCCACACGTAGAGGAATCCGTTCTCGATCACCAGGTCGCTGACCGAAGCCCCCGTCGGGAGGGACACGGAGTCCACCACGGTTCCGGTCGCCGCCTCCAGCAGGAAGACCTTCCCGGCAGAGGTGCCGACCCAGACACGGGCGTCCCGGATCAGTACCGCCCGGGCCTCTCCGGCCAGCGGGGTCACGGACGCGATTTCGGGGGCTCCGGGATTGGAGAGGTCCAGGAGGGCCACGCCCCCGCTTCCAGCCGCGACGGCCCCCAGACGACCCTCGATGGCGACGGCGTTGGCCTCTCCCGAAAGTGGGATCCGGGCAGTCAGGGTCGGACGCAGCGGGTCGGTCAGGTCCAATACGCCCACCCCGGCCGGTCCATCCGCGACCAGCGCCAACGCAGTTCCTACGGCAACGTCCCGGGCATCCCCCGGCGTGTCGACGCTCGCCACGACACCCGTGCTGGTGGGAAGACCGTCCGCGGGATTGCTCCGGTTGATCAGCTCCTGAAGATCACCAATCCCGTCCTGATCGGAATCCGCCCGGTCATCCCGGGTCCCGAGAACAAACTCCGCCTCTGTGGGAACCCCGTCGCCATCCACATCCCCCTGGGGAAGCGGCTTCGGGTTGCCAAAAAAGATCTGGGTGGGAACGCCCGCATCCGCACTGGTGAACACGGCGTCGTGGTAGGTCAACCGGGGTCCCACCAGGAGGCGAATGCGGTACTGCGTGTCCGGACGCAGGATCAATCCCGTCACATAACCGCGGGTCTCCGTCCGGCCGCGACGAACCAGTCCGGTTCCCAGATCCGTCAGCACATACCAGCCCTGCACCGGCGGGTACATCACGTCGGCATCCGGGGACGCCATCACGCGTTCCACCAATTGGCGGTGCCGGAGATGGCTGTAGGCGGACGGGGACTTCCCCGCGTACGCCGCACTCAACTCCCGGTTGACACCCAGGACCAGGGCCTGATCCGCAGCCGACAACTGCTCAAACGTGTCCGCCTTGTTGAGGAGCGTCTCGAGCGTGAACCACAGTTGCGCCTGCGTGGCGAGATCGGCATAGATCTCCTGGACCAGCGCCAGGACCGGATCCGATTCCACCTCGGCATTCCTCGACCGGCGTCCCTGCGCGGAGGGCGCACCGTTGCCAAAGCCCAGAAAGCATCGCATCCAGTGGTCCTTGCAGCGTTCCCCCTCCTCGCGGCATTTCTGGGCGCACCGGGCCGCCTCCGCGCAGTCCTTGCCCTTGGACACCACGTCGACCCAGCCCTCAGGACGTTCCGGAGTCCCGCACTCCTCATAACAGGCAAGGGCACACGCCGCCGCCCGGGCATCGCAGAGCCGGATCTCGCGGAGATTGTCCGAAGGCTCCTCCTTGCAGTCACAATTTCCCCCGCCGCCTCCGGAGGTCCCCTCCTCCAACAGTCCCCCGTTTCCTCCGGAATCCGGACAGTTCCCACCCGGAGGAGGTCCTCCGCCCCCGGGAGTCCCGTTCGAGATTCCGTGCCAGCCGGGCTGCCGGATTCCCACGCCCGGATCCGTCACCGCAAAGGCGCCATCCTCGGAAATGGTCATGGAGCCCTGCAGTTCCCAACGCCCGGAATCGTGATTGAAACTCCACAGGGCGGTCTTGGCTCCCGGCGGCAGTTTCTCGCCACTGACCGGATCCGGCAGGTTCGGGAACTTCGCCGGAACCGGTGTGTCAAAATTCTGCGGACCGCTCGACTGGATGGAGATGTCGATGGCGTGGTTGAGGCCCTCCGGCAGGGGCTCGGGGAGCCGGTCGGACGCGACCGGTGCCAGGCCGATCAGCCCCCCGCGCTTGCCGTCATCGGCATACAAAGCGTTGGGAGGAATCACGATCTCGACTCCCGCCAGTGCCGGGTTTTGAGCCAGGACCGAATCGGGGAACGTCACCCGCGTCTCCTCGGTCGCACTCACCGGCCGCAACGTACCCGATGCCACCCGCGGCAAATAAATGAGGCCGGTCCCTCCCGCCATATTGTTGGACCGCCCCGGCTCGGCAAACCACGCCTTTCCTATCAGGGGGTAGTACGCGCCGTCGGGCCATTGCCCCAGGGGAGACGTCCGGCCGTCGACATTGACGAAGAAGCGCCCCGCCGGCGCCGGCTCGATCCGGAAGCTTCCGTCGGCCGCGGAGAAAAACGTCATCTTCGGATCATCTTCCAAACCATCGACCGTGATCTTCACCCCGGGGATTGGAACGTCCGCTCCCCCGGCACCCTTCTCGGAGGTCAGGACCCGTCCCACCACGGCCGTGGCGGGCAATGGGGCGGAGTTGAAGGTGGTGAAGGTCAGGGTCCGGGATCCGCCCGGAGCCCGATCCCCATCCAGATCCACAGGACGCCCCGCGGCATCCAACAACCCATTCCCGTTCATCGTGACCGCCACGCGGGTTCCTCCCGGGAGATCCTCCAGGAAGAAGAGAGTCGCCCGAGTCCGGTCCGGAGAAAGGTCCGCGCGGGTCAGCAGTCGGCGCCCGGCCGCCACCGCATACAGGTGGTTGGTGTCGAGTACGGTTTCCGGCGAGAGCGGCGAACTGAGCACGAACAACACTTCACGGCGGATCGACACCGTGCCCTCGCCGTCCGAGGGAAGCGTGGAGTTCACGGTCAGCAAATTGGAATCCACCGAACGCAGGCGAAAGAAACGCTCCCTCGCGGACGCCGGCAGGGTGACCGACCACCGCCCATTGGCCGAAACCGGAACCTCGGAAATCACGGTCCACAGGGAAACCGTCCTGAGGATGTCCACCTGCTCGACCGCGTAACCTTCCGGAGTCACGGGCCACGACAGCGTCACGCGCCCATCCGGGAGAGGACCCACCGAAACCGCCGGAGACGCAGCCGCCAGACGCAGGCACGTCCCCAGCAGTGCGAGCCACGCCAGCCACACGACGCCCCTTGGACGCCCAACAGTCCAATCCCGGAATCCGGAAACCAGAAACTTCATGGAACCTTCATGAGCCATGCCCCGCCACGGACGGCACCGGTGCTTTGGGGAGGAGGTTCATCGACGATTCTGGGAAGGGCACTAGTCACGCCACCAGCAACGCAAAGATCAATTCTGAACTTTCATGAGCGTGAAAAAAGTTGTCCGGAGCGCGTGCCGAATCCGGACCAGCGGGAATCTTCCTGCAAATATTCGGAACCCGGTTCCCGGCCGTTTTGAGGGACGCCAGCGCAGATCCGAGAATGGAGTCGCAGCCGGAAGGGATCGCATGATACTGAACCCCCATGCCCGCGGCGATACGACCCTCCCGACTCCGCCGGCAAAGGATACCCCGGGGATGAACACCTCCGCCGCCGCCCCCCCCATCGCCTTCCGGGCTCGAACTTCCCGGGAATTGCTGAAGACGACCACCACACGATGCCCCACGTGTCATCAACCCGTGCCGGGTGAGGTCTGGCGCGACGGAGTGGGCCCGTCCCAGGTGATGCTCCATCGGACGTGCCCGACCCATGGACCCAGCGTTGCCTGTCTCGCCAGCGACGCGCGCTTCTACTGGCTGGCCCGCGGAAGTGATTCCAATTCCTGTTGCAACGGTGCCGCCCCCGGCTGCTGCACCGCGGAAGGAACGGCGTCGGGAACGCTGGGACGCAATGCCGCCGGCCATGGCGACGCCCCCTTTGAGACACTCTCCACCTGCCTCGCTCTGATTGAAATCGTCCGGTCCTGCAATCTTGCCTGCCCCACCTGTTACGCGGACTCGCCGCTCGGAGCCGGTGCGCACGTGGACGCCGTCCCGATTCCCGAACTGCAGGAGCGCATTGAGTCGGTCATCACCCGCAAGGGAGGCATCGAGATCCTGCAACTCTCAGGTGGGGAGCCGACCCTGCATCCGCAGTTCTTTGAACTCCTTTCCTGGGCCCAGTCCCACCCGAAGATTGACTACGTCCTGATCAACACCAACGGCGTGCGCCTGGCCCAGGATGAGGCCTTCGCGGCGGAACTCGCCACGGCCGCAACGCGCCGAAAGCTCCAACTCTATCTGCAGTTCGACGGAGTCCAGGAGGCTGCGCAGCGCACCCTGCGCGGCGCGGACCTGCGCGACCTCCGCGTGCGTGCGCTGGATCGCGCCGCATCCATGGACCTCCCGGTGACCCTCGCCATGACCGTGACGCCGGAAAATCTCCCCAATCTCTGGGAGGCCATCGCCTTCGGACTCTCCCGCCCGATCATCCACGGCATCACCCTCCAGCCGATGTTCGGCAGCGGACGACTCCCGGCCCCTTCTGATCGCCGGCTCAATACCGCCGACCTCCTCATCGCCGCGGTGGACCAGTCCGCCGGACAGCTCCGGTTCGAGGATTTCACGCCCCTGCCCTGTGGCGACCCCAACTGCGCCACCCTCGGTTACCTGCTCCGCCTCGACGGACGCATCCACTCGGTGAGCGAGTTCCTCGACTTCGGCCAACTGCAGGGCTTTCTCAAAGACAAGGTCCACTACACCCTCGAGGACCTGGCCCGGTGCGGCTGCGAGACCGAGCCACTGGGCGCGCTGCTCAAGACCCTCGAACTCCGGTCCAGCATTGCGTTTCGCATCATGGTCAAACCGTTCATGGACGCCTGGACCTGGGACCAGGACCGCATCGACCGATGCTGTACCCACGTGATCCGGTCCGACGGCTCCCTGGACTCCTTCTGCCGCCACTACTCGGGATTCCCCGGCACCGGCGGCAGTCCTGTCCCGCAATGAACGGATGGCTTGCCGTTCCCGCGCCCCAGGCCGTCCCCCCCTATTACGGCTGGCTGATGCTCGTGGCCATCGGGTTGAGCCTCGCCTTCTGGGCGCGCCTCGCCCGTCGGGATGATCGACTGCTGCTGGTCTATCTGGGCGCTTTGGCCGGAGCCTTTCTCGGGGCCAAAGTGATTTATCTCTTCGCCGAAGGCTGGCGCGATTTCGCCGAGGCGGATCGGTGGCAGCGGCTGGCCACGGGGAAGACGATTCTCGGCGCCTTCCTCGGCGGGTACGCCGGAGTGGAGTTCGCGAAGAAGCTCATCGGATATCCCCGCGCCACCGGCGACTGGTTCGCCCTGATCGTGCCTGCCGCGATTGTGATGGGACGTATGGGATGCCTCCTCCACGGATGCTGTCTCGGGAACGTCTGCGAGTCCCCCCAATGGTGGACGCTCGCCGACCGCAACGGCATTCCCCGCTGGCCTGCTGTCCCCGTGGAGATCGGATTCAACCTCGCGGCGATCGGGGTCTTCTGGTTCCTGCGACGGCGGCAATGGCTCACCGGTCAACACTTCCATCTGTATCTCATCGCCTACGGATCATTCCGGTTCCTGCACGAGTTCGGACGCGCCACGCCCCGGATGCTCGGCCCTCTCAGCGGCTATCAACTGGCCGCGCTCGCCGTGGCCGGACTGGGGATCTGGGGATTCCGGAA
>JAEUHD010000269.1 GCA_016793645.1 Verrucomicrobiales bacterium
GCTGCGGGGCGAGGATGACAACGGAGAGCCCGGTTTGCTGGACGGCTTCGACAAGACGGCGGAGGACGAAGCTCTTTCCTGTGCCGGCACCCCCTCGAAAGAGGGTGACCAGGTTGGCCGAACCGAGGAGTCGACCGAGAGCCAGCTTCTGCTCGTCGTCCAGTTCCCGAGGCAGTGGCTGCGGATTGGGGATCAATGCCTCAAACTCACCGCGGCCGTCTTTGGCGATCTGGACGATCTCCGATTCCTGGGCCAGGGCCTGTCGGAGGGTCACATCGTAGGGCCGATTCTCACTTCGGATATAGCCACGAGTAGCGGTGATTCGCCTGAGGTCGGACGCGGGGACTTTCTGACCGTGTAGCCGTCCCAAGGCTTCCTGCCAGATTTGGAACTCTGGGAGCACCGAGTGGCGGTCGAACAGGTGAGCTTCAGCCCATTGGACGGCCTCGTGGAGGACTCGCTCATCACTTGGGCGTCGTTCCGGTTTCTGATCGGGTTTCGCGAGTTGGCGGATGTGCTCGCGTTCCGCCGCAGTGGTTTGGCTCTCCCACAGGGTTCTAAGTTCCTTTCGCGAAAGCTTCGGGTTCTTGCGCTGCCGCCCCTTCACCGCCAGCAGTTCCCTCAAATCATTCAGGTTGGCGTTCTTCAAGTCGGGCCGTTCCTGGAGCAGGGCATCAAGAGCGCGGTCAATCTGGTCGTGCCGCTTGGAGAAGCGGGTACACATCTCCTCAGGAATGCCGACGATCTCGAAATCTCCGCGAAGCCGACTTTGGGTCTGGTACCCCAACGCATTCAGTTCGCGCGTCAGCTCATGGTAGTACACGGACTCCACGTATCGGCGGGCTCGGAGGAGGTCTTGGTTTTCCAAAGCCTTCCATCGGTTCTCCTTCGAGTCGTGGGTGGCATTGAAGACGATGCAGTGGGTGTGCAGGTGGGGGTCCAGCGCACGGGAGGTGTCGTGGGTGAACAGGGCGGCAGCAAAGTTCCCAGTGATGCGGTGATCGCAGTTTCCGGCGAGTCGGACGCGTGTGGCGGCGAACGGCTCCAACTCCGCCACGGCCAGACGGACGGCTTGTCGGTGGGCAGCCTCAACTCGTGTGTCGTCGCCGAGCAGAGCCGCGATGGAGACGGACTTGGGAGGCGAGATGGTGAAGTCGAAGAAGATCCGGCGGTTTGCCTTTACTTGGTCGCCGTCGATTCGCGTGGACTTGAGCCGGACGGTGAGTGTCTGTCCCGTGGCTGGATGCTGGTTATTGCAGAGCCGCGTGAAGTCCTGAGCGAGGACATCTTCGCCGAGCCCCAGTCGTTTTGCGGCCTCTCCCACCCACTCACCGGTGACCCGCTTTCCCTGGTCGTAGTAGTCCCCGACGCACAGGTGTTCCTCGAAGTAACTCTCGGCGTTTCGGAGGCTGTACTGCGTCTTTGCAATTACCACGACGCGGACATTGCCCGGAACCCGCCTGCATGTTGTGTATCACGTACACCGTTCCCATTCGACGGCATGGTGAAGTGTCTCCATGCGTAAGAATGCGTCGGGTAACAGGAGCGCCCGGAAGCAAGTCTGGGGAATCTACCATGCGGGACGCAGCGTTGGCGCTGGTGACGATTGTCCGCCCCGCACGGTCATCGAGGCGTCCAGCCGGCTCGTGGCCGAGGAGACGGCAGCGCGACTGGGTTTCGGGAATCCTCACGCAATTCCGGTCACGCCCAAACAGGCGTCCCAAGCTGAATGGCTGCCTCAGCGTAGGCGAGGCCACCGACAGGAACTTCCTGGTTCCAATCCGCGTGGAATTCGATGCGCCAGTGATTTGTCATGAACCATCTTTTTCATCCTTGGATCACAGGAGACGCCCTACTCCTACGATGCCGTAGGGTTTGGTGTCCGCGCATTGATCGCGGGATAGCCGCGGAGTGGACATCGAATATCCCCGAACCTGAACGCGGTCAGTCCGCGACCGTGTCCCCGCAGTGTCCGCGTTCTGTCCATGGGTTTGACCGCGGATTGGGCGAGGCCGTGGACAGTCCACAGCCGCAGACGTGTCCCCAATTGGTCCGTGAAATGGCCCGGGATTCGACCGCGACTTGGCTCAGTCCGCGTTTCGGAAATAGCCGCGCAGTGTCCGCGGAACGGTCCCGGAAAGGGCAGGGAGTGTCCGTGCATGGGCCCCGCGGCTGTGACCGCTCGTGTCCCGGGAAGTTCCTGAGTCTGTCCGCGGGATGGCCTCACCAAAGTTCACGCCGTGTCCTCGCTTGATCCCAACTCTGTCCGCGCCGCAGTCGCGAGGTTTACACCGGGGTGTCCGCCGAGATTTCAGGCACTGTCCCCAGCGAATGACATCATTCCGGAACAGCCAGAATTGAGGGATTGTTCCAACGCGTCCGCTGAAGCCGCTTCAGGCTGCGTGGAAATCCGGTGGCGCGGAGAGAAATGCGGGTTGCCGACCGCGACGCTCCTAAACGAGACGTTCAAATCGCTGGTTTCCCGATCTCACGCTGCTGCCAACACGATTTCAGGATGAGTGCCGGCGATTTTGAGCAGGACCTGGGCGGCGCCGCTGGGTTTGCGGGTGCCTTGCTCCCAATGGTGCAGCGTCCGCAGACTGATGCCGAGCAACTCGGCGAACTTGGATTGTGAAAGGCCAAGCTTTTGTCGAGTGGCGGCGACGGCCGTCTGCCAGTCGGCCTGCTGCTGCTTTTGGAAAGTCCTTGGGTTTACCGGGCGACGAAAGCGGCCGCCCTGTCCGTCCACCCCGACTTCCCAGACCTGAGCCGGGGCTGCTTCGCCACGTTCGATGCGTTGCTTGGCGGTAATCATTTCAGTGAGGCTACGGGGTTTCATGGTTTCACCTTGGTTTTCAGCTTCTTCAATTCGTTGCTGGAAAGGTCTTCCTTCTCGTTCTTGGCGTAGATGTCCAGGAGCAGGATTTTGGCGTCGGAAAGCCACCGGGCAATGAAGAGTGCGCGAGAACCCTGCCGACCATGGTATGGCGGGTGCGAAACGTTCAAGGATCTACGGGTCGGCTCGACAAAAGCTCGCCGCTTCCGTTCCTCGCTTGAGCGTTCCTTCCCCGCCCTGGGACTGCCTTTAGGATTTCGCGCGGAAAATCGTCGGCGACGTCACTGACGAGAGTGAACCGGGGGAACTTCGGACGAGGTGCCGGTCCGGAAGCCTCAGGGATTCAAACGAGTGCGGCATCCTCCCGTCCGCGCTTCGTGTGTACGACAAACACCTACGCGAAGCAGACCATCTGACTATCATCCCGCCATGAGTACAGAGCAGACCGAATTCCTGAGTTGGAAGATCGCACCGGCGCGACTTGACGCACAGCAGGCCGCCTGGTTCCTGGGTTTCGAGTCGCACGAAGTCAGGATTCTTGTGGGTGCCGGGCTGCTGAAGCCGCTTGGGCACCCGGCCCGAAACAGCCCCAAGTTTTTCGCGACAGAGATTCTCGAAAGCCTGCGTCGCGACGAAAAGTGGCTGGCGCGGGCCACCGATGCTGTCGCCGCCTACTGGCGGCAAAGAAACGGTCGCCGAAGCCCCGGGAGTTGTCGTCGAGACCGGCCCTCGGGAGCATCTACGAAGCTGGCCGGGCGACTGGATCCTGTGCAGTCACCGTTGACGGCTTCGGAGACGGGAAGGTGATGACCTTCGATTCTCCCGCCTGTTTTTCGAAGCTTTCCAGCGATGGAAGCTTCACTTGGGCCTTACGGGAGTACGACCGGTGGACGGCCTTGCTGTTGTGCCCCAGGGCCTCCTGCGCGAAGCGCTCCGGATAGCCGCACTGCTTTGCTCTCTCGGCCCATGCGTAACGATAGGAGTGCAAGGTGACGCCCTTGATGTTCACCCGTCGGCAAATCCGGGTGAATTCCGTGGCGCGGTGGCCAGAGTTCATCGTGCGCAGTTTTCGGAAGAATGGCCCGGTAGCAGGCAAGGTTCGAAGCACTTCCTCCACCTCAGGGCCGAAGTGGACCATGGACACGGACCGGGTCTTGCGCCGGGCAAAGCTGATGACGTGGGCATCCCAATCCACGTCTTCTGCAGCCAGGAACGCGACATCGGTCTGCGAGGCTCCGAGCATCCAGCAGAGCTGGTAGAAGGCGCGCCAAGTGGGATTGGGCTGGTGGCTGAGGATGGCCTGGTGCTCATCGGCCGTGATCGCCCGCTTCTCGCGAAACTTGATCTTGGGCCAGTGTTTTTTGGGAATGAGGGGCCAAGGCAGCCAACCCATGTCCAAGGCAAAGTTGTGGACTCGGCGGAGGAAAACATTGGTCGAGACCGTGCCGGACTCCATCACCCTGAGCAGGTGTTCAGCCCGAGTTTCGAGGAGAGGCAGGTTCCTGATGGAATCGAATGCGGTGTCCTTGAGGACGCTAATCCAGCGGTCATGGGTGCTCCCGGATTTGGTCTTGGCGAGTTCCTCCAGGGGCACGTTCCAGGTGCGCTGGATGGACTGCGGATCGGAAGCCGCCAGATAGGTTCGGGCGATCTGGAGGTTGAGCTGGGGTTGGCGTATGGCCTCATTACGGCTGGCCAGAAGTGCCTTGGCTTCGGCGCGATCCCGGGTGCCCAGACTCTCCTGTTTTCCGGTGTCGCCATCGTGGATGTAGTACACGCCGGTTTTGGTCCGGCGATAGAGACGGAAACGACTTTTCATGGCTCGATTTCTTTCGAGTTCGAGCCTGTCAGTCCGCGGGACAGTGCGGGTGTCGCTGGTACACCCAACGCACGGCCAAGTGCGTCTGCTGCAAGGAGTGCCGGGGTAGTTCAGGGTTTACTCGGAGGAGCACCTGAGTTGCCGTTTTGCTGGCACTTTTGCTGGCACTGGAGGTTCAGGAAGTCTCTAAAGTGTTGAAGAAGTGTACTTTAGAACTGGAGGCGAGGGTCGGAATCGAACCGACGGATGGAGCTTTTGCAGAGCTCTGCCTTACCACTGGGCGACCCCGCCCGCAGAAAAACGGACGCGCAAATAAACGGGGCGGGGAGCCCGGGGGCAAGCTTCAATTCCGATTTCAGGAACGGGCAGTGGAACGGGGGCACAGGAGGAACAACCTCCTCTCCGTCCGCCGATCAGCCTTGGATTGACGGTCGTTCGGAAAGGTCCAAGGCTCGACCATGCTCGCCGGAATTCCCAGACTGCTCCTCTGGATCGCCCTCCTCGGGGGAGTCGCGGCTCCCATGATCCAGGCGGAGCCGTACCGGGTGGGGGACACCGTGGAGCTTTCCGGCGGTACCGATCAACACGGGAAGATTCTGCAGGCCGCTCCGGGGGAGTTTCGTGCGGTGATCTTTGAAACGCCCGGGGAAAGTGGTTCGGCGGAACCTCCCAAGGATCCGGAGTGGTTCACCAAGAATCAGGCGCTGATGGTGGTCAACATCAGCGGGTTCTCCGCCTTCAAGCGGCGCATTGCCCGGTCACGGATGGAATCCAAACCATTTCGAATTCTTGTGGTGGACGATCCCAAGGTCGCCGACCGATTTCCACGCCAGAAGGACAAGTTCACGGTGCTGAAACTGGATGAGAAAGGGGGCATCACCGCAATTCTCTACGCAGCCCCGGGCAGGGAGCTCCAAGGGTTGTTCGCGCCAGCGGCCCCGTGAGAGGAAGGTTACGGAAGCGATTCTTCGCGCGAATGGAAGTTCCCCCCCAGGTTCGAAATGGAGTCCCGTGGAGAAGTTTCCCGGACCCCGGGTGGATCCTTCGGCGAGTCCGATGCCTTGCCCTCGTCGCAGGGACGGCCCTGCTGTTGGTCTCGTGCAAGGTGGGACCCAATTATCAAACGCCTTCCGCGAATCTTGCCTCCGCGTGGCCCGGGGATCCGCCCGGAGCCGGGGTGCCCAATGCCGCGGAGGCCTCCTGGTGGAGGACGCTCCAGGACCCGGTATTGGACGGTTTGGTGGATGCGGCGTATCGCGACAACCCGGGACTCCAGAGCGCCGGGGTCCGGGTCCTCCAGGCTCGGGCGCAGTTGAATCAATCCATCGGCAACCTGTTTCCGCAGCAGCAGGGATTGTCGGCCGGCGTTAACCGATACCGGTTCAACTCTGCGGATTCCTCCCTTCTGCCGGCCGGGGTTTCTCCAAACATGACGGCCGATCAGGTGTTGTTCTCCGCATCGTGGGAGATCGACTTCTGGGGTAAGTATCGTCGGACCATTGAATCGGATCGCGCCACGTTCCTGGGAGCGCTTGCCAGCTTTGACGACGTATTGGTCACGCTGATCGCCGATGTGGCGACCAGTTATGTCAACATCCGGACCTTGGAGGAGCGGATCCGTGTGGCGCAGGAAAACGTGACGGCGCAGAAGGAAAGTCTGAGGGTGGCGACAGCGCAGTTTGAGGCGGGGGAGACCAGCGAACTGGACATGCGGCAGGCGTCCACGGTGCTGCTCCAGACCCAGGCCCAGATTCCCAGGCTCCAAAATTCCCTCGCCCAGGCGCGCAACGGACTGGCGGTCCAGTTGGGTGTTCCTCCGGACCAGGTGGACGGGCTTCTGAAGGGACCGGGGCGCATCCCGGAGGTGCCCGCGGAGGTCGCCGTGGGAATCCCACATGACTTGCTGCGGCGGCGTCCGGACGTCCGGGCGGCCGGATTTGCCGCCGCCTCCCAGTGCGCGTTGATCGGGGTGGCCCGGGCGAACATGTATCCCGCCCTGTCGCTGACCGGGGCGTTTGGGTTTTCCAGCAATACCGAACGCAACAATACGCTCGCCGACATGTTCCTCTGGCAAAGCCGGGCGGGACAGGCGGGGGCCTCCGTGGTCTGGCCGGTGTTCAACTACGGACGCCTCGTGAATCAGGTGAGGGTCCAGGATGCGTCCTTCCAGCAGGCCGTTTTGAACTACCAGAACACGGTGCTGGTGGCGCAGCAGGAGGTCGCCAATGGCATTTCCGCCTTCTACACCGAACAGGTCGCGCTGACCAACCTCACCGCGGCGGCGACCGCAGCGCGGCGTTCCTTTGACCTTTCCCTGATTCAGTACAAGGGAGGGGAATCCGACTACACCACCGTCCTGAATGCGGAACAGGCGCAACTCAGCGTCGAGGATTCCGTGGCCGCCTCCCAGGGCAACGTCGTGCTGGGCTTGATCGCCATCTACCGCGCCTTGGGCGGC
>JAEUHD010000322.1 GCA_016793645.1 Verrucomicrobiales bacterium
TCGGCTGGCCGGGGGTGGCGTGTTGGCGCGACGCGTCGGCGACGACCTTTCCAGGTGCGGGAACGACCGGCTGAAGCCTGGACTACGTCCGCCCCGTTGGTAGTGCCGCCTTTAGGCTGTCCGGGGGGGGCGTGATCGCGCGACACGGCGTCGATCACATTGCCACGCGCGGGAAGACAGGCTGAAGCCTGCACTACGAACGCCCCGTTGGTAGTGCAGCCTTTAGGCTGTCCGGGGGGCGTGATTGCGCGACGCGACGTCGATCACATTACCACGTGCGGGAAAGACAAGCTGAAGCCTGCACTACGAACGGCGCCGTTCGTAGTGCAGCCGTTAGGCTGTCCGGGGGGCGTGATTGCGCGACACGGCGTCGATCACATTGCCACGCGCGGAAAGACAGGCTGAAGCCTGCACTACGAACCCGATCCCCCCTTTTCCTTCGCCTGCCCCGCTCCTTGCGGTAGGCTCGCGGCCTCATTCGCTGATGAAAGTCGTCATCCTGTGCGGTGGTCTCGGAACGCGGCTGCGTGAGGAGACCGAATACCGTCCCAAGCCCATGGTGCCCATCGGGGGCCGCCCCATCCTGTGGCACATCATGAAACTCTACGCCGCAGCCGGCCATCGGGAGTTCATCCTGTGCCTCGGCTACAAGGGTGAGGTGATCAAGGAATACTTCCGCAACTACCTGTGGAACACCTCCGACGTCACCCTGAAACTGGGCCGGCAACCGAAGATCCAGTACCACAGCACGCACGACGAGGAGGACTGGACGGTCACGCTGCTGGAAACCGGCCTGGAAACCCAGACCGGCGGACGTCTCCGGCGGGCCCTGGCACACATCCAGGACGACACCTTTCTGTTCACCTACGGCGACGGCGTCACCGACGCCAACTTGAATGGCGCCGTGGAGTTTCACCGCTCGCACGGGGCCATCGCCACCGTGACCGCGGTGAAGCCCACCGGACGCTTTGGGGAACTGGCCATGGACGGCAAGACCATCACGGCCTTCCGCGAGAAGCCCGAGCAGGAGTCCGCCTACATCAGCGGCGGCTTCATGGTGCTCAACCGCCGGGTGGGCGAATACCTCGACGGCGGCGACGCGTGCATCTTCGAACGCGGCCCGATGGAGCGTCTCGCGCGGGAGGGACAGCTCAAGGCCTTCGCCCACGACGGATTCTGGCAGTGCATGGACACCTACCGGGAACAGCTGATTCTTGATCGCATGTGGCAGAAGGGGGAAGCCCCCTGGAAGAAGTGGTGACCCCGGGCCGAATCGGATTCACCGGCCCACCCGACTGACCGCGATGTCCCGACTTCCCTCCACCGACTACCTCGTCATCGGCGGTGGCATCATCGGCGTATGCGTCGCCCGGGAATTGCGCCGCCGCCATCCGGAGCGCTCGGTCACCCTGCTCGAAAAGGAACCCGAATTGGGGCAGCACGCCAGCGGACGCAACAGCGGGGTTCTGCACGCGGGGTTCTATTACTCCGCCGACTCCCTGAAGGCGCGCTTCTGCCGCGAAGGCAACCGCGCGCTGCGCGACTACATCACTTCGCGCGGACTGGCGCTGAACCCCTGTGGCAAACTGGTGGTCGCCCGCTCCGAGGCGGACCACGCGCAGCTCGATGAATTGCTCCGCCGGGGAACGCGCAATGGCGTCCGCCTGCAGCCGGTGTCCGCGGAGGAGGCGCGGCGGATCGAGCCCCGGGTGAAGACCTGCGAGCGGGCTCTTTGGTCGTCGGATACTGCGACTGCCGACCCAACCGCGGTGATCGCCGCCATGCGCGAGGACGCCCGGAAGGAAGGGATCCGTGTCATGGCCGGCGCCGCCTACCTCGGGCGGATCGGGGAGACGATCCATTCTGCCGCGGGACTGGTGGACGTGGGCTATGTCGTCAACTGTGCGGGACTCTACGCGGACCGGGTCGCCCTCGATTTTGGATTCTCCCAGGACTACCGGATTCTCCCCTTCAAGGGACTCTACCTCTACAGCTCCGAATCCGGTCCGGGGTTCCGAACCAACCTCTATCCCGTCCCCGACCTCCGGAATCCGTTCCTCGGCGTCCATTTCACGGTGACCGTGGACGGCCACGCCAAGATTGGACCGACCGCCATCCCCGCCTTCTGGCGCGAACAGTACGCGGGCGTGGACCGCTTCGACCCGGCGGAGTTTGTCGAAATCGCCTGGCGCGACCTCGGGCTGTTCTTCTCCGCCGGATTCGACTTCCGACGCCTTGCCGTCGAGGAACTCCGCAAATACTCCCGCCCCCATCTGGTGTCGCTCGCCGGGGAACTGGCCACGGGTGTCCGCACCGAGGATTACCGCGAATGGGGCCGGCCCGGAATCCGCGCGCAATTGATCCATCTTCGGACACGGAAGCTCGAAATGGACTTCGTCCTCGAGGGCGACGCCCGATCCCTGCACGTCCTGAACGCGGTCAGCCCCGCCTGGACCTGCTCGCTGCCCTTTGCCGCCCATGTCTGCGACCGGATCACCCAGCTCGCGGGATAGCGCTGCGGGAGCGCCGCCGGGCCCGCAGGGGATACGCATCGACTGCGGATGGACCCTGGACGCGCGCCGGGCCGCCTTCCAGGAAACCGCCTCGCTGCTGGCCGTGGCCGACCTGCACCTCGGATACGCCTGGGCCCAGCGGTCCCGCGGACTGCTCCTGCCCGTCGACACCCCCGACACCTCAACCGACCGATTGGCGGAACTCTGCAATGCCTACCAGCCCCGGACCGTGGTGATCCTGGGAGATCTCATCCACCGTGCGACGGCCCTGGAGGCGCTGCGTCCGGTGCTGGAAACGTTCTGCGCCGCGCTCCAGGGACGGGACGTGGTTCTCTGCTCGGGGAACCACGACCGCGGCATCCGCCCCCTGATCGCCCGATGGCAACTGCCCATCCGCGCGGTCGAGGGTCTCGACTCCGGGCGTTTTCATCTCCGCCATGGGGATGACCCGCATCCGGAACACCCCGCGGAGCCCTTCACCCTTGCCGGGGACACGTCCTTCGTCGTCCAGGGACACGAGCACCCCGCCCTCGAACTGGGCGACGGAAGGCTGACCCGCGTCCGCGTCCCCTGCTTTCTCACCTCCGACGACACCCTGCTGCTCCCCGCTTTTTCGGACTGGGCCTCCGGTTGCCGGGTGGGCCGGGATCCCTTTCTCGGTTCCCGGGCCCGCGGAACCCGGTTCCACACGGCGTACGCCTGCATGGGGCCCCGCCTGCTCCCCATTCCGCTGGACGTCCGGACCGGCGCCATTCGCCGATCCTCGCAGCCACCGGGTCCGGGGCCTACTTCCCGAAGTCAACCCCGGCGGCGATCAGGATGAAGGGGACCAGGTTGAACAGGAAATGGGCGAGGATCGGTGCGAGCAGGTTTCCGGTCCGGAGGTAAAGCCACGCCAAATAGCCCCCCAGGGCGGACAGCGGCAGGAAGGCGGTGGCATTCCCGTGGATCAGGCCGAATCCGAAGGAGGCGACGCCCATCGCCACACGAGGCCATCCGGCATCCCGCAACGCGGGGAACAGGATCCCCCGGAAGAGCAGTTCCTCCACCACGGGCGCCAGTACCACGGCAAACAGGGCGATCACGCCGCGGTCCAGCCAGCCGGAACGGACGAGGAGTTGCACGGAATCCTGTGCGGATGGCGGCCACCCGAGGCGTTCCAGCTCCAACGCTGCGAACTGGTGCAACCCATAGACCGCCGGCCCCGCAAGGCACGTCCACCCGAACGAGTACCGGAGTGCGGCCCCGGTGTTCCGCCCCAGCCCGAAGGCCCCTCTCCAGTCCCGGTTTTCCCAGCGGAGAAAACGGGCGATCAATACCAATCCGACGCCGTGGAAACCAAGTCCCGTAATGGCCAGCATTGCGATCGGAGGAAAATGCCCGCCGCGTTCCTTCCACGCGGCGGAAAGCCCGAGGGCCAGCGCCGCCGCGAGCAGCCAGGCGGTCGTCATCGCGAGCAACAGCCGGGCCACCGTCTCCAAACGCCAATTCCTCGGGGTCAGCACGCGCGCCAGTGAAGGGAGCAACGCTCGATTTGGAAGTTCGAATTGCGCCGAGGGGTCATTTGCGCCCGCCGGACCCGAAGGCCTCGGAAAAGATCACAAGACCCCGGACGTCGTGATAATTGGCCTTCCAATTGTGGGCCAGCCCGGTGGCCCTGGGAGCGCCCTCCGCGGTCACGGTGTCGAGCCAGATCCCGGTCCTGGCATCCGACTGCTTCGACTGGCACCAGAGAAACAATTTCGCCAGGGCATCCGAGTACGACGCATCCCCCGGTCGATTCCCAAGGCCATAAGTCAGCGCCGGGAACATCTCCGCCTGAACCCACCAGACCTTGTTGGTATCCGTCGCCGGTTGGTCGGTCATGCCCCGATTGTAGGTGCCTCCCCGCACCGGATCCGTCCCGTACCGGAGGGCGTGCGCCAGATGATTGTGAAAGTGCCCCCACGAGGGCGTCCGGCCCAGGGCGCGTTCCGCCTCGATCATGAGCCAGGCAAACTCGACATTGTGGCCATAGCTCAGTCCGGTGCTGCCCGGCTCCGCAACCACGGTCCAGTCCGGACGAAAATGAAACGCCGCACGGCTGGCCTCGGGCGGATAAAAATACCGCTGGTTCAGTTCCAGCGCCTCCTCCAGGGACACCATTACGGCGGGATCCCGGGTCACCCGGTACAGTTCCGTCAGCGCCTCCATCAGGTGCAGGTGCGTATTGGCGCTTTTCAGGCCGGCCACTTCCACAATGGCGTCCGGATGCCGCATGGGAAGCGGCGTCCAATCCCGCTCGAAGTGCTCCGTCCAGCCGCGGTGGGCGGCGTCATGCGCCCGGGTCTGGATCACCCGGAAAAGTTCCATCGCTGCGGACAGCGCGACCGCATCGCCGCTCGCCCGGTGATACTCGACCAGCGCGTAAATGACGAACGCCTCCCCATACAGCCGCTTTCGAGTGTCCTTGGGCGCACCGTCCAGGGTCACCGACCAGAAATACCCCCCATTCTCCGGATCCCGCATCTTCTCCTGAAGAAACTTCACCCCCTGGGCCGCTGCGGTCAGATAGTCCCGGGATCCTCCGTCGAGGCCGTGCCTCCGGGCATGGGAGAACCCCCAAACCATCCGGGCCTGGGTTACCAACTGCTTCTCGTCGGGAACACACCGCCCTTTCACGGCGTCGTCACACAGGACGTATCCGCCCCGCGCCCAATCCACTCCGGTGTCATACCAGTAGGGAAGCACGCGATCCCGCAGCAAGGTCCGCGCTGCCACGGCTTCCGCCGAGAAGTCCGCCGCCCGGAGAACGACGCCGAATCCCGGATCGACCATCGCCGCCACGAACAACAGGCACCCGGAAAGGAAACGAAGGGGCTTCACGCGGCAAATCCTGCCGCCCAGGCCGTCCACGGGTCAACGCCACGCCCACCCGCCGGGTACGATCCCGAAAAGCAAAAAGGAGGGGCGATGCTCCCCAGCACCACCCCTCCAACCTATGCGCTTGCCGGACAAGCGGGCCACGGTCTCTCGATCACGACCCTCTTGGAGCAAGCTCCACCCAACGCTCTCTGTGACTCAACATCCCTCCCGTCTGTTCAAAAACATTTTTTGGAACCCGGACGGCGTCGTTCCGGAGTGAGGTTCGCCCCCCATCCGACGCCCCTTTCGTCGGAGATTGCGGCGGCTCCGGCTTGTGAAACCCCGCCCAAACCCGGAGCGTTTGCCCTTGAGACCGCCATGAAACGCTTCTTCCGAAATGCGGCCCTGGGCGCCGCCGTCCTCCTCATACTCGCGGAAGTGCTGGGCGTCGTCCTTCTGGACGGCGTTCGAATGGATCCGGATCTGGACGCCCCGTGGCGGCGCGCGACCCGGGAGCGATTGACGGAGGCGCGCCAGCGGACCCAAACCGTGGAAGCCCCCCTGAGGGCCGGATTCAGCCGGGCCCGACTGACCCCCACTCTCGGAGCCGCGGTCGAGAATCCCGTCCGGGGTGAGTTCAAATCCCTTCCCCTGGCCGGATACGGCAACCGGAATGGGAAACCCGCCACCGGCACCCTCGATGATCTGTGGGTCAAGGCCGTGGCGCTGGAGGTCGGGGGGCGCACCGGAATCGTCGTCGCGGCGGACGCACTGATCCTGCCCCGCGACGTCACCGAGGCGGCCGTCGCCCAGATTGCGCAGGCCACGGGCTTGCGCCGCGACCAGTTGTACTTCGGCGCGACCCACACCCATTGCGGACTCGGCGGCTGGGGGGAACGCCTCGTCGGCGAGGCCTTTGCAGGCCCGTTCCATCCCGGAGTCCGCATCTGGTTTGCCGGACGCCTCGCCGCCGCCGCCACCAATGCCCTCGCCGACCTGACCCCGGCCGCGCTCGGGACGGGTTCCTTTGACGCCGGACGGTTCGTCCGCAACCGCCTCGTCGGGGACCGCGGCCAGGTGGATCCCCACTTCAACCTGGTCTCCATTCGCCAATCGGACGGCGACGCCGCCGTGATCGGCAGTTTCAGCGCACACGCCACCGTGCAGGGAGCCGACGTCATGCAGTTCAGCGCCGATTACCCGGGCGCCTGGCAGCGATCGGTGGAACAACGGCAGGGGGGAATGGCACTGTTTCTTGCCGGACCGGTGGGCAGCCACAGTCCGCGTCCCCCCAAGGGCGGACACGACGGTGCCGTTCAACTGGGGGAAGCACTCGCCGCGGAAACCCTGGGAGCGCTCCCGGGCATTTCCCTGACGAACGTAATCGTGTTCGGCCAGGCCTCGGTCGAAGCCGATCTCCCTGAACTCCAGAACCGGGTCACCGACTCCCTGCGCCTCCGTCCCTGGGCCGCGCGCCGACTGCTGCCTCCGCTCGCTCCGCGCACATTTCTCCAGGCGATGCGGCTTCGGGACGCCGTGTGGTGCTCCACCCCCTGCGACTACAGCGGGGAACTGGCACTGGACCTCGAAGGCGCCGCCTGTCGTCTCGGTCTCACCGCCGCCGTCACCAGTTTCAATGGGGACTACGTCGGCTACGTGATTCCCGGGAAGTACTACCACCTCGACGGGTACGAACCCCGGGTGATGAACTTCTACGGTCCCTACGTGCCGGACTACTTCGACGAAATCCTCCGAAACCTGATCCAGTCCGTACAGACAGTCGAATCACGGCCGGGCTCCGTCTCCGGATCAATTCCTGCGAACCGCAATTGATCGGGAGTCCGGGTCCCGGTACCTAACCCCCACCGTGGAACGCGCCCATCGCCCCCCTTCCGGCCGCGAGCCCGGAGCCGCCGCATCCGGAGCTCCCGAAACCATCCCCGGCCTGGGAACCGATCTTCCGGGCCTGCGCCGCGCCCGCGCGCTCTGGCAGGCGAATCGTTTTGACGAGTCCCTGGAGCTGTTTGAACAAACGGCGCGGGACCATCCGCAGAACCTCGTCGCCCTCGTGGACGGAAGCCGGGCGCTCGGGGCACGCTTTGAAATTCGACGGGCGGAGGTCCTGCTCGAGCGACTCCTGAAGGTGGGACGAACGCGTCCTGATCTCCTGCACCTGGCCGGCCAGTGTTATCGGATGATGTTCCGTCCGCAGCAGGCCGAGGACTGCTTTCTGCGGGTGCTCTCCATGACCCGGAAGATTCCCGACGCCTTCCTGGAACTGGCGGTCCTGCGGGAAAGGATGCACCGGGTCGACGACGCCCTCGCGCTGGTCGAGGATTGCCTGCGCGCCGCGCCCGACTACTCCGAGGCGTCGCTGTTCAAGGCCCGGCTTCTGCGCCGGCTCGGACGCGACACCGAATCCACCTCCCTCCTCCGGCACCTGACAACCGCGACCGGCGTTCACCCGCTGGTGGCCGCACAGGCCTGGGCGGAGATTGCGCAGTCCCTGGATCGCACCGGCGACTACCGCGCCGCCATGGACGCGATGCTTCGTTGCAAGGCCATCCTGCTCCCGCGTTCGGAACCCGTGCGCCGGGAATCCGAGTTTGTCCTGCACCACCTCGGAAACCTCGCCCAATCCCTGGACCGCCCCCACTTCCAGCGGTGGGCTGAACAGGCCCGTCCGTTCGCACCGGCGCGAACGGCGGTCCTGACCGGCTTTCCCCGTTCCGGAACCACCCTGATCGAGCAGGTGCTCGACAGCCATTCCGACCTGGTGAGTTCCGACGAACGCGAGGCCTTTGCCCGGGACATCTTTCCCGCGATGTGGCTGGGACCCGCCACCCCGGCACCCACGGCCGAGGCGCTCGACGCGACGGCGCTCCCCCGGCTGGAAGCCCTGCGCCACCGCTACCTCGGATTCATGGAGGCCGCACTCCATGAGCCCATCGGATCCCGGATGCACCTCGACAAGAACCCGCCCATGACGCTAGTCCTCCCGGGTTTCCTCAGGCTGTTTCCCGAGACCCGCGTCCTGATCGCCCTTCGCGATCCACGGGATGTCGTGATCAGCTGCTTTCTCCAGTACCTGCCCCTCAATCCCAACAGCGTCTGCTTCCTGACCCTGGAGGACACGGCGAGGCGTTTCGCCAACGATCTCGGCGTCTGGCTGCGCCTCCGGGAGATCATCGCCTCACCCTGGCTGGAGGTTCGCTATGAGGAAACCGTCCAGCATCTGGAACGCGAGGCCCGCCGCGCGTTGGAGTTCCTGGGGCTTCCGTGGGAACCCCAGGTGCTGGACTACCGCCGGCGCCTGGACACCAAGCGGGTCGGTTCCCCGACCTACCAGGATGTCCGCCAGCCCCTGTACACGCGGGCCATCGGACGGTGGCGCAACTACGAGGAATTCCTCGAACCCCACCTCCACCTGCTGGATCCCGTGCTCGACGCCCTCGGCTATCGCAACCGGTAGAATTTGGCGCCGGTGGCGGTGACCGTTTGGGGGTTGCCCTGGTTTGCGGAGGGGTTCCAGTTGCCGCCCAACGCCGACACCTCCTCCAGCACGCCCGTCCCGGTCCAGGAGAGCGTCACCGTGTCGCCCGAAACCGTCGGAGGATTGAACACCGGAGGCACCACAGCCCCGACGGCGCGGAACGCGAGAAGGGCCGACGGATCGGAGGCATCGTTCACGAGGACCCGGGTCCCGTCGGCCTTGACCGAGAACCATTCGAGATTGGCGTTTCCGGAGCCCTGCCCGGTCACCATGCGGAAGGGATAAAGCC
>JAEUHD010000331.1 GCA_016793645.1 Verrucomicrobiales bacterium
GGAAGCTGTCGGCCCTCGAACAGGAGGTGGAGGCGGATCCGGCGATGCGGTCGCAGCGAAGGAAACTGTATCGCGCCTTCCAGAAGGGAAACACCAACGCTTTGGACGAAGCCGTCGCGGCGTCCGCCGCCCTGCGCACCACGCTGCTTTCCGATCGGGAGGCGTCGCTGGCCGCGTCCGGCGTCGGCCCCTGGGATCCCGACATTGTTGCGCTGAAACACGACCTGAGGGCCGCGGCAAGGAGCACCAACGCCCCGCCCATTTCCACCCACCGCTATCTGCGATTGGGAACGGTTTCCGAGGAGACGACCGCCTCGTCGGACTCCCCGCGGGCGCTGGCTGCGAACGGATCGGTCCGGATGAAGGATGGCCGCCTGTCGCTTCAATACCTCACCTTCCGGGAACCCACGGCTGGTTCCGCCGCGCTGTTGGACTGGCTGTGCGCCTCGGGAGCCACCGATCTTCGGATGGCGGTCTCCCTGGTTCCCGCGGAACCGGACGAAGCGCCCGCCGCACCGTAGCCACGACCTCAGACGCGCGTTTCGGCCGGAGAGGACGGACACCGTATTGGAGGGATTGCGCGGCGATCCAAAATGCGTCTCCACGTTCCGCGACTCCCTTCCCCTTGAATACTCCGACTCTCCTCCGAACCGCCGCTGTCGCAGGATTGGTTCTTCTCTCCACAGGGACTCTCGGCGCCGCCGACGCCAAGTCCTATCAGGTCACCAGGCCGATGCTCGAAGTCACCGACACCACGATCACCGTCCACAAGGGTGACGACCCATGGCAGCTCGCCCGAACCAAGGTCACCATCTATTACCAGATGGTGTCCACCGACGTGGAGGTGAAGACGGACAAGCCGACCAAGAAGGACAAGTAGCCCTCCGAGGCTCAGGGCACAAAGAACGCGCGACCCTGGGCCAGCGCGGTGAACGTGCAATAGGCCATCCAGACATAGCCCGCATCCGTGCGCC
This sequence comes from Verrucomicrobiales bacterium, assembly GCA_016793645.1. Taxonomy (GTDB): domain Bacteria; phylum Verrucomicrobiota; class Verrucomicrobiia; order Limisphaerales; family UBA9464; genus UBA9464. The sequence continues at coordinate 975 of JAEUHD010000331.1, forward strand.
CGGCGTTCGGGGGCGCCCCGGTAAAGGTGCCCCCCCAATCCGATCCCTCGCTGTTTTGGATGAGGACCGCCTGAAGCTCGTCGTCGTATCCGACGATCATCATGCAATGACCCACACGGCTGCCGTCCTTTTCCTTCGCCACGATCCCATTGCCCACATAGGGCACCGTCGTCCCATCGTACGAGGACCAGTCGGTGAACAGTCCGGTGCCAAAGGTCAGGACGCGATTGGACGCGATCACCCGCTTGAGCGCCGCCAGATTGGTGGTGGCGATCGCCTTGACGGGCGGCAGCGTGAAGCGGGCGTCCGGGGACGGCGACGCGTCGCCGTAGTCCGCCCAGAGCGCCTTACAACTCGGGGTGTAGGGCGCGGTCTCCAGCGTGGCCGTCCCTCCCTTGGACAGAATGGAGAAATACGACGTCATCTGGGTCCCGTGACACACGTTGGAGGCGAACCGGTCGTCCTTCAGGACATGGACATAGATCGCGGCCGGGCTCGCCCACTGGGCCGGTCCCGTGGGGGAATAATCCCCGGCCTTGGCCGCGGTGAAGGTGGCCAGCCCGTAGGTGGAGGCCCAGGCGGCGCAACTGCCGGGTGACCCCGGGCTTGCCGCCGTCCCCTGGCGTCCCACGGGGGGCAGATATTTTCTCACCACGGTCGCCCGCACCGGAGGATCCACACCCTCCACGGTGTCCACGAGTTCGGCGGACTCCGAAGTCCCGGGATCGTATCCGTAGTCGGAGACCTCCAACTGCGCGGGACCGCCCGGTGGGGACACTCGAAAAAAGCGGGCTCCACAGACCGCCAGGACGGGCTGGGGACTGAGCGTCGAGGCGGGAATCCAGGGGCCGGACAGGGCCGGGGCGTATTCGAGGGTGCCTTCGCCCGCCCACCGGAGTTCGATTCCGGTCTGGGTGGTGGTGGCGGTCAATTCAGGGTCCCCCTCCGCTGCCTGGAGGGAGATGTGGTCCGAAAGCAGTGCCGCGGTCATCAGGGCGACCGTGGCCGCGATCGTATGGAGGCCGCATGGGCGTCGGGAGGCACTTCGGAACCGGGCAATGAATCGCTGCATGGAACTCACTCCCGCACGAGAAATCATTCCCTCCGGGGAGCCAAGGCTTGAGTGCACCATGAGCCCCAACGGAAATGCACGCAGGAATTCCCCCTGAACGGCGGGATTCCCAACGGGCTCTTCAGGCTCATCGCGAAGGCGATCCCTTGCGCCGAGAGGAGCGGCGGGCGAAAACCCTCCGGGCGGCGGGTCTTTTGCCGGTGGCCTGCGTTGGCTCGGCCGTTGCAGCCCACGGCGGGGATGCGCCGGCCTCGCCGCCTTGGCCACCATCAAAATCCCTCGCCGCAGGACCCCTCTGAGTTTCCGGACAGGCTCTTACAAACGTCGCTGACGGCGATTCCGATACCAGGAGGACGCCACCGCAAATCCCAGCAAGCCCACCGCCGCCGCCGTCGGAGTTATTTCGGGCACCGCCAAATCCGTGACCAGGATCCCGACGACTTCACCGCCAAACGCTCCAAAGCCGACCAGACTGGAGCCGTCGGCGGACATCCCATTGATTCCAAAAAACTCCCAATCGGCCACGTCCACCCCGCGCGACCCCAGCAACCCCTTGAAGTCCAGGATTCCGGTCGCCTCGGTCCAGACGAACGCGCCACCCGAGTAGTTTCCCGCAATGACGTGTCCGTTTCCGCTCACGGCGGTGGCCATGCTGAAGCTCATGCCGGGCAGCGAGCCGAGGGCCTGCGGCTCATCGGAGGTCCAACGAACCGCCTGCCCGCCACTGGACCCGGCGATGGTGCCTCCGTCTGCACTCACGGCATAGGCGCCATCGAACGTTGAACCCGACAGGGAGCCCAAAGGCTTCATGACTCCGTCAGCCTGGGTCCAGCGAAACGCGCGGCCGTCACTGCCCACGTCTCCATTGCCCACGACCACTCCGCCATCCCCACTGATCGCCAAGCCCAGCGAGTAGGTGCCGCCCGGGAGCACCCCCAAATCCTGCATTCCGCC
>JAEUHD010000335.1 GCA_016793645.1 Verrucomicrobiales bacterium
ACCACCGCCTGAGCCTGCCCCGCGGGGATCGTGACCTGGGTGGGGACTCCGGTGGCTGGGAAGAGAGAGGCACCTCCGATTGCGCCAAAGGAGTAGTCGGCTGTGCCGGTGGTTCCATAACTGGCGATCAGTTGGGCGCCACTCGGGGCGGTGAATGGGGAGGGCAGCGTGAAGTTGACCGAAACGTCGGGAAGGGAACTGACCGGTGATCCTGTCCGGGTGAAGTACAGCTTGGCTCGTTTCGCCGTAGCGTTGTTCTTGTCGTCCCCAACGTCCGGGGACGCGGTCAACGTCACCACGCTGCCGCGGGTGATCGATTGGGTGGCCCAGGAAGTTTGATCGGCTTGGAACGTGGGACCGTTTCCTGTGGTACTCCCGTCGGTCCACGCCTTCAGTTGAATGCTGAGGTTCGAGTTGGGACTCACTGAACTGAAATCGAAGGTGGCGGTGGCCTGTCCGTTGGCAAGGCTCGTGGTCGGATTGACAGCCGGAACGAGGGTGATGGTCGAACCATTCTCCAAGGTTGCGACAGCCTCCACCCGGACGACTGTCTGGGTGGGCACCGTGGCCGGGCCCGGTGCCGAGACCCGGGCATTCTGGTGAATCGCGGTGCGTACCGGAACGCTCAACGTGTTGCCGCTCCAGGTGCAGTTGCCCATGACGACCTCCAGGACTCCGGTTGCCTGGGTGACGGCCAGAGGCACTGGAGGTTTGGCGAGGAGGTCGGCGGCGGCTACCGGAACGGTGAGGGGGAGTAACAGGGTCCGCTTGACAATGCCCCGGGGGACGAATGCGCCTGGAGGAAGGGCCAGGGCCGGGGTCAAGCCGGTGACCGAACCCGGTGACGTTCCCGCTGACGTAGGACCCAATGAAGGGCTGGGATTGATGATGGAGCCCGTGTTGGCGACTCCCACGAAGTCGAAACTGGCGGTTGAAGTGACCCCGCCGACGGCCGCCCCAATCGCATAGTCCCGCCAGAGATAAATGTACTGCTCATCGACAAACTGATGGCTCGGAATCACAAAGATCTGGCGGTAGTCCAGGCTCGGGATTGTCGAGGGATACAGGATTGAAGGATCCGGCAGGTAGAACTGGTCTGCCGGCCAGGCCGTGAAGCGATTGGTCGTAAACTTGAGATTGGCTACCGGTCCCTGCATGACCAATCCGGAGGCGAATCCGGTCACGTAACGCCCAAGCACCAGGGCCGGATCGCTGCCGTATTGGTCCAGGCTGGAGATGCTGTAATCGCGGTAAACCGGGACGGATCGGCGCCCTCGCAGCCGGAACATGTTTGAGGAGAGATCGAAGCGTCGATGCCAGGTGTCCGTTGCTGAAATTCTCGGGGTGCCCAGTTGTGCGCCGGAATACACATCGAGGGCTACATTGTTATTCAAGGCCACGGGCCCGCAAAACCCTGTATCCGCATTGAACATCAGGGAGGAATTGAGCACGACGTTGTCGGTAAACAAGACCCCGGCGCTGACGTAGCCCGTCCCGGAGACTCTTCCAACGGTTCCCGCGATTCCGAAGGCGTTTCCCACGGCACCTTCCACCGTGCATCGCCGTACGATGGCGCGGGCATTGGCTGGCGTCACATCGACCGACTGAACGCTCGCGGCGTCGGCAACGGGGGCGTAAGCGCCTCCGAGGATCATGGTGCCGTAACCGCCATGGACGGAGTTGAAATCGCGCACAGTGACCTCCTCAATAATCCAGCGATTGGCGTCGGAAGTCGGAGGTGTTGCGGAATACTTGGAGATGAACGTGATCGGAAACGATTCCACCCCCTCCGGGTCCGACTCTGTGAGCGAGTGGGGGACATTGGCCACCGATCCGAATCCTTGAACCACGACATTGCGAATCAGGCCCGATTCCGCGCACAACTCCAGGGCTCGAGTACGGTATCCGAGGTCGTTGGCTGCACTAGTGATCGCGCCCATCCCTGAAAAGTTTCCGTCCAGTTCCAGGTTTTGAATTTCGATTCGCTTCAAGTAGGCACTATCCTCGAACTTTGAGTCCAGTGACGTCGCTCCAGGCCGGTGCATCGAAATCATTGCGTCATAAACGACGTTCCGGGGAGGCCACTGGCTTTGATAGGAGTCGTCCCAGGTGGAGTTATTCGCCGGCGGCAGCAGCTTGAGCTTGGGCAGGCGTTTCGTGACCGGATCGGGAATTCCGATCAGCCGGATCACCCGATTCGGAGAAGAACCTGAGGGCGGACTGCTGTAGAGAAGAATCCGGGCGCTATACGCATCGTTGTTTTCAGGGCCGATCGGGTAGAATTCCCCTTCCGCTCCCGCCAGGAAGGCGATGGTGATCTCCGTTTTGAACGTGGGCCCGATCCAAGTCTTCATCAGATCGCTGACGGTGAACTTGGCGGGGGAGCTGGGGCTCTGGCCGGTGCCGTTCGCCGAGGGTGACGGCGAGTAGTAAACGTCAGCGACTTGTCCGAACGATGCCAGTGGCGAAAAAATTATCGCGAAGGCAAGGAAGAGACGGCGAGCGGAGACGGCGAGCGGAGACGGCGAGCGGAGACGGCGAGCGGAGACGGCGAGCGGAGACGGCGAGCGGAGACGGCGAGCGCGTTCATGCTTGGGCGGCCAGCGAGTGCATTACTTTGGAAGCCACTCACCAGCGAGTGGGAAGACGCAAACATATTAACGTCGGGGTGTCAATCGCGACGTTTCCTTGAGACCCATTCAGGGGCGCGTCCTGGAGCAATCGAATTCCGGTCTGACGGACTGGCCATGGATACAGACGAATCGCTGTCCTTCGATCTCATATGTTGAAGGCCGGGACTGAATTTGCGAAATGGGTCGTCCTGGGCATGGGTAGGCTCCTCAACGAGACGGTGGGGCAAACGAGTGGCAGAAGGAGTATTCTCAATTTTTGGGGAACCTCAGGTCCCGATGCTGGGCCGACTCCAAGTAGTCTGCGCAGGGCTGGGTTCTGCGCCGAGCCCTTACGACCTCGAATGTGCCTCGTGGAAGAAAGCGATACCGCCTTCTGGAGGACGGAACCAGTGGTTGTAGGCAGTGGCCTCATTCTTGGACACGGGACTCCCTCAATCGGGGCGACGCAAGCGGAAGTAGCGCTCGGCCTCGTCGAGGGGGACGTCAGCATAGGTTCCACCGGCGGGATACTCCGTCCAGACCACGGGCGGGACGAGATTGGGGGTGCTTTCGAAGATCCAACTCGCGACGCCACCCGGCCACGAAAGGCGGAGGGTTGATCCGTCCGGCGAAGCTTCGGTGGTGATCGGGATTTCCGGGGGCCGCCCGACGCGGATGGGGGCATTGGCAACCGGATTCCAGTCGGAGCCCACCACCTCAAAGATCGTCTCGGGCTTGAGGTTGGGCCGGGTCATGTGGAGCCAGCCGTAGTGGGTGTCGTCACCAGAGAAAAACTGCAGGCCGAGGTACACTTCCGTGCTCCTGCTTGCGCCGAAAGGTTCGTCAATCTCGTAAAACGTCCATTGGGCGATCTGCGGGTCTCGAACTGCGCCATAGCCTGGCAACGAAACCAGAATTGGATTATCTGGATTCAGGTATCGAGGGGTGGCGTCGCTCAACGAAGCATCCAGATCGAGAAACGGTGCGCCTTCTGCCGTCCCGAGAATGCGGGAAGCACCCGGCAAGTACATCAAGGGGAAGATTCTCCAAGGCATGGTTTGGTTGGCGACGATTACCTGGTAAACGGCCTCCGTCCGTTGGTCTCCATCAATGTCAATGACCGCTAGATTGGTCGTCGCGGGTATGGGTTGGCTGCAAACGAAAACTCCAGAACTGAACGACAGCAGCAGTGTAATTTCGAGCCTCAGTAAGGTCCTATGCCAGTCGTTCATTGTGACCTGTTCCTCAGAATGAAATTGCTGGAAATGGGAAGGTCCTGGTCAGTTCAATCCGGAACCTCGGACTACGCCGCCGGCGGGAGGTCGATGCTCCAGAGTCGCTGACCGTCGCGGTTGAGGTGCGTCACCGTGGCGACGCCGGTCCTCCCGTTGATGCGCACGGTGCCGAAAAACTGCTCGGAGCTATAGGGGCCGGACGAGACCGCACCGGCGGGACGGGAGTTCCAGCGGGCTTCCGCACCAAAGGTTCGGTCGAGGGCGTTCGGGCCGAAGGTTCCGGCATGCAGGGGACCGCTGACGAATTCCCAGAAGGGATCGAACTCGGTGAAGGACGCGCGCGACGGATCGTAGTGATGGGAGGCGGCGTAGTGGACGTCCGCGGTCAACCACAGGACGTTGCGGATGCGGTTCGCCTTGAGGAAGCGGAGCAGGTCGGCGACTTCCAGTTCGCGTCCGAGGGGCGCGCCGTTCTCGCCGTTGGCAAAGGCCTCCCAATTCGTGGAACCATCCGGAACCAGCAGGGCCAGCGGCATGTCAGAGCAGATGACCTTCCACGTGGACCGGCTCGCCGCCATGGATCGCTTGAGCCAGGCCAGTTGCGTGTCCCCGAGAAACGCCGAATCCGCGGTGCGCTCCGTCTGCCGATTGAGAGAGTTCGCGCCCCGGTAGCTCCGGAGGTCGAGGAAGAACAATTCGCAGTGCGGTCCCCGGGGAACATTGCGGTAGATCGTCCGGTCGGCGCTCGGGCGCACCGGTTGGTAGTCGAAGAACGCCTGACGCGCACGGGCGGCCAGGATGTTGACGTCCTTTTCCCGGTAGCGCGGGTCCTCGAGGAGTTTCTGTCCGGGATACCAGTTGTTTCGCACCTCATGGTCGTCCCATTGGGCAAAGACGGGGACGGCGGCATGGAAGGCGCGGACATGTTCGTCCTCGAGGTTGTAGCGGTGCGCCGCGCGGAACTCGGCGAGTGTTTCCGCCACCTTGGACTTTTCCTCCAGGACCAGATTCTGCCACTGGGTCCCGTCGGCGTATTTGAATCCGGGCCCGATCGGATTGTCGGCGTAGATGGTGTCGCCGCTGTGGATGAAGAAGTCGGGTCGGACCTCGCGTATCGCGGCATAGGTCCTCATGCCGCGGCGGTCCGGACTGGTCCCAAAGCCCTGTCCGCACGTGTCGCCGCTCCACGCGAAGAAGACGTCCCGGTGATCCCTCGGCGCGGTCACCAGTTCGCCGGGAACGGGTTCCCCGCTGTTTCGACCATCGGGATCCTCGAAACGGACCCGGTATTGGATCCGCTGGCCGGCGGGCAGACCCGACAGCAGGGTCTTGGCGGTGAACTCGGCTTCGGGTCCGGTCACGGGGCCGACGATGCGTTTTGGATCCGAGAAGGACGCCGTCGTGCTCCATTCGACCACCATGCGGGCCGGCCGGTCGGTGCGGCTCCAGATCACGGCGGCATCGGACGACACATCGCCGCTCATCACGCCGTTCACGATGCCCGGTGTGGTCCCCTTCAGGATTGCGGGCGCCTGCTGTGCCCACAGTCCCGCGCGTGCCGTCAGGGCCGCGGCGCCGGTTTGAAGCAGTCTCCGGGAAAACCCCCGGCGGGAGATTCGAGGGAAGGGGCCGCGGTGCATGCTGCGGAAAGGGAACACATCCGGGACCGGCCGTCACGGGTGCAACGGCAGGAGGAGGGGAACCAGCACCACAACGATCACCAGGACGAGGAGGGTGAAGGGGACGCCGACTTTGATGAAGTCCCCGAAGCGGTAGTTGCCGGGGCCGACGACCAGGGTGTTCACCGGCGAGGAAACCGGAGTCATGAACGCGGCGGAGGCCGCCAGTGCGACCACCATCACGAAGGGCAGCGGGGAGGCCTTCATGTCGCGCGCCATGGCCAGGGCCACGGGTGCCATGAGCACGGCCGTGGCGGTATTGGAAATGAAGAGACCCAGCACCGCCGTCACGAGGAAGAGGATTCCCAGAACCACCGAGGGGCCGGCCGTTGCGGTGACGGACATGAGGGCATTGGCGGCGAGTTCGACGCCGCCGGTGCGCTGCAGGGCGGTGGAGAAGGGCAGCATGCCGACAATCAGGATCAGGCTCTTCCAGTGGATCGACCGGTACGCACTGTCGAAGTCCACGCAACGGAAGGCGCCCAGAAGGAGGCAGGTGATCAGGGCGGCGTGAACGTTGGGAACGATTCCGGTCACCATGAGCACTACCATCAGCACGAGACACCCGACGGCGAGGCGGGCGCGTCCGGGCGCGGGCAGCACGCCCTCCAAC